>NZ_CP021247.1:3112319-3420205 GCF_017309955.1 Novosphingobium sp. KA1 | reverse complement strand
AAGGGTGAACGTATCGGTCGAAATCCCAAGACAGGGATTGAGGTGCCCATCACGCCGCGTCGGGTGATGACGTTCCGTGCCAGCCAGATGCTCAAGGATCGCATCGCGCAAGTCTGACCATGGCCGCTCTGGGGGCGGTGGCCCGTAAGGAGCGAATTTCATGTCTCAGAATCCGGATCGTGATCCGGTGTCGCAAGCGCCGCTTTCTCGTTTTGACGATGGGAAGGCGGCGGATGCGCTGCGCACGATTGGCGAAGTGACCAAGGCTCTGGGCGTGCGCCAGCACGTGCTGCGTTATTGGGAAGAGCAGTTTCCGGCGCTTCAGCCGATCAAGCGGGCGGGTGGACGCCGCTATTATCGGCCGGAAGACGTTGCCTTGATCGCCGAGATCGACCGTTTGGTTCACCGCGAGGGGTATACCCTGCGCGGTGCCCGGCAGGCGCTGGAAGGTGGAACCGTGCCGGAAGCGACGGGGCTGCGAGCGGCTCCGGCTTCAGAACCCGCGTCGCCCGTAGCGGATATTTCGCCCGAACGTCTCGCGCGGCTGCGCGCCATCCGCGACAAGCTGGCAGCGGCCCTGGCCGCCTGAGGTTGCATTTGTCCTGATCAGCGCGGCGCGAGGCCCCTGCTGCCCATCAGAATTCGATCTGCGGGCCCAGTTCTGGGTCCAGGTCGCGCGGGCGGGTGAGGTGCACCAGTCGGCCGCAGCCTTCGGTAATCTCGCTCCAGGATTCGATGTCCAGTTCGATCACGGCAAAGGCGGCGGTCGGAAACTTCTCCTCGACCATGTCCCGCATCGGACTCGACCCGTCGTCGGGCACGAGGTCGAAGATCAGGTCTTCGAGGCCCGGATTGTGGCCGACAAGCATGAGCGTGCGGGGATCGGTGGTCTGCTCGCGCAGCAGGTCCATGAGAATGGCCGAACTGGCGAGATAGAGGCGGCGGTCCCAGGTGATCGGCGGCGATTCGCCGGCAGCTTCCTCGGCCAGTTCGATCGTCTGCGCGGCGCGCACCGCCGGAGAGGCGAGGATGCGGTTCCATTTCACCGCGTGGTCACGGATGTGCAGGCCCATCAAGGCCGCGCCCTTGCGTCCGCGCTTGTTGAGCGGACGGTCGAAATCCCGAAGGCGGGCGTCGTTCCAGTCGGATTTGGCGTGCCTGAAAATGCCGAGAGTTTTCATGCGGGGATCAAGCTCACACTGAACGGGTCAAACCGGCGGGCGGGCGTGATTGCCGTCCTTGACGGTTTCCCCTGAAACACTTGCGGCCACGCGATGCAAGGCTTCTTCCAGTGAAATCCGATGAACCGGCGTGCCCTTCGGGAACGCGCTCAGGAGGCGCGAAGGGAAGGCCGAGGAGAGGACGACAAAATGGCCGCGGTCGCCGCGGCTGCGGATAAGACGGCCGAACGCCTGCGCCAGCTTGGCGCGGATCAGGCCGTCGTCGTAGGACGAGCCGCCCCCGGCCAGCCGCCGCGCGCGGTGCAGGATGGTGGGGCGCGGCCATGGCACTTGCTCCATGACGACAAGCCGCAGCGAATGGCCGGGCACGTCCACGCCGTCGCGCAGGGCATCGGTACCCAGCAGCGAGGCGGCGGGATCGTCGCGGAAAATGTCGACCAGCGTGCCGGTGTCGATCGGATCGACATGCTGGGCGTAGAGCGGCAGGCCTCCGCGTGCGAGGCGGTCGGCGATGCGTCCATGCACGGCGCGCAGGCGGCGGATCGCGGTGAACAGGCCGAGCACGCCGCCTCCCGAAGCCTCGATCAACCGGCCGTAGGCACCGGCGAGCGCGGGAATGTCGCCGCGCGGGATGTCGTTGACGATCAGCACTTCGGCCTGCTCGGCATAGTCGAAGGGGCTGAGATGTTCGGAGAGTTTCGGGGTGACTTCGATATAGGGCACGCCCGAGCGCTTGATCGCCTTTTCCCAGCCTTCGCCGTCGCGCAGCGTGGCCGAGGTCATGACCACGCCATGGGCCGGTTCCAGCACGACACTGGCGAACGGCTTCATCGGATCGAGCCAGTGGCGGTGGATGCCGATATCGTATTCGCGCGCGTCGGACCGGTCGACCGCCAGCCAGTCAACATATTCGGGATCGGCGGGGCCGCTGAGCCGGGCCAGCATCGTTTCCCATGCCGAGAGCAGGTCGATCCGCCAGCCGAGCGATTGGCGGGCGCCTTCGATACGGGCGCGGCCGGGGCCGTCGAGCCAGTCCGGCCCGTCCTCGAGCAGGGCCTCGAGCCGCAGGCCAAGCCGCATCAGCGGCTGCCGCAGTTCAGCCAGAGCCTCGCGCGCGGCCTCGGCGCGTTCGACGAAGGGGCCGTCGAGGCCCGCGGCTTCGGTTTCGAGGCCGTAGCCCGCTTCCTGTCCGCCGCTCTCGTCGCGGGCGTAGACGGTGGCGCGGGCGGCGGCGAACAGCTCTTCCAGCGGGCCGGAGGGCGCGCCGTCGACGATGCGCTGCATCCAGCTGTCGCCGGGTAGGGACTCGGCGGCGGCGCAGGCGGCGGTGATGGCCTTGGCCCCGGCCTCGTCATAACTGGCGACGTCGGCAAGGCGGGCGGAGAGGCCGCGGCGGCGGCCACGCGCGTTCTTTTCGGGGCCGATCACCCAGCGGCGCAGTTCGATGGCCTCGGCGCCGGTGAGCGCGGCGGCGAACGTGGAATCGGCGGCGTCGAAAACGTGATGGCCTTCGTCGAACACCACGCGGGTAGGGCGGGAGGCCTGATCGCGCCCGCGCGCGGCGTTGATCATGACAAGCGCGTGATTGCCGATCACGAGGTCGGCGCCGACGCTGGCGCGGGTGGCGCGCTCGATGAAGCATTTGCGGAAATGCGGGCAGCCGGCGTAGACGCATTCACCGCGCCGGTCGGTCAGCGCAGTGATGCCGCGCTGGCGGAACAGCGTGCCGAGCCAGCCCGGCAGGTCGCCGCCGATCATGTCGCCATCCTGCGAATAGGCGGCCCAGCGTGCGACGAGTTGCGCCATGATCGCGGCGCGGCCCGCAAAGCCGCCTTGCAGCGCGTCTTCGAGGTTCAGCAGGCAGAGGTAGTTCTCGCGGCCCTTGCGCACGACCACGGGCTGGCTTCCGTCCGGCCGATACTCGGGCCAGGCGCGGCGGCTTTCCTTGCGGAGCTGGCGCTGGAGCGCCTTGGTATACGTCGATACCCAGACGGTGCCGCCCGATTCCTGCGCCCAGAGCGAGGCCGGGGCGAGATAACCGAGGGTCTTGCCGATGCCGGTTCCGGCCTGTGCCAGCACCACATGTGGGCGGCCACGTGCCTCGCGCGGGGCGAAGGCATAGGCCGCTTCGGCGGCATAGGCCTGCTGGGTGGGGCGCTGTTCGGCGTTGCTGCCGGTCAGTTCGGCCAGTCGGCGCAGCACGGCATCGGGTTCGAGCACGATTTGGCGGGGCTGCGGCAGTTCGGGCGTCTCTTCCCATTCGGGCAGGCGGGTGAACAGCCAGCGCTCCGCCCGTTCCGGTTTGCGGATGTGTGCCCCGAGCAGGCCTGCCCAGGGCCAGCGCATGCGCACCAGCGATTGCAGGCCGGTCCATGCGCCTTCGCGTTCGGCCCATTGGTCGCTTTCGCAAGTTGCCAGCAGCGCCCCGGCAGCCTCCTGAAGCAGCCTGGGCACCTCGGCATCGCCCTTGGGTTCGTCGAGCCCCAGGGCGTGGGCAAGCCCCTTGGCGGTGGGGACGACAAAGCGGGCAGGGTGCACGAAGGCAAACAGTTCCAGCAGGTCGAGCCCGGACAGATCGGGGTAGCCGAGTCGGGTGGCGACGAGCGGGGCGTTGAGGATCAGCAGCGGGGTGTCGGCGGCTGCGGTGACTGCCTCGCCTTTGGAAACGGGACGAGTCGAGCCGGAACCCTCGCGCAGCCAGGAGCCTGCGTGGCTGGCGTGGAGGGCAGGGATGGAGAGGGCGGCCATTGCCCCGTCTTAGGCACGGCGGAACGGAAAGGGAAACCCGGCAATGCCCGGTTTTGGCGGAAACGCGCGCTTCAGCGGCGTTCTCATTCAAAAAATACATCAAGATACATTTTAGTTTCTTGCGGAATGCGATTTAAAATATATCTTGAGGCCATCATGAAGATAGGAAACGAGAAGAGAACGATGAAGCATCATCACAACTGCGGCATGGGTCGCGGAAGTCGTGGCGAACACGGCGGGCGCGGCGAAGAGTTCCGCGGTGAATTTCGTGGCGAACGCCATGGTGAGGGCCGCTTCGGTCCGCGCGGCATGCGTGGTCGCGGTGGTTTCGGCATGGAGCGTGGACCGTTCGGCCGCGACGGCGGCGATTTCGAGGGCGGCTTCCCCGGCGGTCGTGGACGCGGTCGCGGCGGTCGCGGTGAAGGTTTTGGCGGCGGCTTCGGGGGCGGTTTCGGCCCCGGCGGTGGCCGGATGGGCGGTGGACGCCGCAAGCGGCTGTTCGATCAGGCGGAACTGCAGATCCTGCTGCTCGCGCTGATCGTCGAGGCGCCGCGTCACGGCTATGAACTGATCCGCGAGATCGAGGCGCTTTCGGGCGGCGACTATGCGCCGAGCCCGGGCGTGGTCTATCCGGCGCTGACCTACATGGAAGAAGCGGGCCTGATCGCGGCCACGGCCGAAGAGGGGGCCCGCAAGTCCTACGAGGCGACCGGGGAAGGCCGTACGCAGGCTGAAGCCGATGCCGAGAAGGCCGTCTTGCTCAAGGCCCGCCTGTCGGCACTGGCAGAGGCGCGCGACCGGGTCGATCCCGCGCCGGTGCGCCGGGCCATCCATGCCCTGCGCACGGCCGTGCACGACCGTCTTTCCAAGGACGGTGCCGATCGCGAGATCATCCTCCAGATCGCCGATGCGCTCGACGAGGCGACCCGCAAGATCGAAAGGATCGAAGGATGAGCCACACGATCGGGGCAGAGGTCGCCACGCCCAATGGCGCGAAGTACGTGCTGCAGCTCTGCAAGCACTGGAGCCACAAGCTCGAAACCACTGTGGAAGGCAGCACCGGCACGGTGACCTTCCCCAATGCGATGGCGACGATGGCGGCGGGGGATACCGGCATCGCCATCGCCATCACCGGCGAAAACCGGGACGACGTGCAGGGGCTGACCGACGTGGTCGCCCGGCACATCGACCGCTTCGCCTTCCGCGAAGCGCCGCTCACCTACGACTGGAAGTGGCAGGACATCGCACGGCCGTAATCCGCCGAAGCTTTCGTCACGCAGTGAAGCGACCCGCTCTCCGGATAGAGGGCGGGTCGCTTCATTTTTTGTCAGGCCGCGCGCTTGTCCGGCGTGTGGGCGCGATCGATCGGCAGGGCTTCCTTGAAGGTGTTGGTCACGTAAGGGTAGGGGATCTCGATGCCTTCTTGGTCGAGCGCCGCCTTGATGCGCTTGATCACCGCGCTTTTCACGACGCGAAGGTCGTTTGTGGTTGTCAGCGTCCACCACTGGACCAGGAAGTCCACCGAACTGGCGTTGAATTCCTGGGCCACCACCAGCACACCCTTGGCCAGGTCGAGGCCATCGGTTCCTTCCACTGCAGTGCGGATCACCCGCTCGGCTTCGTCGAGGTCGCTGTCGTAGGAGACGCCGACGACGACTTCGTTCCGGCGCACCGGCTCGTCGGTCAGGATGAGCACCGGGTTCTTGAACAGCATCGAGTTGGGCACGACCGTGAGTTCGCCGGTGAACTGGCGGATATGGGTTTCGCGCAGGGTAATGCGTTCGACCTTGCCGGTGATGCCCTGGCACTGGATCGAATCGCCGATGTTCATCTTGTCGCGCAGCATGATGAGCACGCCCGCGAGGAAGTTCTCGAAGATGTCCTGAAACGCGAAACCGATGGCGAGGGCGCCGACGCCGAGGCCGGCGAAAGCGCCTGCAGGGGTGAAGCTCGGCACTGCCACCGTCAGGGCGACCAGCGAGCCGATGATCCAGACGAACAGGCGTACAAGAGTGTCGAGCAATTGCTTGAGATCGTTGCGGATCGTTGCGCGGGATGTCAGCTTGTCGGCCAGGCGCACGGCGAAGCGGGCCAGCGCCCAGGTAACCATGAGCACCATGAGCGCGATGACGAGGCTGGGCAGGGCCTGCACAAAGCCCTCGGCCATGCTTTCGAGCTGTTTCTGCAGGGTATCGACGTACTTCACGACTTGACCATGTCCTTCTGCGACCTGAAAATTCACAACGGCTCCCCGTTCGAGTGGTTCCCCGCACAGCTTCGCGCTTGCGAAATGCGGCAAATTCGCGTCATAGCGCGCGCATGACTGAACAAGCCCTGATCGAAGCCGCACGTGTGTCCAAGGCCTGGCCCTTCCAGGAGGCCCAGAAGCTGCTCAAGCGTTTCCCGAATGGAAAACTCGGCCCGGACGGAAAGCTTGTGCCGGTGCTGTTCGAGACGGGCTACGGTCCCTCGGGCCTGCCGCATATCGGCACCTTCCAGGAAGTGCTGCGCACCACGCTGGTCCGCCGTGCCTACGAGGCGCTGACGGGCGGTGCGCCCACGCGCCTTGTCGCCTTCTCGGACGACATGGACGGGTTGCGCAAGGTTCCCGACAACATTCCCAATGCCGAAGTTCTGGCCGCGAATCTCGGCAAGCCGCTCAGCCGCATTCCCGACCCGTTCGGCACCCATGAGAGCTTTGCCCATCACAACAACGCGATGCTGCGCGAGTTTCTCGACCGTTTCGGCTTTGACTACGAATTCGTCTCGGCCAGCGACCGCTACAATTCCGGTGAATTCGATGCCGCGCTGACCCGTGTTCTGGAATGCAACCAGGGCATTCTCGACATCATGTTGCCGACGCTGCGCGAGGAGCGCCGCAAGACCTATTCGCCGATCCTGCCGGTCTCGCCGACCAGCGGGGTGGTGCTGCAGGTGCCCGTGGAAGTGCTCGATCCGGCGACCGGCATGGTCCGCTTCACCGACGAGGACGGCTCGGTCGTCGAACAATCGGTGTTCGGCGGCAAGGCCAAGCTGCAGTGGAAGGTCGACTGGGCGATGCGCTGGTATGCGCTGGGCGTCGACTACGAGATGTGCGGCAAGGACCTTACCGATTCGGTCACCCAGTCGGGCAAGATCGTGCAGGTGCTGGGCGGCCGCAAGCCGGAAGGGCTGATCTACGAACTGTTCCTCGACGAGAACGGCGAGAAGATTTCGAAGTCCAAGGGCAACGGCCTGACCATCGAGCAGTGGCTGACTTATGGCACCGAGGAATCCTTGGGCTTCTACCTGTTCCGCGAACCCAAGAGCGCCAAGCAGCTTCACGTCGGCGTGATCCCCAAGGCGGTCGACGAATACTGGCAGTTCCGTGGCAACCTTGCCGATCAGGCGCTGGACAAGCAGCTTGGCAACCCGGTCTGGCATCTGCTGCGCGCCAATGGCGAAGGTGAGGGCGCGGGCGACAGCGTGCCGGTGACGTTCTCGCTTTTGCTCAACCTCGTGGGCGTGCTGGGCGCGGATGCGACGGCGGAACAGGTCTGGTCCTACCTCGGCAACTACATCGAGGATGCCCGTCCCGAGGCGCACCCGGAACTGGGCGAGATGGTCCGCGCGGCGCTTGCCACCAACCGCGACTTCATCGCGCCGACCCTGAAGCGCCGCGCGCCGACCGCCAATGAGGCCGAAGCGCTCAAGGTGCTGGATGCCGAGCTGGAGAAGCTGGGCGGTGAGGCGACGGCCGAAAACCTTCAGAACGCCGTCTATGAGATCGGCAAGAACGAGGCTTACGGTTTCGAAAGCCTGCGTGACTGGTTCAAGGCCCTCTACGAAACCCTGCTCGGTTCGCCGCAGGGGCCGCGCATGGGCAGCTTCATCGCCCTTTACGGCGTGCCTGAAACGCGCAAACTGATCGCCGAGGCCCTTTCGGCCGCCTGAGGTCGGAGTCTAGCCTGAATGCGTAAGAACCCGCGAACGCCCGAGGAACTCGCTGAAGAACTCCTCGGGCGCAAGCTGGAGGAGCTCGATCCCGAGGATCGGCGGGTGCTGGGCCGGCTGGCCGCTGGCACTCTGGTCGGGCCCGATGCCGACGAACTGGCGGCCATGCACGCCTCGCACGGCGACCGCATCGCCGACAAGGTGGCGGCGGTCGGCGGCAGCTGGGGGTTCATCATCGCCTTTGCGGTGGTGCTGTTTGGCTGGATGCTGCTCAATTCGAGCGTGCTGCAGATGCTGGGCGTCAAGCCCTTCGACGCCTATCCCTATATCTTCCTGAACCTGATGCTCTCGATGCTGGCGGCGATCCAGGCACCGGTCATCATGATGAGCCAGAACCGGCAGGCGGACAAGGACCGCATCACCGCGCGGCACGACTATGAGGTGAACTTGCGCACGCAGCTGGAAATCATCCGGCTGCACCGCCGCTTCGATCAGCTGATGGAATATCTCGACAATCGCAAGGCCGCCGAAAACGGCGAGGAATGCTGAGGATCGCTATTGCCAGGTGCGGGCGCGATACCATTTGGTGACGACGTACTTCACCCCGCGCACGACGGGGCGGGCCGCGTGGATTGTCCAGGGATTGGGCGTGCCGTCGGGCAGGGCGTTGTTCCATAAGAGCAAGGTGCCGGGGCAGGGCGCGACACGCAGGCCGAGGCGGGTGAAATCGGTGTACCCGCCTTCCTCGACGGCGTTGAGATAGACCATCGCCGTCCAGCTGCGCTGTCCGCCGTTGCGATCCTCTCCCGCCCAGTAGGCGGCCTTGGTATCGAACCAGTCCCAGTGCTCGTGGTAATATTCCCCCGTGAGGTAGCGCTGGCCTTGCGCGCATTCGCTGCGGGTGGTGTCGAGCCCGGTAAGGTGCGCCAGTTCCCGCTCGAGGTCGCGGACGGTGGCGTCTCCGGGGTCTATATCGCCGGAGTAGCTGGTGCGGTATCCCTCCCAGTTCGCTTCCTCGACCAGCCGGGAAGGGCAGGCGACGGCGTCGATCAGGGCCGTCAGCCGCCGGCAGGTGGCGGAAGGGAGGAAGTTGGCGATGGTATAGATTTCCGCATCATCGACGGCGACGCGCCTTGCAGCCGCCATCAGCGAGAGGCGATCACGAACATCGGCACCGATCCGGGCGAGCGCTTCGCAATCTGGATGGTGTTCTTGCGCCATTGCCGGATCAGCTTAGCGCGGCATTCGACAAGATCAATCGGTTGCCGGTTACGTTCATGAAAATGCCTCCGAAGCAGGGACTTCGGAGGCATTTCTCGAATTACCAGAAGAAGTCGTAGATCACGTCGACCACTTCGCCGGTGTACGTGTCGACCAGCAGCACGTCGTCGTAGTAGCGGACCCAGCGGTAGGGGCCGTAGACGGGCGGCAGGCGATACATCCAGGGATCGTCGAGCCAGTAGGAACTGCCGTAGAACATCGAGCTCATGTAGAAACCGATGCTCAGGCGGCGGTACGAATAGCCGCGATAAGGGGCGTAGTAGGGCCGTGAGCGGTAGACCGAGCGGTGGCGGTCACGATAGTCGCGCCAGTCGTAGCGGTTGTCGCGGCGCCAGTCGTTGCGGTCCCAGCGGTGGTCGTCGTTGCTCCAGCGGCGGTCACCGCCCTGCCTGTCGCCCTTCCATGCGGGGGTGCGATCACGGTCGCGGTCGTTCCAGCGGTTGGCCCCGTCACGATCCCGGTCGGGACGAGTGTCTGCCCCCCGATCGGGCCCCCGATCGGGACCACGGTCAGGCCCGCGATCAGGACGTCCATCGGGACCGCGATCAGGGCCGTCACGACCACCCTGCCACGACGGGCGCCCGGACTGATTGTCGGAAGGACGGTTCCGGTCGGTGTTGGCGCCGGGGCGATTGTTGCCCAGATTGCGGGCCCAGTCCGGCGTGCGCGACGGCTGGCCCTGTCCGCGCCAGGCGTTGCCGCCATTGCCCTGCGCAGGCCGCTGGGCATCAGGGCGGGGAGCCTGGGGCTGGCCGCCACCTTGCTGCTGCGGTGCACGCATCTGCGGACGCGGTTGCTGGGCCTGCTGCGGAGCGCCGCGATTGCCGCGCCAACTGCCGTTGCCGCCGCTGCGTTCGCTGCGCGTTTCGCTGCCGCGGCGGTCGTCATCCGCCATCGCCGGGGTTGCCGCGAGCGAGGTCAGCGCCACCGCCATGGCACCAGCTGCACCCGCACCCTTGAGGAACTTCAGTGTCGTACCCTTTGTCATTGTCTTCCGGTCTCCAAACCGGACTTGTCGCAGGCGACCCGCGACTTATCCTATGACGAGTAGTTATACCCCATCGGCTGTCGCACCGGTGAACCGTGCTGTTGCCATTTGTTCATTTTACCGGATCTTAAAATGAACAAGGCCGCCGTCCATGTTTTGGGACGACGGCCTTGTAATATCAGCTAAATCGCTAAGGTCAGCGCGTCAGCTTCTTGTAGGCAAGACGGGTCGGACGGTCGGCCGCATCGCCCAGGCGGCGGCGCTTGTCCTCTTCGTAAGCCTCGAAGTTGCCTTCGAACCATTCGACGTGGCTGTTGCCCTCGAAGGCGAGGATGTGAGTCGCCAGACGGTCGAGGAAGAAGCGGTCGTGGCTGATGACCACGGCGCAGCCCGCGAAGTTCTCGATGGCTTCTTCCAGCGCGCCCAGCGTTTCGACGTCGAGGTCGTTGGTCGGTTCGTCGAGCAGGAGGACGTTGCCACCCTCCTTGAGCATCTTGGCCATGTGGACGCGGTTGCGTTCACCGCCCGAGAGCTTGCCGACGTTCTTCTGCTGGTCGGCGCCCTTGAAGTTGAACGCGCCGACATAGGCGCGGGTCGACATGTCGTGGCCGTTGACCTTCATGTAGTCGAGGCCGTCCGACACTTCTTCCCAGACGTTCTTCTTGGGGTCGAGGTGGTCGCGGCTCTGGTCCACGAAGCCCAGGTGCACGGTCGAGCCGATCTCGATCGAGCCGCTGTCGGGCTGTTCCTTGCCGGTGAGCATCTTGAACAGGGTCGACTTGCCGGCGCCGTTCGGACCGATGACGCCGACGATGCCGCCCGGCGGCAGGATGAACGACAGGTCCTCGAACAGCAGCTTGTCGCCGAACGCCTTCGAGATGTTCTTCACCTCGATGACCTTGCCGCCGAGGCGCTCGGGCACCTGGATGACGATCTGGGCCTTGCCGGGCTTGCGGCCGGCCTGGGCTTCCTGGAGCTGCTCGAACTTGCGGATACGCGCCTTCGACTTGGTCTGGCGGGCGGCCGGGGTCTGCCGCATCCACTCCAGCTCGTCCTTGAGCGCCTTCTGGCGGCCGGATTCCTCGCGGTCCTCCTGCTCCATGCGCTTGGCCTTCTTCTCGAGGTAGGTCGAGTAGTTGCCTTCGTAGGGGAAGTACTTTCCGCGGTCGAGTTCGAGGATCCAGTCCACCACGTGGTCGAGGAAGTAACGGTCGTGGGTGATCATCAGCACCGCGCCCGCGTATTCCTTGAGGTGGTTTTCCAGCCATTCGACGGATTCGGCGTCGAGGTGGTTGGTCGGTTCGTCGAGCAGCAGGATCGACGGCTTCTGGATCAGCAGGCGGGTGAGCGCGACGCGGCGCTTTTCACCGCCCGAGAGCTTGTCGACGGGCCAGTCGCCCGGCGGGCAGCGCAGCGCTTCCATCGCGATTTCGAGCTGGTTGTCGAGCGTCCAGCCATCAACTGCGTCGATCTTGTCCTGCAACTCGCTCATCTCGGCGCCGAGGGCTTCGAAATCGGCGTCTTCCTCGCCCATTTCCATGCCGATCGCGTTGAAGCGATCGACCATGTCGGCCGTCGCGCGGGCACCGTCCTTGACGTTTTCGAGCACGGTCTTGGTCGGATCGAGTTCCGGTTCCTGCTCGAGGTAGCCGACGGAGATGTTCTCGCCCGCCCAGGCTTCGCCGGTGAAGTCGGTGTCGATACCGGCCATGATCTTGATCAGGGTCGACTTACCGGCGCCGTTCGGGCCGACGATGCCGATCTTGGCGCCCTGGTAGAACTGCAGATTGATGTCGTTCAGCACCGGCTTCTGGGCGCCGGGGAAGGTCTTGGTCATGCTCTTCATGACGAAGGCGTATTGCGCGGCCATCGGATTCCTCTGGATGGAAAGTCTGTAAGATCGAAATGTCGGGTGTCTTGGGCGCCGCTCTACAGGCGCGCGCCCCTGTTGCCAAGGGCAGCGGCGGGGAACCGGCGCGTGCCATGTCCCGCCTGACACGATGACTGGAACGTCGGGGCCGGAACGTCGGGGCTACCCGGGGAGTTTCAAGGGGGCGTTCGGCGGAGGCGGGGCTTGCCCAAATTTCGCAATGCCCCCGTTGGCAGAATGACCAAGCCGGGCTAGCCAGTTGACATGCAACGCTCATTCACCCGCGCGGCGCTTCTCGCCGCTTCCGCCGCCGCGCTTGTCGCTGTTCCCGCATTCGCCACGCCGACGCAAGGTTCGGGCGTCGCCTGGGACATCGTCGAGGGGCTGACCACCGAGATCGGCCCGCGCATCGCCGGATCGGATGCCGAGGGCCGCGCCCGGGCATGGGCGGACGCGAAGCTGAAGGCGCTGGGGTTCCAGAACGTCAAGGTGGAGCCGTTCACCACGCTCGCGTGGACGCGCGGCGAGGAAAAGGCCGTGCTCACCGCGCCCTATAGCCAGCCGCTGGCGATCGCCGCGCTGGGCATGTCGGTGCCGACGCCGGCGGGCGGACTCAAGGCGGAAATGGTCTATTTCCCGACCCTTGATGCGCTGCGCGCCGAGCCCGATGGTTCGTTGAAGGGCAAGATCGCGTTTGTCGATCACGCCATGCGGGCCGCGCAGGACGGTTCGGGCTACGGGCCCTACGGCGATGTGCGCCGCAAGGGTCCGGCGCTGGCCTCGCAGAAGGGCGCTTCGGCGATCGTCATCCGTTCGGCCGGTACGGACAGCCACCGCAATCCGCACACCGGCGTGACGGTGTTCCCCAAGGGTGTCGCCGGTATTCCGGCTGGCGCTGTTTCCAACCCGGACGCTGACCTCATTGCTCGCATCGCCAGCCGCGGTCAGCCGATGAAGATGGAGTTGACGCTGGCGGGCAAGCCGTTCCCCAACGCTCCATCGGGCAACGTGATCGCTGAACTGCCGGGCCGTGATCCCTCTCTGCCGAAGATCGTGCTGGCCTGCCACCTCGATTCCTGGGACCTCGGCACCGGTGCCATCGACGATGCCTCGGGCTGCGCCATCGTCACTGCTGCCGCGCTTGCCGCGCAGAAGGGCGGGCAGACGCTGCGCACCATCCGCGTGCTCTGGGCCGGTAACGAGGAAATGGGCCTGAGCAATGGCGGCAACGCGGCCTATGTGAAGATGCATGGCTCCGAACCCCATGCGCTGGCGATGGAAAGCGACTTCGGCGCGGACAAGGTCTGGCAGGTGAAGTTCTCCGCCGCGCCGCAGAACCAGGCCATGGTGGACAAGGTGAAGGCCGCGCTGTGGCCGATGGGCATCACCCCGCATGCCGGTGCGGCCGATGGCGGCGAGGATGTCTCCGGGATCATTCAGGCCCAGAACCTGGCGGTGATCGATCTGGGGCAGGATGGCACCCATTACTTCGATCTGCACCACACGCCCGACGATACGCTCGACAAGGTGGACCCGGCGGCGCTCCAGCAGAACGTCGATGCCTGGACGGCGGTGCTCAAGGTCGTTGCCAACGAGGCGGGTGAGATCGCCAAGGTTCCGGCCCAGGGCGAATAAGCCGGATCATCCAAAAAAAACGGGAAAGGGGCGGGCTTTACCGCCCCTTTTTCATATCAGCCGGCAGCAGCGATCTGTTCGGCCACCGCAAGCAGGCGTCGTGCCTGGTCGAGGTGGAGCAGTTCGGTCATCTTGCCGTCGACGCGGATGGCGCCCTTGCCCCGGTTTTCGGGCAGGCCAAAAGCCTCGATCACGCCGCGCGCCCATGCCAGATCGGTTTCGCTGGGTGAAAACACCGTGTTGCAGGGATCGATCTGGGCAGGATGGATCAGGCTCTTGCCGTCAAAACCGAACATCAGCCCCTGGCGGGCTTCCGCCTCGAACAGGTCGAGGTCGCGGAACTCGTTGCAGACGCCGTCGAGAATGGAGATGCCGTTGGCACGGGCAGCGGCAACCGCCATCGACAGGAACGGCAGGAACGGCGTTCGGCAAGGCGTCAGCTGCGCGCGCATTTCCTTGGCCAGATCGTTGGTGCCCATGATCCAGAGGGCAAGCCGGGTCGTGTGTGCCATGGCGGCGATGGCGGGCAGGTTGCCGACGCTCGCACACGTCTCGATCATCGCCCAGAGCCGCATCCGCGGCGGCGCGCCGGCAAGCGCATTCTCGTAGCGCGCGATATCCGCGGCATCGTTGACCTTGGGGACCAGCACCGCATCGGCCTGCGACCCGGCAATCGCGGCAAGATCCGCCGCGCCCCATTCGGTGTCGAGTCCATTGGCGCGGATCACCAGTTCACGGTGACCGAAACCGCCTTGTGCAATGGCCGCGATCGCGGCATCGCGCGCCTCGTCCTTGGCCTCGGGCGCGACGGCGTCCTCCAGATCGAGGATGACCACGTCGCAAGGCAGCGTGCGTGCTTTGGCAATCGCCTTGGCGTTCGAGGCGGGCAGGTAGAGCGCGCTGCGACGCGGGCGCGGGACGGTCGGGGTGGCGGACGAGGCAGTCATCGTGAGAAGGCTCCTGGGATAGCGCACGGCGGTCTTTCGGCTGGCGATCCGGACAGGTCAAGCGCGGCATGATCGTGGTTCGGGGGCAGGGGATGGTTAGCCGGACGTTGCCTGTCGCACAGGCGTTTGCCCCCCGGTCGAAAGTCCTAATGATATCGTTTGCGAAGCGCGGTATTCCTTGCCTGTCGCCAACGATCACAACAGCCTCGGTGATCGCGGAAATGCAGACTTCCCCTTCTGCCCATCCCGGCGACAGCCTTACGGGTCGCACCGCCGTCCCGTACTCGCGCCACATCCAACCCCCTCGACTGGCGCGGGTACGGGACGGTTCTTTTTCAGTCCGTTATGAGGCGGATGCGAGAATCGCTTGCAGCATCTTCTCGCTCTCGGCCCAGAGTTTCGCGGCAGCGGTATCATCCCGCGCCTGAGGCGCCGGCTCCTCCTCCCCGAGATCGTGGAAATAGCGCCCGCCCATGCCGCCCAGTTCCTGTGCATTGGCCATCCAGACGAGGGTTCGGGCTGGCTGCTCCGGCGGCACGGTGTCATTCCCTCTCATCCAAGCCTGCATCTGCGGGTCGGCGTGGCTGGCGAAGTTCGACGCCACGCGGCCGGGGTGCATGGCCAGCGAGACGATGCCCCTGTCGCGAACCTTGCGGTCAAGCTCGCGCGCGAACAGCAGGTTGGCGAGCTTGGCCTGGCAATAGGCGGCATTGGCGTCGAATGCCGCCTTCATCGCCAGATCGTACCAGCGCATCCCGGAGCAGGCCGCGTGACCTGCCGATGAGACCGCGATGACCCGCACCAGTCCGGGGGCGCTGTCTCCCGCGGCCCGCTCCAGCAGCGGCATGAGTTCGCGGGTCAGGAGAAAGGCGGAAAGGTGATTGGCGGCAAATGTCGCCTCCAGGCCGTCGGAGGTGCGATAATACCCGTCGCGGACACCGCCGGCGTTGTTCACCAGGACATCGACATGGTCGGTCAGCTCGGCGATCTCGCGGGAGATGCGCAGGACCTCGCGCATTTCCGTGAAATCGCCGCGCAGCATGTCCACCCGCGCCTCTCGGCTGGCGGCGGCGGCAATCTGCTGGGCCGCATCGTCGCAGCGGGCCTCGTCGCGGCCGGTGCCGATGACGTGCCAGCCCATGCGTGCAAAGGCCTGTGCGGCGGCGCGGCCGATGCCCGAGCTTGCGCCGGTCACCACCACGCAGCGCCGTTTTCGCGGCGGGGTCGGTTTTGCCGTTGCTGCCATGTCGTTCTCTCCCGTTATTGTTTTGATCTGGCGTGGTTCAGCGGGGCAGGGCGCCTCTCAGGAACAGGCGGACCGCAAAGGCCACGCGGTGGCTGACGCTGGCGGCATCGAGCGCATTGCCGGAGGCGAGAAAGCGGACCGGGCCGCTCACTACCATGCTCATGAAGACATTGGCCGCGAGCATCGGGTCTTGAGCCGCCAGTGTCCCACGGGCGGTTTCCTCTGCCAGCAGGTCGGCAAGGAACTCCACCGTCGGCAGGGCGGTGATCTCGTAGTAGGTCTGGAAAATATCCGGGAAACGATAGGCTTCGGTGTTGATGAGTCTCTGAAGCTTGATGCCTTCCTCGGTTCCGGCAAGTTCGATCCGCAACATCGCGATGTTGACCAGCGTCTGTTCGAGGCTGTCCACATAAGTGGCCTCGATCCGCGCGCGGCTGGCGGCACGGCGTTCCATGCCCCGGCGCAGGGCGGCACGGAAAAGCGCGGCCTTTTCGGGGTAGCGGGCATAGACCGTGCGCTTGGTCATCGAGACTTCGGCGGCGATCGCCTCGATCGTGGTGGGCTCGTACCCCTTGTCCAGAAAGTGCCCGAAGGCGCAGTCCAGAAGCTGTTCGTGCCGTGCGCGCGCTTGTTCGCGCGTCGGACGGCCCGCGCGCACGCTGACCGCAGGGGCGGGGGTGTCCATGATGTCGCACGCATCGCTCATCGGTCCATAGGAACCGATCCTGCTTGTCCTGCCAAGTGAATCGTGAATAATGAAACGCACAAGATGCCATTAATCGAGTCGAAACCCTGCGTCCAGCGGGGAGCTTCGGTCGGCAGGATTGGGGAGAATGGGAATGGGAGAAGCGGCCGACAGGCTCATGGCGCGCATTGCCGATCCGCAGCGCTTCAGCTTCAGCGCCGGGGAACTGCGGGAAACGCAGCTTGCCGCGCTGAATGAGCGTTTCCAGGAGCGCAGGGGCCGGATCAGGCTGCTGGGCCTGCGCGCCCGCGATGCCGGGATCGAGAGGATCGAATCCATCGCGGACGTGGTGCCGCTGCTGTTTCCGCACACGGCCTATAAGTCCTATCCCGAGACCTTCCTGATGGAGGAGCGGTGGGGCAAGCTGACCGGGTGGCTGGGCACGGTTTCGCCCTATCCGATCGAGGGGCTGAACCTCGAAAGCGTCGAAGGTATCGACGACTGGATCGAGCGGCTGGCGGCGCTGGGCCATTTCATTTCTTGCTCCAGTGGAACTACCGGCAAGTCGGCCATGCTGATCGCCTCGCAAAAGGACATGGACTGGTCGAGGCGTGACACGGTCAATGTCTTTGCCTGGGGATCCGGCGTGGCTCCGGCGCAGGACCGGGTGATTGTCGGTTGTGCGCCGGTCGCCACAGTGCCGAAGAACCTGACCATCGCTCAGGCGCAGTATGAGGCGTTTGCCGATCCGTCGGCGCCGCGCTGGCATTATCCGGTGCCGCCGATCACCGTGGGTTCGCTGACTTCGATGGTGGTGATGCGCAAGAAGATCGCCGAGGGCACGGCCCGGCCCGGCGAGATCGCGGCTTTCGAGGAAACCTCTGCCGCGCGGGCCAGGGCGGTGGCTGATGCGATCCCGGCGACGGCGCAGTTCATCATCGAGAACCGCCATCGCAAGCTTCAGCTTTCGGGCCTGTGGAGCGGGTTGTGGCAGGTGGCCAAGGCCGTGCGGGATGCCGGGTATGGTCGTGCCGATTTCGACCCGGATAACTCGATCTACGTCGGTGGTGGGCTCAAGCGTGCGCAACTTCCAGATGATTATCAGGAGTATGTTTTCGATACCTTCAACATTCCGGAAGATCGTCACTTCCAGAATTATTCGATGCAGGAACTGAACTCGGGCATGCCCAGGTGCCGCGAGGGCGGGCGCTATCACGTGCCGCCGTGGGTCGTGCCGGTGCTGCTCGACACGTCCGGCGACGCTGCAGTGGAGGGGGCACTCGACCACACTTCAGGTGAAATGGAAGGTCGTGCCGCTTTCTTCGATCTCTCCCTCGACGGGCGCTGGGGCGGCGTGATTACCGGCGACCGGATCTCGCTCGATCATGGTCCCTGCAAGTGCGGAAACAACGGTCCTTCGATCCGCGACAACATTGTCCGTTATGCGGATCTGGAAGGCGACGACAAGATCGGCTGTGCCGGCACGGTCGATGCTTATGTGCGAGGTCTGGCGTGAACTCTGTAACGCAAAATTCTGAAACAGAAGAACTTGTTTCGGCTCCCTTCTTCCTGCGCGGAGAGGTTCTGCATGGCGCTGACGTGATCCAGAAATCGCGTGACCTGGGTGTGACTTTCGCGACGCCCAGGATACCTTTCGACCGTGCGGTGCCCCCACGCACCGAGGTGCCGCCGCTGCTCGGCGTGCGGCTGGCGGAGGTCATCGACTTTCTTGTCGAAACCGGCCAGCGTCTCGTCGCCTCCGGCAACGATCACATGCAGGAGTGTATCGAGCGGATGTGCCGCACGCACATCTTGCCGCGCGCCGTCGTCGAGAATACCGCGCGTCATGCTGCCGCCTATCTCGACAGGCGCGTGCTCATGGCGGAAGTGGAGCAGAACTTCCCCGATCCCCGCGCACTCGATGAATGGGTGCCGAAGCAGGACTTCACCGGCCGCAAGAGCTTCGTGCGCGCCTTTGCGCCCCGCCTGATCCATGTGCTGCCGGGCAATTCGCCGGGCGTCGCGGTAAAGTCGGTGGCGCAAGGCGCGATGGTCAAGGGCGTGAACCTGTTCAAGATGAGCAGTGCCGATCCCTTCACGATGGTCGCGATCCTGCGGACCATGGCGGATATCGATGCGGATCATCCGGTCGTGCGCTCGATGTCGGCCGTCTACTGGCGCGGCGGCGACGATGCGACCGAGCGTGTGCTCTATCGCCCCCAGTATTTCGACAAAATCGTTGCCTGGGGCGGCGGTGATGCGATCGGTAATGTTATCAAGTACCTGGGGCCGGGATTTCAGCTGGTTTCCTTTGATCCCAAGACTTCAGTTTCGTTCGTCGGCCGGGAGGCGCTGGTAGACGAGGAGGTCGTCGATCGTGTGGCGGATCTTTGCTCCGCTGACGTCATGACGCTTAACCAGGAGGCCTGCGTTGCCAGTCGTTTCCAGTTCGTGGAAGGCAGCGAGGAAGACGTCGACCGCTTCTGTGCGCGGCTGCACCATCACATCGCCCGCCGCGCGGCCGAAAGCGGAGATGTGCGCCCGCTCGACCGCGACATGCGCGAGGCGGTCGATTCCATGATGCTGATGGATCAAGACTATCGTGTCTGGGGGCGGACCGACGGCAAGGGGCTGGTCATCCGGTCCGATGAGCCGGTTGACTTCCACCCCATCAACAAGACTGCCAGCGTCGTGCGGGTGGATAGCCTCGACGATGCGGTGAAGTGGATCAACGTCGCCACCCAGACGGTTGGTTTCTATCCGTTCCACCGAATGGCGCAATTCCGCGACCGCTTGGCCGCAGGTGGCGCGCAGCGGGTTGTCCATCTGGGCGAGGCGGGGCCCGCGACGATCGGCAATCCGCACGATGCGATGTATCCGCTCCATCGCTTCGTGCACTGGATGGTGCATGAGGACGGAACGGTGCCCGTCTGATCGACCCGGCGCCAGCAATGCAGGGGCGATACCCGACAAATTGCTCGCAAATCCCGATAGGCGGTGGGGTTAAAGCTGCTAGTCCCATGATTGGGCGCCTCCTGTTTGACGGCAGGCGGCCGGTTTCGGGACAAGGAGTTATGCGGATGAAGATGGCACGGATCCTGGCGGGGTTAGGCGGAGCGGCGGCGCTGGCAGCCTGTGCATCCGCGGTGGCGTCAAGCGAACCGCAGGGCGCTGCCGCGCCGGCGTCTGCCTCGCCGCTGGACGATGCGCCGAAGGCGGCGATGGCGGCTGTGATGCGTAACGGCAGCTATCTGCCCCGGGGGACCGCGCCGAACAGCCTGCTGTTCAATCCGCCGCCGCCGGCGCCGGGATCGGCGGCGATGGCGCGCGACGAGGAAGGGGCCCGTGCCGCGATTGCCATGCAGGGCACGGCGCGCTGGGAACAGGCGAAGATCGATGCCAACCTGTTCACGCCGAGCGTCACCGATACGTTCTCCTGTGCGGCCGGCTTGCGCATCGGCCCCGAGACGACGCCTCGGGTCCAGGCGCTGCTGCTCAAGTCGATGATGGACTTCGGGCTAGCCAGCTACCCCACCAAGAACCGCTACCAGCGGGCCCGGCCTTTCATGGAAAACGGCAAGGCGACCTGCACGCCGGATCAGGAGGCGGTGCTGCGCAAGGATGGTTCCTATCCTTCAGGGCACAGCACGATCGGTTTCGGGATGGGGTTGATCCTTGCCGATCTCGTGCCGGACCGGGCTGGGGAGCTTGTCGCACGGGGGCGGGCCTTCGGGGAGAGCCGCCGGATCTGCAATGTCCACTGGCTCAGCGATATCGAGGAAGGCCGCGTGGTCGCCGCGACGGTATTTGCCCGCCTGAATGCCGATCCCGTCTTTGCCGCCGACATGGCGGCAGCCCGTGCGGAACTGGCCGAAAAGCGCGCTTCTCTGGCCGCACCGGACTGTGCGCGAGAAAACGCGGCGCTGGCGATGTAATCGTACCGGCGAAACCTGCATGTGCCCGCGCTCTCGGCCCTATGCCGGTGCGCGGGTGCGCGATAGGCAATGGTCAAAGACATTCGCAAAGGATCGAGAAAGACCATGGCCGTTGAAATCCTGCTCCCCAAGATCGGCTTCTCCATGCAGGAAGGGCAGATCGCGGAATGGCTTGCCAGTGATGGAGACCAGGTTGCCGAAGGTCAGCCGCTGTTCTCGCTCGAGGCTGACAAGTCGACCAACGAGGTGGAGGCTCCGGCGTCCGGCACGCTGAAGATCGTGGCGGCCATCGGCGAGACCTACGAAGTGGGAACGGTTCTCGGATATATCGAGTAAGCTGCGGGAATTACGCTCCGCAAGGTGGCCGGGGAAGGGGGCTGGACAGCATCCCTCCCAAGGTCCAGATTGCGCGCCATGCGCAAGACTTTTCCCGCTCTCGCCGCCGCCATGGCTCTTGTTGTTTCCGCCGGCGCGGCCGATGCGGCGCTTCCTGTCGGTGCCAAGGCGCCGGTCTTCTCGACGCAGGGCGCCAAGGGCGGAAAGGTCATGCCCTTCGACCTCAAGGCGGCGCTGAAGAAGGGGCCTGTTGTCCTTTACTTCTACCCCAAGGCCTTCACGCAGGGCTGCACGCTGGAGGCGCACGCCTTCGCTGATGCAACCGACGATTTTGCCAAGCTGGGCGCTACCGTGGTTGGTATGTCGAACGACGACTTGCCCACGCTTCAGAAATTCTCGACAGAGGCCTGCCGCGACAAGTTCACGGTTGCCGTTGCCTCGCCGGCAGTCATCAAGGCCTATGATGTTGCGTTGAAGCGCGAAGGCGCACCCGCCGGCATGACCGACCGCACCAGCTATGTGATCGCGCAAAACGGGAAGATCGTCATGGTCCATTCCGATCTCGACTACCGCGACCATGTGAAGCTGACGCTTGAGGCGGTGAAGAAACTGAAGGGCTGAGAAGTCCGTTCACGGCACTTGAACAATACCCCCCTCAGCGGGTAATAGCGCCGCTTTCCCGCGTCGTGCGCCGGTATCCGGCGGCTCGCGTGCTTTACTTATGTCGCTGGTCCGCTATGCGCGGCACCGGAGTCATGGGCGTTTCTTGGGAGTTTCAAGTCATGCGTGCCGAAGGGCAGGCCCACATTGCGCGTATCGAGAAGGCCCTCGCGCTGGTCCGCAAGTTCCTCGACTGGGACCGTGCCCTGCGCCGGTTCGACGAGCTGAACGCGCGCGTCGAAGATCCTACGCTGTGGGACAAGCCCAAGGAAGCCGAAGCGGTGATGAAGGAACGTCGCCGCCTTGAAGCCTCGATCGGTGCGGTGAACGAGATCAGCCGCGAGATGCAGGACGCCGTCGAGTTCGTCGAACTGGGCGAGATGGAAGGCGACGAGGATACCATCAATGAAGGTATCGCCGCGCTGGCCGCCCTTGCCGAACGCGCCGACCACGACAAGGTCACCGCGCTGCTTTCGGGCGAGGCCGACAGCAACGACACCTACCTTGAAGTCCATGCCGGTGCCGGCGGTACCGAGAGTCAGGACTGGGCCGAGATGCTCCAGCGCATGTATACGCGCTGGGCCGAGCGTCACGGCTACAAGGTGGAGCTGGTGGACTATCACGCCGGTGAAGCCGCGGGCATCAAGAGCTGCACCCTGCTGATCAAGGGCGAGAACGCCTATGGCTATGCCAAGACCGAGAGCGGCGTCCACCGCCTGGTCCGCATCAGCCCCTATGACAGCTCGGCGCGCCGCCATACCAGCTTCTCGTCGGTCTGGGTCTACCCCGTGATCGACGACAGCTTCGAGATCGAGATCAACCCGGCCGACCTGAAGATCGATACCTATCGCGCTTCCGGCGCGGGCGGCCAGCACGTCAATACCACGGACTCGGCGGTGCGTATCACCCACGGTCCGTCGGGCATCGTCGTGGCGAGCCAGATCGACCGTTCGCAGCACAAGAACCGTGAAATTGCCATGGGCATGCTCAAGGCGCGCATGTTCGAGGAAGAAATGCGCAAGCGCGAGGAAGCCGCCAGCGCGGAGCATGCCTCGAAGAGCGACATCGGCTGGGGCCACCAGATCCGTTCCTACGTTCTCCAGCCTTATCAGCAGGTGAAGGACCTGCGCACCGGTGTCGTTTCGACCGCGCCGGGTGACGTGCTCGACGGTGCGCTCGATCCGTTCATGGCCGCCGCGCTGTCCCAGCGCGTGACGGGTGAAAAGGTCGAGGTCGAAGACGTCGATTGATCCGTGGCGGTATCGGCCCGGCGCTTGCGGCAGAGTGTTTTGCCAAGCGCGGGCCGAACCGCTAAAGGGCCGCATGCGTTTGCCTCGCCCCCTTTCCGGTCGAACCGCTTTGCTGGCCTTTGTGCTGGCGCTTGCGGCGTGCCAGCAGAAGGCGCCGGATGACGGGCGGCCGGAGACGGCGCGTGCCTTCCCGGTGGCGGACCGTCCGGTTTCCAAGGCCAGCGAGACCGATTTCGGCAGCGAAGTCCAGCGCGACTCCCTGCACGAGGCCGAAGTGGTCATGGACCTCGCCCGGATCGCGCCGGGCATGACCGTGGCCGACATCGGCGCTGGCGAGGGCTATTACACCGTCCGGCTTGCCAAGCGGGTGGGGACCCGTGGCCGGGTGCTCGCCGAAGACATCGATCGCGGAGCGAACGAGCGGCTGGGCCAGCGCGTGCTGCGCGAACAGCTCGACAACGTTTCGATCAAGCTCGGACGCAGTGATGATCCGAGCCTGCCTGAGAAGAGCTTCGACCGGGTATTCCTGGTCCACGTCTATCACGAAGTGAGCGAGCCTTACGCATTCCTGTGGCGGCTTCAGCCGGCGCTGCGCAAGGGCGGCAAGGTCGTGGTGGTCGAGGCTGACCGGGCCAGCGACAGCCACGGCATGTCGCCGCAACTGCTTTTCTGCGAATTTGGCGCCGTGGGGTTTCGTTTGACGGAATTTGTCCGTAAGCCGGAACTTCAAGGCTATTTCGCCCAGTTCGAAGCCACCGGGGAGCGGCCCGATCCGGCCAGTATCGTGCCGTGTCGACTATCCGGAAAATCGACGACGCAAAACAGGTGAGCGTCATTCACACAGGGCGTATAAGGCAGGTCTGATCGACCCGCCACGCCGGGGGAAAGTTGAAAGAGAAGATGGGTTTCAAGGGTCTCAAGCCGATTGTCTATGGTGGACGCGAAGTCTGGCCGCTCGTCGAGGGTGGCAAGGGCGTTGCCGCGACCAATCACATGAGCTCGGGCGCCTGGGCGGCGGCCGGCGGCATCGGCACCGTCAGTGCCGTCAATGCGGACAGCTATGATGCGGAAGGCAAGATCGTCCCCCAGATCTACCGCGCGCTCACCCGCAAGGAACGTCACCAGGAGCTGATCGACTATGCCATCGACGGCGCGGTCGAGCAGGTGCGCCGTGCCTACGAGATTTCGAATGGCAAGGGCGCGATCAATATCAACGTCCTGTGGGAAATGGGCGGCGCCCAGACGATTCTCGAAGGCGTCCTGGAAAAGACCAAGGGCATGGTTGCCGGCGTCACGTGCGGCGCGGGCATGCCCTACAAGCTGTCCGAGATCGCGGCGCGCTTCAACGTCAACTACCTGCCGATCGTCAGCTCCGCGCGTGCGTTCCGTGCGCTGTGGAAGCGTGCCTATCACAAGGTTTCCGACCTGCTGGGCGCGGTCGTTTATGAAGATCCCTGGCTTGCCGGCGGCCACAACGGCCTGTCGAACGCCGAAGATCCGCTGAAGCCGGAAGATCCGTACCCCCGCGTGAAGGCGCTGCGCGACACCATGCGCGCCGAGGGTATCTCGGATTCGGTGCCGATCGTCATGGCCGGCGGCGTCTGGTTCCTGCGCGACTGGGAAAACTGGATCGATAATCCCGAACTCGGCTCGATCGCCTTCCAGTACGGCACGCGCCCGCTGCTGACGCAGGAAAGCCCGATCCCGCAGGCGTGGAAGGACCACCTGCGCACGCTCGAACCCGGTGACGTGCTGCTGCACCGCTTCTCGCCCACCGGCTTCTACTCGTCGGCCGTGCGCAACCCGTTCCTGCGTAATCTGGAGGCCCGTTCGGAGCGCCAGATCCCTTACTCGAAGGTGGAAGCGGGCGAACATACGGTGCGCCTCGACGTCGGCGTCAAGGGCAAGAACTTCTGGGTCGCCCCCAAGGATCTCGACCGTGCCCGCGCCTGGTCGGCCCAGGGCTTCACCGATGGCCTGCGCACACCCGACGACACGATCATCTTCGTGAACCCGGCTGAACGCGACGAGATCCGCCAGGATCAGGCTGACTGCATGGGCTGCCTCTCGCACTGCGGTTTCTCGTCGTGGAAGGACCATGACGACTACACCACCGGCCGCCTTGCCGATCCGCGCAGCTTCTGCATTCAGAAGACCCTGCAGGACATCGCTCATGGCGGCCCGGTCGACCAGAACCTGATGTTTGCGGGGCATGCGGCTTACAAGTTCAAGCAGGATCCGTTCTATTCGAACGGTTACACGCCGACCGTGAAGGAACTCGTGGATCGTATCCTGACGGGCGACTGATCCCGCGCAAAGTCTCTGGCAGACAGGAAAAGGGCGGCCTCCCGGGGCCGCCCTTTTTCATGGGCGCTTTCTTGGTCTAGGCTTCGGCCCCGGTGTGTCCCGAGCGACAGATACGGTCGCGGCCGCCGCGCTTGGCGTCGTAGAGGGCCTGGTCGGCAAGCAGGAGCGTTTCCTCGACATCTTCGCCGCGCCAGCGGCTGACCCCGGCGGAAAAGGTGATGGTGCGGCCATCCACTTCGCCGATTGGCATCTCGCGCATCCGCGCGGTGGTGTGGCAGGCGGAATGAAAAACGGCGGAGATCGTCTCGATCCCCGCCGTTTGTCTGATCAGATTCGCGCTTCGTTTGCGGCGCTGAGGACAGCTCGTACCGAAGCTGTCGCCACGTCCTCGTCGATGCCGACACCCCAGATGGTGCGGCCATCCGGCGTCACGCATTCGACGTAAGCGGCTGCGCGGGCGTCCGAACTCTTGCCCATCGAATGCTCGGCATAGTCACGCACTTCGAGGCTGACGCCGAAACTTTCGGCCAGCGTTGCGGTGACCGAGGAGATCAGCCCGTTGCCACGGCCCGAAACGGTCTGCTCCTTGCCGTCGACGCCGATCTTGCCGGCAAAGACACGGGTGCCGTCGGGGCGCTTGGCCTCCTCGTAGTCGATCAGCGCGAAGTGCTGCGGATCGTCGAGGCGGTAGGCCTGCTTGAACACGTCCCAGATATCGGCAGCCTGCAGTTCGCGGCCCAGTTCGTCGGCCAGGTTCTGCACGTGCTTGGAGAAGTGTGCCTGCATGCGCTTGGGCAGCTTGAGGCCCTGGTCCTGTTCGATCACCCAGGCGAAACCGCCCTTGCCGGACTGCGAGTTGACGCGGATCACGGCTTCGTAATCGCGGCCGAGATCGGCGGGATCGATCGGCAGGTAGGGCACGGCCCAGAGCTCGTCGTTGCGCTTTTCCTGCGCGGCGAAGCCCTTCTTGATGGCGTCCTGATGGCTGCCGGAGAAAGCGGTGAAGACCAGTTCGCCGCCATAGGGGTGGCGTTCCGCGACCTTCAGCTGGTTGCAGTATTCGACCGTCTGGATCACTTCGTCGATGTCCGAGAAGTCCAGTTCGGGGTCTACGCCCTGCGTGTACATGTTCAGCGCCACGGTGACGAGGCAGCAGTTGCCGGTGCGTTCGCCATTGCCGAACAGGCAACCTTCGACGCGGTCGGCACCGGCCATCAGGCCCAGTTCGGCGGCGGCGACACCGGTGCCGCGGTCGTTATGGGTGTGCAGCGAGATCACCGCCGAATCACGGTTCGGCAGGTTGCGGCAGAAATACTCGATCTGGTCGGCATAGACGTTGGGCGTCGCCGCCTCGACCGTCGCCGGCAGGTTGAGGATGATCGGATTTTCCGGCGTCGGCTGCAGGATGTCCATCACCGCCTCGCAGACCTCGATCGAGAAATCGAGTTCGGCGGTCGAGAAGGTCTCGGGCGAGTATTCGAACTGCCACTTGGTCTGCGGATACTTCGCCGCCTGATCGCGCAGGATCTTGGCACCGTTCTGGGCGATGCCCTTGATCTCGTGCGGTTCCATGCCGAACACCACGGTGCGCCACAGCGGCGAGACGGCGTTGTAGAGGTGGACGATCGCCGCGTGGACGCCTTCCAGGCTCTCGAACGAGCGGGTGATCAGGTCTTCGCGCGACTGGGTCAGCACCTGGACCAGCACGTCTTCGGGAATGCGGTCGTTCCTGACGAGGCCGCTGATGAAGTCGAACTCGGTCGCGCCGGCGCTGGGGAAGCCGACTTCGATTTCCTTGAGGCCCACCTTGACCAGCAGGTCGAAGAAGCGGTTCTTCTTCTCCGCGCCCATCGGGTCGATCAGCGCCTGGTTGCCGTCACGCAGGTCGGTCGAGAGCCAGCGCGGCGCCTTGGTGATGACCTGCGAGGGCCACTGGCGGTTCGGCAGGTCGATCTGCGGGAAGGGGCGGTACTTGACCGAGGGGTCTTTCAGCATGGTCATGGGTATTCTCGCTCGGATTTACGTCTTCGTCTGGAAAGGCCGTGATTTCGGCCTGGTCTGGCAGGGTCCCCTTGAGCGCCGAGCGCGCCGCAGGACCGACGCGTCAACTCACGCCCAAGGGCGTGTAAGTCGAAGGGTAAGGCCAAGACGAAGGTTCATGGCCGTGCCTATGCGCATTGGCGGCATGCTTGTAAAGCGAAAAGGCGCATCCTGTTGCGATCCTTCGGCTTCGCCGCGCAACAAACTTGCCGTGTCAGGCGGGCGGGTGGCGATCGAGGAACAGACGGTCGAGGCCGCTCCACGGCAGCATCCAGAACACGGCGACCAGCGCCGCGCTGGCTACGCCGAGCCAGGGCGAAACGTAAGTCAGCGGAATGCCGAGAGCATAGACGAATGCCGCCGCGAGGCCCTTGCGGTGGGAGGCCTTGTGGTAGCGGCGGCTGGCCGAGGTCTGCGCGCCGGTCGCGGCGATCCGGCCTTGCAGCAGGACATAGGCAAGGGCGGGCGTCAGCATCGTTACCAGATAGAGCAGCGTCGCTTCGCGGCTGAAATGATGCTCACCGAGATAGGCGGTGGAGAAGGGGATCAGCGAAAGAGTGAACAGCAGCAGCATGTTCGCCCAAAGGAGGCCGCTCGTCACCACGCGCGCATGGCTGAGCAGGCGGTGGTGGTTCACCCAGTAGATCGCGACGTAGGCGTAGCTCAGCACATAGGCGACAAAGATCGGCCACAGGGGCCAGAGCGCTGCCAGCCCTTCCGACACCGGGGTTTTCAGTTCCAGCACCATGATGGTGATGATGATCGCCAGAACCCCGTCGGAGAATGCCTCCACGCGGGTAAGGCTGTCTTCGCGTTCGATATCCGTAGCTTCGGTCATGGGGCCCCTGCTGATGTGCGGCCTTCATGCCTGGACGAGACGGGGGGCGGGATCAAGGCGCTGGCGGCCGAAAATCAGGCGCAGTTGAAGCCCTTGATCTTGCCGTCCTCGCCGATCTGCACGTTCAGTCGGTCGGGGCGGAAGTCCATGGTCATCGGCTGGCCTGGGCGCAGCACGCGCATCGGCTTGTCGCCGCGCCACTGGGTGATCGCGGCGATCACCTCGTCGCTGGCGGGCTGGCCGATATAGGCACCGAGTTGATCGGCGCCGCAACCGGGCGCCATCGAGGGCGGGGCAGGCGGCGTTGGTTCAGCCACTGTGGCGTTCCCGGTAGTGCAGGCGGAAAGAGCCGTGAGGCTGATGGCGAGAGCCGTCATCGCGGTCGATTTGCGCAACATGTCATTCTCCCATCGGGATTTTACCGGAGGAGAGCATGCATGAAAATCCGCGACGCGTCGATGACGGCCTCTGCTTCGGCCCCGAACGAGCGTGCCTTTATTGCTTTTCGAACGCCGCGTTGATGACCAGTACCGTCTCGTCGGAGACCATCGGTACGTACTTCGAGACGCCGAAGTCCGAGCGCTTGATCTGGGCGCGGGCAAGGAAGCCGATCGAGTCCTTCTTGCTCATCGGGTTCTGCGCGGCGCCGAAGAAATGGGCCATGATCGTGATCGGCTTGCTGACGCCGTGAAGCGTGAGGGTCCCGTCGATCATCGCCATGCCGGAGCCGTGGGGGGTAACCTTGGCGGCGACGAAAGTCGCGCTGGGAAACTTTGCCGCATCGAGCCAGTCTGCGCTGACGAGTTCTTCCGAGAGCTTGGAACTGGTCGTCTGCACCGAGGCGGTCGGGATGGTGACGCTCAGCTTGGTGGCCGCGAGGTTCGCGGGATCGAGAGTCATGGTGCCGCTGGCGCCGGAAAACGTGCCGGCAAAGGGCGAGATGCCCATGTGCGAGACGCTGAAGGTGACCTGGGTGTGCGCCGGTTCGACCGCATAAGTGCCGGCCTTGACGTCGGCGGGCGTGCCGGTGCCGTGCAGCATTTCCATGTGCCCGCCCGAATCGGGCTGGGCGATGACGGGAGCGGCAAGAACGGCGGCGGCAAGGACAAGCGCGATAGGCGAACGACGCATGGGTCTGCTCCCGAAAGAAAAGAGGCGGCGCATTTCTGCGCCGCCTCCCGAATTTCGTCAAACGCGAAAGCGCGAGTGGGAAATCAGTTCTTTGCCTTGTCGACCAGGGCGTTGGCGCCGATCCAGGGCATCATGGCGCGCAGCTTCGAGCCGGTTTCCTCGATCGGGTGACGCTTGGCGGCGATGCGCGACGCCTTCAGTTCGGGCTGGCCGGCGCGGTTGTCGAGCACGAAGTCCTTCACGAAACGGCCCGACTGGATGTCTTCCAGAACGCGCTTCATTTCCTTCTTGGTCTCTTCGGTGATGATGCGCGGACCGGTCTTGATGTCGCCGTATTCGGCGGTGTTCGAGATCGAGTAACGCATGTTGGCGATGCCGCCTTCATACATCAGGTCGACGATCAGCTTCAGCTCGTGGAGGCATTCGAAGTAGGCCATTTCCGGTGCGTAACCGGCTTCGACCAGCGTTTCGAAACCGGCCTGGACCAGCGCGGTGGTGCCGCCGCAAAGCACGGCCTGCTCGCCGAACAGGTCGGTTTCGCATTCCTCGCGGAAGTTGGTTTCGATGATGCCCGAACGACCGCCGCCGACGCCCGATGCATAGGCCAGGGCGACGTCCTGCGCGTTGCCGGTCACGTCCTGGTGGATCGCGACGAGGCAGGGCACGCCGCCGCCCTTGACGTATTCGCCGCGCACGGTGTGGCCCGGGCCCTTCGGCGCGATCATGATCACGTCGATGTCGGCGCGCGGTTCGATCAGGCCGAAGTGGACGTTGAGGCCGTGGGCGAAGGCGAGCGCCGCGCCGGGCTTCAGGTTCTCATGGATGTCGGCAGCGTAGATCGCGGCCTGATGTTCGTCGGGGGCGAGGATCATGAGCACGTCGGCCCATGCGGCCGCTTCGGCGTTGGCGAGCACCTTGAAGCCGGCGCCTTCAGCCTTCTTGGCAGAGGGCGAACCCGGACGCAGCGCGATGGCGACTTCCTTGACGCCCGAATCGCGAAGGTTCTGCGCGTGGGCGTGACCCTGGCTGCCGTAGCCGAGGATCGCGACCTTCTTTTCGGTGATCAGGTTGATGTCGCAATCGGCGTCGTAATAGACCTTCATTGTATTGCCCTTTCGAGGACCATGACGTCTCGTTCCTGTGAGAGGTCAGGCCGGATTTGTGGTGCGCCTTGCGGCGCGTTCTTTCAGTTCCAGCGCCAAATTTCAGAGGCGGCTGGATGGGATGGTTTCCGTCAGGCGCCTTCGGGCCCGCGGATCATGGCGACGATGCCGGTGCGGCCGACCTCGACGAGGCCGAGGTCGCGCATCAGCGCCACGAAACTGTCGATCTTGTCGGGCGCGCCGGTCAGTTCGAAGATGAAGCTGCCGGTGGTGGTGTCCACCGGGCGGGCGCGGAACACGCCGGCGATCCGCAGGGCCTCGACCCGCTTTTCGCCAACGCCGGTGACCTTGATCAGCGCCAGTTCGCGCTGCACGTAAGGGCCGACTTCGGTAAGATCGGTCACCTTGTGCACCGGCACCAGACGCTCAAGCTGGGCGTGGATCTGGTCGATCTGGCTGGGCGGGCCGTGCGTCACGATGGTGATGCGGCTCACCGAGTGGTTCTCGGTAATGTCGGCCACGGTCAGGCTGTCGATGTTGTAGCCGCGCGCGGTGAACAGGCCTGCGATCTTGGCGAGAATGCCGGCCTCGTTGTCGACCGTCACGGTCAGGACGTGGCGTTCCTCGGCTTCGTGCTGGATATGCATCATGATTGTTCTCTGATCTCTCGCAGTCTCAGACCAGCGCCTTGGCGGCATCGTCCATCGTTCCGGCGACGGTATCGCCGTAAAGGATCATCTCGACATGCGACGCGCCCGAGGGGATCATCGGGAAGCAGTTGGACTCCTTGGCGACAAGGCAGTCGACGATGACGGGGCCGTCATAGTCGATCATCGCCTGGATACCGGCATCGAGTTCGCTCTCGTTCTCGATGCGGATACCCTTCCAGCCATAGGCTTCGGCCAGCTTCACGAAGTCCGGCAGGCTGTCCGAATAGGACTGCGAGTAGCGGCTTTCGTAAGTGAGTTCCTGCCACTGGCGAACCATGCCCATCCACTCGTTGTTGAGGATGAAGATCTTCACCGGCAGACGGTACTGCGTGGCGGTGCCCAGCTCCTGGATGTTCATCTGGATCGAGGCGTCGCCGGCGATGTCGACGACGAGGCTGTCCGGATTGCCGAGCTGCGCGCCGATCGCGGCGGGAAGGCCATAGCCCATCGTGCCGAGACCGCCCGAGGTCAGCCACTTGTTCGGACCGAAGAAGTGGAAGTGCTGCGCCGCCCACATCTGGTGCTGGCCCACTTCGGTCGAGATGATCGGATCCTTGTCCTTGCTCAGTTCGAACAGGCGCTGGATCGCCAGCTGCGGCATGATCGCGTTGCGGTTCTCGGGGAACGAGAGGCTCTTCTTCTCGCGCCAGGTTGCGACACGGGCCTTCCACGGCGCCAGGTCCTGCGGCTTGCGGTCGCCCCACAGGTCGAGGATCTGTTCGAGGACGGTCGCGCAGTCGCCGATGATCGGCAGGTCGACGCGCACGGTCTTGTTGATCGAGGCGCGGTCGATGTCGATGTGGATCTTCTTCGAATTCGGCGCGAAGGCGTCGAGACGGCCGGTCACGCGGTCATCGAAGCGGGCGCCGATGCAGACGATCAGGTCCGCCTGGTTCATCGCCAGGTTCGCTTCGTAGGTGCCGTGCATGCCCAGCATGCCCAGCCAGTCGGCATGGTCGGCCGGGAAGGCGCCGAGGCCCATGAGTGTCGAGGTGACCGGCGCGCCGATCTTTTCCTGAAGCTCACGCAGCAATGCGGTGGCGCGCGGGCCGGAGTTGATGACGCCGCCGCCAGTGTAGAACACCGGTGCCTTGGCCTTGGCGATCATCTCGACCGCTTCGGCGATCTCGTCGACCGAGCCTGCGGTGCGCGGGTCGTAGCGCTTGCGGCGCTGGATCGGGCCTTCGTGCCACGGAGCCATGGCGATCTGCACATCCTTGGGGATGTCGATCAGCACGGGGCCGGGGCGGCCGGTGGTGGCGATCTCGAAGGCTTCGTCGATGATCGCGGCAAGGTCCGCTGGATCCTTCACCAGATAGTTGTGCTTGGTGCAGTGGCGCGAGATGCCGACGGTGTCCGCTTCCTGGAAGGCGTCCGAACCGATCAGGGCGGTGGGGACCTGTCCGGTAATGACGACCAGCGGAATCGAATCCATGAAGGCATCGGCAATGCCGGTGACGGCATTGGTCGCACCCGGACCGGATGTGACCAGAACGACGCCGGGCTTGCCGGTCGAACGTGCATAACCTTCGGCCGCGTGAGCCGCACCAGCCTCGTGACGCACGAGGATGTGCCTAAGTCGCTCGTCACCGAAGAGAGCATCGTAGATCGGTAGCACGGCACCGCCGGGATAGCCGAATACGAATTCGACTCCCTGCTTGACCAGGCTTTCGACCAGGATGTTCGCGCCGCTGCGCTCTTCAGTCACAATACTTTCCTTTTCGACTCTCGGCAGACCCCGGGGGTAGGGTGCCTACGAATGTTGCGGCTCGATACGCTCTTTGCCGCATGACACAACACTTAGTCCGCCGTTTCGCGCACTATAATGAAACCGACCCGACACGACGGACGCCGTGCCGGGTCTCCCTCTCCTCCTGCATCACTTCCACGGCAGGACGATGCGGGCTCTAGGGGGACGAAAATGTTACGTCAACCCCATAACCTGAAATAATCTATCTTCAAGTGATTTTTGATCGAAACTTTCGTACTCAAGCCTGACCCATTCTTGCGGGGGCTGATGGCGGAGCCAGGTGAATTGACGCTTGGCGTAATTGCGCGTGGCCTGGGAGCCGCGGGCGATGGCGTCATCCAGGCTCCATTCCTTACGGACGACTCCCGCCAGTTCGGGTACGCCGATGGCGCGCATGACAGGCAGCGCGGGATCGAGATGGCGTTCCAGCAGCGCCTCCACTTCGCCAAGCGCACCCCGTTCGATCATGCGTTCGAAGCGCAAGTCGCAGCGGCGATAGAGCGCCTGACGCTCGGGCAGGAGTACGACGGGGAACAGGCTGATGGTGTGCCCAATCCCGCCGGTCAGCTCCGCCTGCCAGTGGGCGAGCGGTTTTCCGGTGGAGCGGACGACTTCAAGCGCGCGCGCGATGCGGGCCGAATCGGCCGGGGCGAGGCGGGCGGCGCGTTCCGGGTCTTCGATCCGGAGTGCGGCATAAGCTTCCGAAACGGGCAGGGCGCGCACGGCCTCGCGCACGGCCGCGTCAATTTCCGGGACCGGCGCAATGCCGTCCAGCAGCGTGCGGATATAGAGGCCGGTGCCGCCGACCAGGATGGGCACGGCGCCTTCGGCATGAATTGCGGCGATGGTTTCGCGCGCCGCCTTGGCCCAGTCGGCGGCGGAGCAACCGGTTGCTCCATCCCATGCGCCGAACAGGCGGTGCTCGATGCCGCCCATCTCGTCGGGCAGGGGGCGGGCGCTCAGGACGGCCAGATCGGCATAGACTTGCGAACTGTCGGCATTGACCACGACCGCACGGCGGCCGCGCCGTTCCAGTTCCTGTCCCAGCCTGACGGCACAATCGCTCTTGCCGCTGGCAGTCGGCCCTGCGATGAGCGCGAGCGGTGGTCTGCTGTCGTCAGCAGGCGCGCCAGTGGAATTTTCATACGCAGCTTCAAGGGAATTCGCAGTGCTCATTGCGCGGCTGATAGCAGAACCGGACCACCTCTCGGCAAGAATCGATGCGGCTCGTGCCGAAATGCAGGAAAGCGGCGTGCGACTGGCCTCTGCGGCGATGCTCGATTTCTGCGACCAGACCATGCAGATCGCGTCTCCCGACAGCGATGCGGCGGCGCTGCGCAAGGCACTGGACGATCACTTTGCGCCGACCGACGGTCTTGTCTGCGATCACGAGCCGACGATCCCCGGCCTGTTCATCTCCGACATGGATTCGACCATGATCGGGCAGGAATGCATCGACGAACTGGGCGATTTCGCCGGTATCAAGGATCGCATCGCCGAGATTACCGAGCGCGCCATGCAGGGCGAACTCGATTTCGAGCAAGCCCTTCGCGAACGCGTGGGGCTGCTCAAGGGGCTGTCGGTCGACGCGATCGAGGAATGCCTCGCCAGCCGCATCCGGCCGGTGGAAGGCGCACGCACGCTGGTAGAGACGCTCAAGAAGTTCGGCTGCCGCACGGTGCTGGTCACCGGCGGTTTCCACCACTTCGCCGATCCCGTCGCTGCGCATCTCGGCTTTGACTATGTCGTCGGCAACCGGCTTGAAGTCGTGGACGGCAAGCTGACCGGCGGGCTCGACGGTCCGATCGTCGACAGCTCGGTCAAGAAGGCGACGCTGCTGGCCGAACTCGAACTGCTGGGCGGCAATGTCACCACTCTGGCCACCGGCGACGGCGCCAACGACATCCCGATGCTGGAGGCGGCGCATTACGGCATTGCCTATCGCGCCAAGCCCAAGGCCCGCGCGGCCGCCAATGGCTGGATCGACCGGGGAGACCTGACCAGCGTGCTGCGCCTGCTTGGCATCGACGAGCAGGAATGGGTCCGCGTCTGATCCAGGGGAGCGAAATGCGATGGCTGGTGAGCGAGATCCCTTCCTGAGCCGGCTGTCGCATCCGCGCTACCTGCTGTTCCTGGGCGTGATGACGGCAGCGGCCATGGCGCTACTGTTGGTGCTCCCCGCCGTCGAAGCGGTGATCACCGCATTCGACCTTGGCGTGATCGCCTTCGTGACATCCTGCGTGCCGCTGTGGCGTAGCGGCAATGCCGAAGTCATGCGCCGGCAGGCCAAGCGCGACGATGTCGGTCAGATCATGCTGCTGATGCTGACGGCGGTGATCACCTCGGTGATCCTTGCTGCGCTGGGCACGCTGGTTCTCGACAACAAGATCCTGAAGGCGGGCGAGATCGCCTTGCTGGTGGTCACGCTGCTGTCCTGCTGGACCTTCGTGAACCTGATCTATGCCTTCCACTACGCTCGGCTCTACTATTCCTCGCGCGCCGGAGGGGATCATGAGGGGCTGGACTTCCCGGGCGACTGCGTGCCGGACTTCTCCGACTTCGTGAACTTCGCCTTCGTGATCGGCATGACCTGCCAGACCGCCGATATCGCGATCACGCAAACGAGCGTCAGGCGCGTCTCGACCTTCCACGGCCTGTTCGCCTTTGCGTTCAACCTCGGCATCCTGGCGCTGACGGTGAACGTGCTGGCATCGACGACGGGCGGAAGCTGAGCCTCAAACGAAAAGAGGGCGCCGATGCGGCGCCCTCTTTCCGGTTCCATACGCGCTGACGCGGTGGATCAGGCTTCCATCCAGTCGCGGAAGAAGGCCTCGTTGGCTTCCTTGAGCGCTGCAATCTCGTTGCCGGCCACCTGGGTGCCGCCAACCGTGCCGATCTTCACGGCGCCGGGCAGGGCGGTGCCGGCAGGGGCAGTGACGACATAGCGTGACTGGTCCTCGCCGAATGCCTCGGCAGTGGTCAGTGCCGCGTCCAGTTCGACGCCAAGGCCGCTGGCGAGTGCCATTTCGGCCAGCGCGACGAGCAGGCCGCCGTCGCTCACGTCATGCACCGCGGTGACCTTTCCTTCGGCGATCCAGCCGCGGACCGCAGCGCCGTTGGTGGCTTCGGCCTTGAGGTCGACCTTGGGGGCATCGCCTGCTTCCTGGCCGGCGATCTCGCGCAGCCAGATCGACTGGCCGAGGTGCGTGCCGCTTCCGCCGAGCACGAAGACCTCGTCGCCGGCGTTCTTGAAAGCGACGGTCGCCATCTTCTCGTGGTCGCCCAGCAGGCCGACGCCGCCGATCGCCGGGGTCGGCAGGATCGCCGAGCCGCCGCCGGTGGCCTTCGATTCGTTGTAGAGCGAGACGTTGCCCGACACGATCGGATAGTCGAGCGCACGGCAGGCATCGCCCATGCCGTTCAGGCAGCCGACGATCTGTGCCATGATCTCGGGGCGCTGGGGGTTCGCGAAGTTCAGGCAGTTGGTGATGGCGAGCGGAAGGCCGCCGACCGCGCTGATGTTGCGATAGGTCTCGGCCACGGCCTGCTTGCCGCCTTCGTAAGGATCGGCGTAGCAGTAGCGGGGCGAGCAGTCGGTGCTGATTGCCAGCGCCTTCTGCGTATCGTGGATGCGCACCACGGCTGCGTCGCCGCCGGACTTCTGCATCGTGTCTCCGCCGACCTGGCTGTCGTACTGTTCCCAGATCCACTTGCGCGAGGCAAGGTCGACCGTGCCCATGAGCTTGAGCAGGTCGGCGCCGACGTCGGCGCTTTCGGGTGCGCCCGCGATGGCGGGAACCTTGGCCCAGGCCTTGTATTCCTCGGGCGAGACGTAAGGGCGCTCATATTCCGGCGCATCGTCGGCAAGCGGGCCGAGGGGGATGTCGCAGACCACTTCGCCGTTGAATTCCAGCACCATGTGGCCGGTGTCGGTCACTTCGCCGATCACCGCGAAGTCGAGTTCCCACTTCTTGAAGATGGCCTCGGCCATGGCTTCCTTGCCGGGCTGAAGCACCATGAGCATGCGCTCCTGGCTTTCCGAGAGCATCATCTCGTAAGGCGTCATCGCCTCTTCGCGGCAGGGCACGGCGTTCATGTTGAGGCGAATGCCGGCACCGCCCTTACTGGCCATCTCGACCGACGAGGAGGTGAGGCCGGCCGCGCCCATGTCCTGGATGGCGACGATGGCGTCGGTGGCCATGAGTTCGAGGCAGGCCTCGATCAGCAGCTTTTCGGTGAAGGGATCGCCTACCTGCACGGTCGGGCGCTTCTCGTCCGAATGCTCGTCGAAGTCGGCCGAAGCCATCGTGGCGCCGTGGATGCCGTCGCGGCCGGTCTTTGAGCCGACGTAGACGATCGGGTTACCGAGTCCGGTGGCGGCGCAGTAGAAGATCTTGTCGGTGTCCGCGACGCCCACGGTCATGGCGTTGACAAGGATGTTGCCGTCGTAGGCCTTGTGGAAGTTGGTCTCGCCGCCGACGGTCGGCACGCCCACGCAGTTGCCGTAGGAGCCGATGCCCTCGACCACGCCCTGCACCAGATGCTTCATCTTCGGGTGATCCGGGCGGCCGAAGCGCAGCGCGTTCATGTTGGCGACCGGACGCGCGCCCATGGTGAAGACGTCGCGCAGGATGCCGCCGACGCCGGTGGCCGCGCCCTGGAAGGGCTCGATGTAGCTGGGGTGGTTGTGGCTTTCCATCTTGAAGATGGCAGCCTGGCCGTCGCCGATGTCGATCACGCCCGCGTTCTCGCCGGGGCCGCAGATGACCCAGGGTGCCTTGGTCGGCAGCTTCTTCAGGTGGAAGCGGCTCGACTTGTACGAGCAGTGCTCCGACCACATGACCGAGAAGATGCCGAGTTCGACAAGGTTCGGCTCTCGACCAAGGGCGTTCAGGACGCGCTCGTATTCTTCGGGATTGAGGCCGTGCGCCTCGACGACGTCAGGGGTGATTTCGCTCATGCGAGGCGCCTTAGCCATGTCCGTCGCGGAGCGCTAGACGGCATGGACCCTGACATGAACTTTCACTTTCGATGCCGGGGGTGATGTGCCAGATGCCGCTGAGCGACTTTCCGATTGAAACGGGGTATTTATGCGTAAGATTATCGCCGGGCTGCTGCTCGCCCTGGGCACCATGACGAGCGGTGTGGCTGAGGCCCAGATGGTGACGGCCAAATCACCCGCCAGCCTTGTCTCGGCCTTGCAGGACGCGGGCTACCGTGCGGAACTGACCAAGGATTCGGTTGGCGACCCGATGATCAAGAGCGCGTCGTCAGGCTCGAAGTTCACGATCACGTTCTATGGCTGCACCGACGGCGCCGATTGTTCCAGCATCCAGTTCTATGCGGGCTGGACCGAGGCGACGCATTGCAGCCTCGACGCGATGAACACCTTTTCCCAGAAATATCGCTTCGTGACCCCTCAAGTGGACGGAGATGGCGACTGCGTGATCCAGTACGACCTCGATCTCGACGAGGGCGGCATGAGCAAGGCGTTGTTCCTCGACACGCTGGAGTTCTGGACCGACACGATGGCGACATTCCAGGACTACATTTACGAGAAATGACGGCGGGATTTTCGCGACTTGCGGCCGGTCCGTGGTCTGCCCGGCGGACCGGCGGCGCAATCCGGCAAATAGCGGTCGGCTCCCCTTGACCGGCCCGTGCGCTAAGGCCATTGCTTCGCCATGGTAGACGAGACTGAAACCATCGAAAGCCTCAGCTTCGAGGACGCCCTGCGGGACCTTGAGGGCATCGTGAGGCGACTGGAAAGCGGCGATGTCCCGCTCGAGGATTCGATCACGCTCTACGAAAAGGGCGAGAAGCTGCGACAGCATTGCCAGAAACGCCTGGACGCGGCGCAGGCGCGGATCGAGCGCATCGTCGCCGGTCCGGACGGTGCGGTTGCCGGCACGCAGCCTTTCGACGCGGAGCGCTGAGGGGATGGGCGAGGTCGTAATCAGCGACCCGCTGCTGGCGGAGGGGCTTGCAAGGATCTCTGAGGAGATCGACGGTGCATTCGATGCGCTGCTGCCGGTGCCTGACGATCAGCGCGCGCGCCTGGTGGAAGCCATGCGCTATGCGGCCATCGGCGGCGGCAAGCGGCTGCGTCCGCTGCTGCTGACGGCGGTTGCCGAGATGTTCGGTGTCGTGCGCGAGGCGGCGATCCGGGCGGCCATCGCCATCGAATCGATCCACGTCTATTCGTTGATCCACGACGACCTGCCGTGCATGGATGACGATGCCCTGCGTCACGGCAAGCCGACCGTGCATCTCGCCTATGACGAGGCGACGGCGGTGCTGGCGGGCGATTCGCTGCTGGCTTTTGCGTTCGAGGTTCTTGGCGATCCCGCCGTCAGCGCAGACCCCTTCACCCGGATCGAACTGGTGCAGGCGCTTGCCCACGCCAGCGGCGCACTGGGCATGGCAGGTGGCCAGATGATGGACATCGTGGCCGAGAACAGCGAGTTCGACCTTCAGACGATTACCCGCCTGCAGCAGCTCAAGACCGGCGCGCTGCTGGGTGCCGCGGTGGAGATGGGGGCGATTCTCGGGCGTATCCCGCCGGAAGGGCGCACGCATTTGCGCGGTTATGCGCGTGATATCGGGCTGGCGTTCCAGATCGCGGACGATCTCATCGACCACGAAGGTGATGTGGTGCTGGCCGGCAAGGCGGTCGGCAAGGATGCGGCGGCAGGCAAGCAGACCTTCGTGTCGCTGCTGGGCGCCGAACGGGCGCGCGAGCAGGCGCGGATGCTGGTCGAGCAGGCCATCGGCCATCTCGCCCAGCACGGCAAGGAAGCCGATCTCCTGCGCGCGGTGGCGCGTTATATCGTCGAGCGGAAGCATTGAGGCCGCAAGCCTGCGGAAATCTCGCAGACGTTTGGCGGATCGCTGAAATTGCGTGCGCCGCTGCGGCGGCGGGTTCAAGGGAATTGGGGAATAATCGGCCATGACTGAACGCATCGGGGTCTATCCCGGCACTTTCGATCCGATCACGCTGGGGCACGCCGACATCATCCGGCGCGGCGCCAAGCTGGTCGATCGGCTGATCATCGGGGTGACCACCAATCCCTCCAAGAACCCGCTGTTCACGCCGGAAGAGCGCATGGCCATGGTTGAACGCGAAGTGGCGTCGCTGGGTATCGAGAACGTCACTGTTGTCGGCTTCAACGCGCTGCTGATGAAGTTCGCGCAGAAGCAGGGGGCGAGCGTGATCGTCCGCGGCCTGCGGGCGGTCGCGGACTTCGAGTATGAATACCAGATGGCGGGCATGAACCAGCAGCTCAACCCGAACATCGAGACAGTTTTCCTGATGGCCGATGTCAGCCTTCAGCCGATCGCCTCCAAGCTGGTCAAGGAAATCGCCACGTTTGGCGGCGACATCTCGCGGTTCGTCAGTCCTGCGGTGCGGGCGGATGTGGTGGACCGTATTGCTGCCAAGGGCCTCCAGGGCGACTACTGAGAGCGCTTGCGACAAATTCATTCATTGTCACGTCAGGCCGCGCACTCTATCGCCGCGAGCCTGAACGGCTTCCTTCAGTGAGTAATCGATGACGTTTCGCCTGACCCTTACCACGACGATGATCGGCCTCGCGCTGGCGGCAACGCCGGCAATGGCCAAGAAGAAGGAAGCGCCGACCCCCGATGCCGCCGCCGCTCCGGTGGCGCCGCCGCTTTCGCCGGTGGTCGATGCCGATATCTCGCACGAGCCCGAAAACGTTCTGCTGCTCGACCTGTCGGACGGTGGCCGCGTGGCCATTCGCCTGATGCCGCAGTGGGCGCCGCACCATGTCGAGCGTATCAAGACGCTCGCATCGCAGGGTTTCTACAACGGCCAGATCTTCCACCGCGTGATCGATGGTTTCATGGCGCAGACCGGCGATCCGACCGGGACCGGGCAGGGCGGTTCGCAGCTTCCCGACCTCGAGGCCGAGTTCAACTCGCTGCCGCACTTGCGCGGCATGGTCTCGATGGCGCGTACCAACGAGCCGAACAGCGCGAACAGCCAGTTCTTCATCGTGTTTTACCCGCGCTTCTCGCTCGATCATAAGTATACGATCTTTGGCCGTGTGATTTCGGGCATGCAGTACGTCGATGCGATCCAGCGCGGCGAGCCGCCGGCGAATCCCACCAAGATCGTGCAGGCTTCGCTGGCGTCGGAAAACAAGGCGCCGCCGGTGGCCGCTCCCGCGCCGGTTGCAGCGCCCGCCAAGATCACGGCCGACCAACTGAGCAATTCGAAGTCGAACTGAATTTCTCCGAAAGGGGATGACGAAGCGATGGCGCGCGCCTAGACGCGCGCCATGCGCGTTGACCTTTTCGACTTCGACCTTCCGCCCGAGAACATTGCCCTGAGGCCGGCCCGGCCGCGCGATTCCGCGCGCATGCTGCTGGTGGAAGGGGCCGAGAGCGGATCGCTCGTCGATCGCCACGTCCACGATTTGCCTGGCATCCTGCGGCCCGGCGATGTGCTGGTGTTCAACGACACGCGTGTCATCCCCGCCCAGCTCGAAGGGCGCCGCGGCGAGGCGAAGATCGGTGCGACGCTGCACAAGCGCATCGATCTGCGCCGCTGGCAGGCCTTTGTGCGCAATGCCAAGCGGCTGCGGCCCAGTGACCGCATCGAATTTCCTGCCGGTGTCACCGCGCTGGCCGAGGAGCGCCTCGACGACGGCAGCTGGGTACTGTTCTTCGAAGGCGAGGAGCCGGTCGAAGTCCTGCTGGAGCGGGCAGGACGCATGCCGCTTCCCCCGTATATCGCCGGCAAGCGCGAAACCGACGAGGCAGATCGCAGCGACTACCAGACGATGTTCGCCGAGAAGGATGGTGCGGTTGCCGCGCCGACCGCCTCGCTGCACTTCACCCCGGAACTGATGGCGCGCCTGGAGGCCGCAGGCGTGAAGCGGGAGACGCTGACGCTGCATGTCGGCGCGGGCACTTTCCTGCCGGTCAAGGCCGACGATACGCAGGACCACCGGATGCATGCCGAATGGGGCAGCATCGACGCGGCGACCGCCGATCGCCTCAATGCCGCGCGTGCGGCGGGAAATCGCGTTATCGCGGTGGGCACCACCAGCCTGCGCCTGCTGGAAAGCGCGACCGGCGACGACAACCTGATCCGTCCGTTCGAAGGCGATACCGCGATCTTCATCACTCCGGGCTATCGCTTCAAGGCGATCGACGGACTGATGACCAATTTCCACCTTCCCAAGTCCACCCTGTTCATGCTGGTCTCCGCGCTGATGGGGCTGGAACGTATGCAGGCGGTCTATCGACACGCTATTTCAACGGGTTATCGTTTCTATAGCTATGGCGATTCCAGCCTGCTGATTCGGGAATAGGGGGAACTATCATGATCATTTCGAAGTGGCCGGCGGCGGCTGTCGCACTCGCGGCGCTGCTGCCGGTGGGCGCGGCTGCAGCCCAGACGCCGACTTCGCCTGCCGCAACGGCGCCGTTGGCGCCGGACGTCGAACGCGATCTTGCCGGCAAGCTTGGTGAGTGCTTCGCGATGAAGTCGACCGGGGAGGACCGGGTGACGTTTGCGCGGTGGTTCCTGACCGCGATGGGCAGTGCGCCGCAGGTGGCCGACGTCGCCAAGATCGACCCGGCCGTGAAGGACAAGCTGGACCGCCAGGTGGCGACGATTTTCACCCGCCTTATCACGGTGGACTGTGCCGAACAGGCCCGCCCGCTCTACCGCGCGCACAGCAGCGCCGGGTTCCGCACGGCGGGGGAAACGCTGGGCCGGATGGCGATGCAGGAACTCATGGGCAACCCGGAGACTGCCGCGAAGATGTTCGGCGGTTACGTGGGGTATATTCGTCAGGACGACTTCAAGGGCCTGGAACAGTAATCTCCCGCTTCGGCCGGCTGGTGGAAATTTCCCCGGTCGGCCCGATATTTCGGTCTTGGAACCGTCATCGCTTTCGCGCATCACGCAGGCCATGGATGCCATTCTTGAAATCAAGGGTCTGACCAAGACCTATGACAGCGGGTTCACGGCGCTTCACGGCGTGGACCTTTCGATCAACCGGGGCGAGATCTTTGCGCTGCTGGGGCCCAATGGTGCCGGCAAGACGACGCTGATCGGTGCGGTCTGCGGACTGGTCCGGCCGACCGGTGGCAGCATGACCGCTTTCGGTGAGGACATGGGGCGCCACTGGCGGCGCCTGCGTGCCCGGATCGGACTGGTTCCGCAGGAACTGGCGACCGACATGTTCGAGACGGTGATCCATTCGGTCAACTACTCGCGCGGGCTGTTCGGCCTTGCGCCCGACGCGGCGCGGGTCGAGGAAATCCTCAAGGCGCTGAGCCTGTGGGACAAGCGCAACGACCAGATTCGCGCGCTGTCCGGCGGCATGAAGCGCCGCGTGCTGATCGCCAAGGCGCTGGCGCACGAGCCCGAACTGCTGTTCCTCGATGAACCCACGGCGGGCGTCGACGTCGAACTGCGCCGCGACATGTGGGCGCAGATCTCGCTGCTGCGCGATCGCGGCACGACGATCATCCTGACCACCCACTACATCGAGGAAGCCGAGGAAATGGCCGACCGGGTGGGCATCATCCAGGGGGGGCGCATTCGCATGGTCGAGGAAACCCGCGCGCTGATGAAGCGACTGGGGCGTACCGAAGCCCATTTCGTCCTTGCCGCGCCGCTGGCCGCCGTTCCCGAGGTGCTCTCCGGCCTGAACGTCAGCCTTTCCGAAGACGGGCTGGAACTGGTCTACCGCGGGGGGGACGGCTCCGGGCGGGGCAAGGCGGAAGTGGCGGAAGTCACCAAGCGGCTGGCCGGTGCGGGCATCGACTATGTCTCGATCGACATCCGCGAATCGAGCCTCGAGGACATCTTTGTCGACCTTCTGGAAGGAGCGGCGGCATGATCGCCTTCAACGCGCGCAGCACCTGGACCATCTACAAGCGCGAGGTCATGCGGGCCATGCGCACCGCGATGCAGTCGATCCTCGGGCCGGTGCTGACGACGGTACTCTATTTTGTCGTGTTCGGCGCCGCGATCGGCGGGCGCATGGATTCGGGGGTGACCGGCGTCAATTACGGCGCCTTCATCGTGCCGGGCCTGCTGCTGTTGACGATTTTGGGCGAAAGCGTCTCGAACGGCAGCTTCGGAATCTACATGCCGCGTTTCACCGGCGCGATCTACGAACTGCTGTCCGCCCCCGTCGGCGTGGCCGAGACGCTGGTCGGCTTTGTCGGCGCCGCGGCGACCAAGTCCCTCATCCTTGCGGCGATCATCCTGGGCACCGCGACGTTCTTTGTCGACTACACGATCGTCCACCCGTTCTACGCGCTGGGCTTCATCCTGCTGGTTTCGGCGACGTTCTCGCTGTTCGGTTTCATCCTCGGCATCTGGGCCGACAGTTTCGAGAAGCTTGGCATCGTGCCGGTGCTGTTCGTGGTGCCGCTGACGTTCCTGGGCGGCACGTTCTACTCGATCCAGATGCTGCCCGAGCCATGGCGTTCGGTGGCGATGGTCAATCCGGTGGTCTACCTCGTCAACGGTCTGCGCTGGTGCTTCTATGGCAGGTCGGACTTCCCCATCGGCATCTCGCTGGTGATGACTCTGGCATTCCTCGCGCTCTGCGTGGGTTTCATCGCCTGGATCTTCCGTACGGGGTGGCGCCTGCGCGCCTGAGCGGATAACTGTTTATCATGTCGATGCGTTTGATGGGTCTTCCGCTTGTGCTCGCCGCCGTGCCGGCGCAAGCGCAGCCCCTTGTCCACCTCCCCCCGGCGCCGCAACCGGTACCGTTCATCGTGCCGGTGGTGGCGGTGGCGCTGCCGACGTATCCCTGGCCGATGCCGTTCGTGGCTGCGGGACCGCCGCGGCTGCCGGAAAACGTGCGTGCCATGCTCGAATCGGCGATCCGTACCGGCGATTCGGCAACGGTTGCCGCGGTGGTGAAGGTCGCGCTGGATACCAAGCCCTACGACAAGGACGAGATCCGTGCGATGCAGAAGGCCTTCAACGACGAGGCTGCCCGCCTTGCCGCTGCCAAGGCCAATGCGGAAACCCAGCGCATCCGCCAGTCCGACATCTTCCAGTTGTGGACCGGGAAGGTCGAGGCCGGCGCGTTCCGGGCAACCGGCAATACCAACAATTTCGGCTTCAGCGGGGCTATCAATCTCGATCGCAAGGGGATCGACTGGCAGCACACGATCCAGCTCACGGCCGATTACCAGAAGGACAAGGGCACGGTCACGCGCGAGCAGTACCTGGCCGGCTATCAGGCGCGCTACACCTTGCGTGACGGCCTGTTCACGTATGGGCGTACCCAGTGGGAGCGTAATGCGATCCAGGGCTACGATGACCGTTATTCGCTTTCGGGCGGTCTCGGCTACCGCGTGATCAAGCGAAAGGATCTGGCGCTGTCTCTGGAAATCGGTCCGGCCTTGCGCCGTACGCGCTATGTCACGGACCCGGTCGAGACAACCTGGTCGACCCTGACTTCGCTCGATTTCAGCTGGAATGTCGACGATGCCGTGAAGTTCACCCAGACGGCCTCGTCGTACATCGAAACCGGCAACAGCACTTTCACGACGAACACCGGCATCGAGGCGGGCGTGTCCAAGAAGTTGAAGGCCAAGCTCTCCTATTCGTTCGAGCATGAGACCTCTCCGCCCGCCGGGACGCTGAGGACCGATACGATTTCGCGCTTCTCGCTGGTCTACGGCTTCTGAATTCGATAACGGGCGGGCTATGAACCCCCGTTTCGAATTCTCCATCCACGCCACCGACGGCAAGGCCCGCACCGGCGTCATCAAGATGCGTCGCGGCGAGATCCGCACCCCGGCCTTCATGCCGGTGGGAACCGCCGCCACGGTCAAGGCCATGAAGCCGCAGGATGTGCGGGCCACCGGCGCCGACATCATCCTGGGCAATACCTATCATCTCATGCTGCGCCCCGGCGCCGAACGCGTGGCGCGGCTGGGCGGGCTGCACAAGTTCATGAACTGGGATCGCCCGATCCTGACCGATAGTGGCGGGTATCAGGTGATGAGCCTGTCGGACCTGCGCAAGATCACCGAGAACGGCGTGACCTTCGCAAGCCATCTCGACGGATCGCGCCATCTGCTTACGCCCGAACGGTCGATGGAAATCCAGCGGCTGCTGGGTTCCGACATCGTCATGTGCTTTGACGAATGTCCCAAGATCGACCAGCCGCGCGACGTCATCGCGCGTTCGATGGAAATGTCGATGCGCTGGGCAAGGCGCAGCCGCGACGGCTTCGACAGCGGCGGTGAGCATGCGGCCAATTCGGCGCTGTTCGGCATCCAGCAGGGCGCGCTCGACGAAGGTCTGCGCAAGACTTCGGCCGATGCCCTGATCGACATCGGTTTCGACGGCTACGCGATCGGCGGCCTGGCTGTCGGCGAGGGGCAGGAGGCGATGTTCGCGACGCTGGAGTTCGCGCCGCAGCAGCTTCCGGCCGATCGTCCGCGCTATCTCATGGGCGTCGGCAAGCCCGACGATCTCGTGGGCGCGGTGGAACGCGGCGTCGACATGTTCGATTGCGTCCTGCCCAGCCGTTCAGGGCGTAACGGACAGGCCTTTACGTGGAACGGTCCGCTCAACTTGCGCAACGCCCGCCATGCCGAGGACAATGGTCCGCTTGACGAGCGCTGCAAGTGCCCGACGTGCGCGACGTATAGCCGTGCCTACCTGCACCACCTCGTGCGCTCGGGCGAGATCCTGGGCTCGATGCTGATGACCGAGCACAACATCTCCTTCTATCAGCAGCTCATGCAGGGAATGCGCGACGCCATCGCAGAAGCGCGGTTCGCGGCTTTCGCGGCCGACTTCCGGCGTTCCTATTTCCGTTTATAGGGGGCGGCTGAGCTGTTCCGGGTTGCCCCGGAGCGCCTCTCCCGCTCGTCTTGAAGGGGCTGGCTAGGGCAGTCAGGCCGAGACTTCGAGCCGCGTTCCGGGATAGGCGACGAAGCGGCCGCTGCGCAGATCGAGGAAACCGGCGCCGATCTGGCTGGCAAAACGCTGGGCCAGTTCGAGGGTGGCATACCATTTGCCGGTGCGGTGCGGAGTGATGAAGCGAAAGCGATTCATGATGCAGGTCCAATGCCGTCAAACGATGTCGGTTCCCTGACAAGTCCCTCGATTCGCCGTATTTTCGTGCCATTCGTCGTGCAAAAGAAAAGGGCGGCTCCGTGGGGAGCCGCCCTTCCTATTCCTGGTCCGGAGACCCGAAACTTAGCGCGAGTAGAACTCGACCACCAGGTTCGGTTCCATCTTCACCGGGTAGGGCACTTCGTCGAGCGTCGGGACGCGGACGAAGGTCACCTTGTCGGTGCCGTCCTGAGCGACGTAGTCGGGGACTTCACGCTCGGGCAGGTTCTGGGCTTCGATGATCAGCGCCATTTCCTTGGCCTTGTTGCCCAGGCTGATGACGTCGCCGACCTTCACGCGACGCGAAGCGATGTTGCACTTCACGCCGTTGACGCGGATGTGGCCGTGCGAAACGATCTGACGGGCCGCGAAGATGGTCGGAGCGAACTTCGAGCGGTACACGACCATGTCCAGGCGCTGTTCGAGCAGGCCGATCAGGTTCTGGCCGGTGTCGCCCTTCATGCGCGAGGCTTCCTGGTAGGTAGCCTTGAACTGCTTCTCGGTCACGTCGCCGTAGTAGCCCTTGAGCTTCTGCTTGGCGCGCAGCTGCAGACCGTAGTCCGAGATCTTGCCCTTGCGGCGCTGGCCGTGCTGGCCCGGGCCATAGCTGCGGCGGTTAACCGCGCTCTTGGGGCGACCCCAGATGTTTTCGCCCATGCGGCGGTCGAGTTTGTACTTGGCGCTTTTACGCTTCGACATAAGTCGTCTCCTTTTCTGCTGCCGCATCCACTGTGGATGCGGTCCATGTTTTCCCGGGGCGCACCATTCCGCCTATTTCGCGGAATGCGGCCGCCGCTTCACCGGGGTGCGGGGCCGAATGGACGGACCTGTCAAGAAGACAGGCGCCATGTGAAGGGGTGCCCCATACGGGCTCGGGGGTGAAAGTCAAGCGGATAAGCCGGAAACCGGCTCAACTCCGCGGGCGACGCTCGTTTCCGAGGGCAGAGAGCACACCGCGAAGGGTGCGCACTTCGAGGTGATTCCAGGCCGGCTTCGTGAGAAGATTGCGCAAGGTCAGCCGGTTGGCTGCCGCGCGCGTTTCCGGCCAGAAATAGTTCTTGGGTTCGAGCAGTTGCTCGAAATGGCCGATGAGGCCTTCCAATTCGTCCTGGGGGGCAGGGGGGAGCAGTTCCTCCTGCGTGGGCTGTGCCAGTTCGCCGGACGCCGCCGCGCCTTTCGACCATTCATAGGCGCAGAGAATGACGGCCTGCGCGAGATTGAGCGAGGCAAATTCCGGGTTGATCGGCACCGTCAGGATCGCGCGGGCGAGGGCGGCGTCCTCGGTTTCCAGGCCCGAACGCTCGGGCCCGAACACGTAAGCCGAGCGGGCACCGGTAGTGCGGGCGGTCTCGTGCACTTCGCGGGCGGCCTGCTCGGGCGTGACGACCGGCTTGGTAACGCCGCGTTTGCGCACGGTGGTGGCATAGACATTGGCGCAGTCGGCCACGGCTTCCGCCAGCGTGTCGAAGACCTGCGCGTGTTCCAGCACCACGTCCGCCCCGGCGGCGGCCGGGCCGGCCGAGGGATTGGGCCAGCCGTCACGGGGGGCGACAAGGCGCATTTCGGCAAGGCCGAAGTTGAGCATGGCGCGTGCGGCCTTGCCGATATTCTCGCCCAGTTGCGGGCGGACCAGTACGATGACCGGCTTGCTTGCGTCAGCCATCATTCGGCGTCCTTTGTTACACCCTTGGTCGCACCTTGCCCGGCGACATCGCGCACGGTGCCTGCAAAAGCTTCGAAATCGCGCGCTTCGTTGAAGGCGCGGTAGACCGAGGCGAAACGGATATAGGCGACCGAATCGAGCTGACGCAGCCCTTCCATCACCATCTCGCCTATTTCGCGGGAGGGAACTTCGGATTCGCCCAGCGTCTCGACCTGGCGCTGTACGCCGGAGACGAGCTGGTCGATCTTCTCGCGCTCGATCCCGCGCTTGCGGCAGGCGAGCGTGACCGACTGTTCGATCTTGGCGCGGTCGAACGGCTCGCGCGCATCGTCACTTTTTACGACAGTGATGTCGCGAAGCTGGACGCGCTCGAACGTGGTAAAACGCGCGCCGCAGCTGGAACACTGGCGGCGACGGCGGATCGCCGTGTTGTCCTCGGTCGGGCGGCTGTCCTTGACCTGGGAATCGTCATGGGCGCAAAAAGGACAGCGCATTCAGTCGGTTACTTTCGAATAATCAGGCAAGATAGAGCAGGCTTTCAGGGGCGCACGCGCTTGTAGAACTGGTATCCCGCGCCGACCGCAAGGCCGAGCGGGATCGACACGAACGGAAGCACGGCCGCCGCGACCGCCCCTGCCGCGCCCCAGATCAACACCGGTTTGGTCGATGGATGGTCCAGGCCATCCTGCAGCATTCCGGCCAGCTCGTGGCGGGCGTCGGAAATGAAGTCACCGGTGTCGTCGGGGCGGTCAGGGTCGGTCATGGCGTTCAGGCTCCTGGATCAGTCCTCGTAGATCGGGAAACGGTCGCACAGCGCTTCGACGCGTGCACGCACGTTCTGCTCCACCTGAGCGTCGCCCGCTTCGCCGCACTTGGCAAGGCCGTCGAGGACGTCGGCGACCATGTTGCCGATTTCACGGAACTCTTCCGGACCGAAGCCGCGGGTGGTGCCGGCGGGCGAACCCACGCGGATGCCGCTGGTCTTCATCGGCGGCAGCGGATCGAAGGGGATGCCGTTCTTGTTGCAGGTGATGCCCGCACGTTCCAGCGCCTCGTCCGCATCCTTGCCGGTCACGCCGAGCGGCGAGAGGTCGATCAGGGCGAGGTGGGTGTCGGTGCCACCCGAAACGATCGCGGCGCCGCGTTCCTTGAGGGTATCGGCAAGGACCTTGGCGTTCTCGATCACGCGCGCGGCGTAGTCCTTGAACTCGGGGCGAAGCGCTTCACCGAAGGCGACGGCCTTGGCGGCGACGACGTGCATCAGCGGACCGCCCTGGAGACCGGGGAATACCGCCGAATTGATCTTCTTGGCGAGAGCCTCGTCATTGGTGAGGATCATGCCGCCGCGCGGGCCGCGCAGCGTCTTGTGCGTGGTGGTGGTGGCGATGTGCGCGTGCGGGAAGGGCGAGGGGTGCAGGCCCGCGGCCACCAGGCCGGCGAAGTGGGCCATGTCGACCTGGAACAGCGCGCCCACGCTGTCGGCGATTTCGCGCATGCGCTTGAAGTCGATCACACGCGGATAGGCGGAGCCACCGGCGATGATCAGCTTGGGCTGGTGTTCCGTGGCGAGAGCCTGGACCTCATCGTAGTCGATCAGGTGGGTGTCCTTGGTCACGCCGTACTGCACGGCCTTGAACCACTTGCCCGAGAGCGCCGCGCGGGCGCCGTGGGTGAGGTGGCCGCCGGCATCGAGGCTCATGCCCATGATGGTGTCGCCGGGCTTGACGGTGGCGAGGAGCACGGCGCCGTTGGCCTGCGCGCCCGAGTGGGGCTGCACGTTGGCGAACTGGCAGTCGAACAGCTGCTTGGCGCGTTCGATGGCGAGCGTCTCGACTTCGTCCGAGGGCTCGCAGCCCTGGTAGTAGCGCTTGCCGGGGTAGCCTTCGGCGTACTTGTTGGTCAGCACCGAACCCTGGGCTTCGAGCACGGCCTTGGAGACGATGTTCTCCGAGGCGATCAGTTCGATCTGCTTGCGCTCGCGCTTGAGTTCGTGGCCGATGGCCTTGGCAACAGCGGGGTCGCTCTGGGCAACGCCGTCAGAGAAGAAGCCGGCGGAACGGATGGCGGTTTCTACAGTCATGTTCGGGCTTCTCCGTTTCAGAAGACGGGGTTGGAAAGCTTTTCGACGCGGCCTGCGTGGCGTCCGCCACCGAACTCGGTCGAAAGGAAGGCATCGAGGCAAGCCTTGGCCATGTCCTCGCCAGTCAGGCGGGCACCCATGGCGATGACGTTGGCGTTGTTGTGCTCACGCGCGAGTGCGGCCGAGAGCGGCTCGGATACGAGCGCGCAGCGGCAGGCCGGATCACGGTTCACGGCAATCGAGATGCCGATGCCTGAGCCGCAGAGGGCGACGCCGAACTGCGCAGTGCCGTCGGCGACGACCGAGGCAAGTTTGTAACCGTAGTCGGGATAATCGACACGATCGGCGGTCTCGGGGCCGAGATCGGCGACTTCGTGGCCGAGTTCGATGAGGTATTCACGCAGAACCGTCTTGAGGTCGACGGCGGCGTGGTCTGAAGCAATCGCAATGCGCATGGGATCGGGCTGCCTGTCCTGATGCGGGGATTCGTTTGCGCCTCCCCTTAGTCGCGACTTCGTCGCATTGCCACCTTTGTTGACATTCCGCCTGCGCATTTCCCGGATGTGCAAGGATCAGGCGCAATTACGGTCTGAACGCGCAGGAATCCGCTGCTCGTGACCGTGAATGGCGCAGAATTCCAAACTTGGTCGGATGCGATTGACACCCGGGCGGGCAGGCATGATTGTTTCGCGTTTGCGATGAAGGGGTTAGCGGTGAAATCGGCGAAATTGCTTGTCCTTGCGCTGCTGATCGGGGTGGTCCTCGCCATCCTCGGCACGACGCCGCCGCGCCCGCTCGCAGCCGATACGGCCGGGGAAGACTTCTCGGCAGGCCGCGCCATGATCGAGGTCGCGCGGATCGCGCGGGCTCCGCATCCGAGCGGTTCGGCCGAGCATGCGGCCTTGCGTGGATATCTGATGGATCGGCTCGGTGCCCTCGGCCTGGTCGTGCATACGCAGGAAGCACTGTTCCCGGACGATGCGCGGGAAAAGCTGAACCATCGCGGCGGGGAGAACCGCGCGCAGATCCCGTTGGTCAACATCGTTGCGGTGCTGCCGGGGCGGGATCGCACTTTGCCCGCCGTGGCGCTGATGGCGCATTACGACAGCGTCTGGGGCTCGCCTGCCGCTGCCGACGACGGCGCGGGCGTGGCTTCGATCCTCGAGACGATGCGTGCGCTGTCCGGCCAGCGCGATCGTCGCCGTGACGTGATCGTCATCCTGACGGACGGCGAGGAAGCGGGGCTCAACGGAGCAGAATTGTTCTTTGGGCAAGCGCCCGAGGCAAGCCGGATCGGCGCGCTGATCAATCTTGAAACCCGTGGAGGCGGCGGCAAGGCGAACCTGTTCCAGACTTCCGCGATGAACGGCGACGCGGCGCGGCTCTGGGCAGCCACCGCGCCGCATCCGGCGGGCACCTCGCTGGCGACGTTCATCTATAGCGTCCTGCCTAACGACACGGACCTCACCGTCGCGCTGCCGCACGGCTATGCGGCGTGGAACTTTGCCTTCATCGGTAGGCCCGGGCTCTACCACTCCCCGCTGGCGACGCCGGCCAATCTCGATCAGGGGGCGCTCCAGCAGATGGGCGAGCAGACGCTGGGGCTGGCGCGGGCCATGGTGGAGGCGCCCGAACTGCCGGGGCGGTCGCCGGATATCGTGTTCTTCGACGTGTTCGGGCTGTTTGCGGTGCACTATGCCGCATGGTGGGGCTGGGTGATGCTGGCCGTGGGATTTGCCGGATACGGTATCCTTTCGCTGCGGCGGTTCGATGGCCGGGCGCTGGTCGGCGGAATGGTCCGCATGCTTGCTCTGGTCGCGGTGACGGCGGGCTTGCTCTATCTGCTCAACTTGCTGTCGGGCGCCGATGGTCCGGTGAACTATTACGACCGTCTCGCCGCGATCCCCAGGCTTCAAGGCATGGCGCTGTGTGCGAGCGTGGCCGTTGCAATTCTGCTGGTGGGGCGAAAGCCGGACGGCGAGGCGGGGGAGGCAGGGCTGGTGCTGCCTGTATTGCTGGGCGGCGCTGTGTTTCAGGCCTTTGCGCCGGCGGCGGCCTATGTCCTGACCGTGCCGCTGCTGCTGGGCGGCGTTGCGGCGCTGGTGCGCGCCTCGGGGCACGACGGTCTGGCGCGGGCGGTCGCGGTGGTCGTGGCCGGCGTGGTGACGGGTTATGCGCTCATGCTCGGCTATGCGCTCATGCAGGCGGTTGGCCCCACCATGCCGATGGTGGCCGTGCTGCCGCTGATGGCCGGCGTTTGCGTGCTGATACCGCTGCGACCTGCATTGTCCTTGGTGCCCGGGCGTGTGGTGGCCGTGCTGCTGCTGGCAGGAGCCCTCGCCGTTTCGCTGTGGGTGCGACTGGATGCCCCGGCGCCCAGTATCGCCGCCTATTCGGACAGTGCCAAGAACCGCGGCAGGACCTGAGCGCTACTCGAAGAACTCGGGCGATGGCTCGCGCAGGTTCCGTGCGCCGCGCATGCCTTGCAGGACCAGCTTGCCCACGACTGTCGCAAGCGTTGCAACCGGGATGACCGCGAAGATGCCTGCAGCATCGATGCTGAGCGCCACGAATGCCGTTGCAAGGACGCTCGCCAGGAGGGCTAGGAGCATCAAAAAGCCCACGTGTTCTCCCTTCTGTCTTGCGAAGCGGAAGGCGCAGGCGAAGGATGTTGCAACGATTGCGACAAGCAGAATGAGCATCGCTGTCGGCAGTCCGAACAGGACAGCGGGGCCAGCGAAGCGGAGTACTGCCAATAGGCCCATAAGGATCAGGGACGGGAATGCGATGCAGGCGCCCGCGGCACAGAGCGTTGCTTCACGCGCGCCTGCTTCGCTGACGATGTCGGTATCTCCGAAGGCCATGGGTCTTGTCTTTTTCCAGCCTGAGGGGTGAGGGGGCTAAAAAAGAACCCCGCCGAAGCGGGGTCCTTTCATCTTCAGGCAGCCGTTACTGATCGAGGAACGAGCGCATCTTGCGGCTGCGGCTCGGGTGCTTGAGCTTGCGCAGGGCCTTTGCCTCGATCTGGCGGATACGTTCGCGGGTGACCGAGAACTGCTGGCCGACTTCCTCGAGCGTGTGGTCAGTGTTCATGCCGATACCGAAGCGCATGCGCAGCACGCGTTCCTCGCGCGGGGTGAGCGATGCAAGGACACGGGTGACCGTTTCCTTGAGGTTCGCCTGGATCGCGGCGTCGACCGGGATGATCGCGTTCTTGTCCTCGATGAAGTCGCCGAGGTGCGAATCCTCCTCGTCGCCGATCGGCGTTTCGAGGCTGATCGGCTCCTTGGCGATCTTCATCACCTTGCGCACCTTCTCGAGCGGCATCGACAGGCGCTCGGCCATTTCCTCCGGCGTCGGCTCGCGGCCCTGCTCGTGGAGGAACTGGCGGCTGGTGCGCACCAGCTTGTTGATCGTCTCGATCATGTGCACCGGGATACGGATCGTTCGGGCCTGATCCGCGATCGAGCGGGTGATGGCCTGACGGATCCACCAGGTGGCATAGGTCGAGAACTTGTAGCCGCGGCGGTACTCGAACTTGTCGACCGCCTTCATCAGGCCGATGTTGCCCTCCTGGATGAGATCCAGGAACTGCAGGCCGCGGTTGGTGTACTTCTTGGCGATCGAGATGACGAGGCGCAGGTTCGCCTCGACCATTTCCTTCTTGGCGATGCGAGCTTCGCGCTCACCCTTCTGGACCATGTTGACGATGCGGCGGAACTCGGGAAGCGCCATGCCGGTGGCGGCGGCGATGTCCGAGACTTCCGCGCGGATACGCTCGACAGGGTCCGCTTCGTTTTCGGCGAAGGCAGCCCACTTCTTGTCCTTCTTCGCCATGTCGGTGAGCCAGGTGTCGTCCAGCTCGCGGCCCACGTAGGTCTCGAGGAAGTCGGCACGCTTGACCTTGTGGCGCTCGGCCAGGCGCAGCATCTGGCCGCCTAGCGTGGTGAGGCGGCGGTTGAAGGCGTAGAGGTTGTCGACGAGGTATTCGATCTTCGTCGCGTGGAACTTCACCGATTCGACCTGCGCAGTCAGTTCCTCGCGCAGCGAATGGTACTGTTCTTCCTTGGCGGCAGGGAAGTCGATGCCCAGCGCCAGCGCTTCGAGGCGTTCCGACTGGAGGCGTTCGAAGGTCTGGAACAGCTCGGTGATGAGCAGGAACTTCTCCAGCGCCTCGGGCTTGAGGGCCGCTTCCATCTGGGCGAGGCTGAGGGTGTTGTCCTCCTCCTCTTCCTCGGCTTCGCGCTTGGGGATCGGGTTGCCGTCCTCGTCGACTTCCTCCGAGTTGTCCTCGTCGGAATCGTCCTCGTCCTTGAACGTGGGGCCGGCGGTGGCTTCGCTGATCTCCCCATCCTCGTCGCCTTCGCCGTCTTCGCTCAGGCTTTCGGGCGCGGGTTCCTTGGCAAGCATGGCGTCGAGATCGAGGATCTCGCGCAGTTGCATTTCACCGTTGTTGAGGGCTTCGGACCACTGGATGATCGCGTGGAAGGTGATCGGGCTCTCGCACAGGCCCAGGATCATCATGTCGCGGCCGGCCTCGATGCGCTTGGCGATGGCGATTTCGCCTTCGCGGCTGAGCAGTTCGACCGCGCCCATCTCGCGCAGGTACATGCGGACGGGGTCGTCGGTCCGCTCGACCGTTTCCTTCTTCTTGGTCTCGACGACCATGCGCGGGCCGGCGTCGTCGCCATCCGCATCGTCGGTGTCGGTATCCCGGTCGGAATCATTGTCTTCCTGACCGTCGGCATCTTCATCGCTCTCGACGATGTTGACGCCCATCTCGTTCAGCGCGGCGGTGATGTCCTCGATCTGGTCGGAAGACATGTCCTGCGGGAGCGCTTCGTTGAGCTCGTCGTAAGTAATGATGCCGCGGCGTTTGGCGCGGGCGATAAGCTTCTTGATGGAAGCTTCGTTGAGATCGATCAGCGGCGCATCGTCGTTCGGTTCGCCGGTGTTGTCGTTTTTGCTCATTCTTCGCCGTTATCCCCGTGCGTCCGAACTGATTATACAATCAGGACGAAGCCGCCTGTCTTGTCGCCATTTGCCTGAGGCGACTGTCAAATTCCAGCTTTCTCTTGAGGAGGCGTTGCTGCTCGGCAAAAGCATCGTCGGACAGTTCGTTTTCGAACCGCGCCGTTGCCTGTGCCAATGCCGCCTCCAGAACCGGACGTTCCACCAAGAGATCGACCGCCTGCACAAGATCCTCTGCCGCCTGATCCGCGCCGGTATCGGGATTCAGGAACCCGAAGCGCAATCCTGAGTATTCGGCGGTGCCGGGGATCTCCAAGCCACTGTCGGCCAATATGGAGGCAAGCGCTGCGCTTTCAAGCGGTTCGTGCATGTGGCAGCAATCAAGCAGCAAGGAAAAGCGGGGGTCGAGCCCCGGGGTGCGGGCCAGGGCTTCCGCGTGACGGATGATCTGGTCGGGCCAGCGGATGAGCCCGGCCAGAACGGCGGCCGAAAGGGCGTCGCGCGCGCCGCCCGCGATCGCCTTGCGCAGGCGTTCGAGTGATTCGGGATCCGATTCGGGGATCGGGCTCCAGCGGCCTTTCTGGAAATTGCCCCGGCCCCCGCCGCGCGGCGGATTGGGCTTGAACGCTCCGCCCTGACCGCCGCCCTGCTGCCAGCGGCTTTCGCGCTTGGGGAAGGCGAATTCGGAATAGCGGTCCTGCAACTCGCGCCGATAGAGGCTGGCGATGTCCGGGTGCTGGATCGCATCGACATGGGCCATCAGTCGGGCCTTGAGACCGGCCTTGTCTTCGGGCGTGGTGAGCGGCTGGGCATCGCGTTCCACGTCCCAGAGCACTTCGATCAGGCTCTTGGCGGCGCCCAGCACGTCTTCCATCGCCCGTGCGCCCCTGGCCTTGATAAGGTCGTCGGGGTCAAGCCCTTCAGGCAGGCGGACGATCCGCAGGGAGTGGGCAGGGCGCAGCAGGGGCAGGGCGCGGGTTACCGCGCGCATTGCCGCGCGCTGGCCGGCGGCGTCTCCGTCGAAACACAGGATCGGCATCTCGACGTGGCGCCAGAGCATCTCGATCTGCTGCTCGGTCAGCGCGGTGCCGAGCGGCGCGACGCATTCGCCAATGCCCGCCGCCGCCATCGCGACCACATCCATGTAGCCCTCGACCACGACCATCCGGCCAGACTGGCGCGCGGCAGGCGCGGCGCGGTGCAGGTTGTAGAGCGTGCGGCCCTTGTCGAAGAGGGGGGTGTCGGGAGAGTTCAGATACTTGGGCGCATCCGTCTTCTCCTTGGTGAGAATACGGCCGCCGAAAGCGATGACCCGGCCGCGTGCATCCTCGATAGGCAGCATCAGGCGGCCGCGGAAGCGGTCGTAGGGATCGCGGCCTTCGACTTCGATCCTGAGGCCCGCCTCGATCAGCATGGCCTCGGGAAACTTGCCGAGCGCTTCCTTCATCGCTTGGCGGCCTTCCGGAGCGTAGCCGAAGCCGAATCGCTGGAGGGTGTGGGCGTCGAACCCGCGGGTTGCTAGGTAGGCGCGCGCCGATTCGCCGCCGGGGGCGGAAAGGTTCTGCACGAACCAGCCCTGCGCGGCGGCCATCACGTCATGAAGCGTGTCGCGCTTTTCGGCCGCCTTGGCCGCGCGCGGATCGGGGGCAGGGACGTCCATCCCCGCTTCGGCCGCCAGTTCCTTGACCGCGTCCATGAAGGACAGGCCCTGGTGATCGGTCATCCAGCGGATCGCATCTCCATGTGCGCCGCAGCCAAAGCAGTGATAGAAGCCCTTTTCATCGTTGACGGTGAAGCTTGGAGACTTCTCGTTGTGGAACGGGCAGCAGGCCTTGAACTCGCGCCCCGCCTTGGTGAGGCGGGTCGAGCGACCGATCAGCGCGGACAGCGTGATCCGCGTGCGAAGCTGGTCGAGCCATTGAGGGGTAAGCACGGTCCTGCCGCCCGATCGCGTGTCAGGTCAGGCCAGCGCCGCCTTCACCCAGCCCGAAGCCTTGCCCATGTCGAGCTGGGTGCCGTGGCGTGCCTTCAGCGCGGCGACGACCTTGCCCATGTCCTTCATGCTTTCGGCGCCGACTTCGGCCTTGATCGCCTCGATCAGGGCCTTGGTTTCTTCCTCGGAGAGCTGGGCGGGAAGGAAAGTCTCGATCACCTCCAGTTCGGCCTTCTCCTCGGCGGCCTTTTCGGGGCGGCCACCTTCCTCGAAGAGCTGGATCGATTCGCGGCGCTGCTTCACCATCTTCTGGAGAACGTCGATCACCATGGCATCGTCGTCGGGAAGAGAATCGGCGGTGCGCAGTTCGATGTCGCGGTCCTTGATCTTGGCAAGGATGAGGCGAACCGCGGCGAGGCGCGGCTTGTCGCCCGCCTTCATCGCGGTGATCTGGGCGGCCTTGATCGAATCACGAAGCATTGTTTTCCTGCTGTTCTGCTGGTTCTGGAAAAGGGTGATGGCGCAAAACTAGCAAGCCGCGCGCCAAATTGCACCTCTCGCGCCTTGACGCGGTGCACAACCCTGTCTAGCGGGCGGGCCTTAGCACACATAGTCAGAAACGCCGAAAACGGAGCGACCCACCATGGCCGACGCCGCATATACGCTTGCGCCCAAACCTGAAGGGGCGACAGGCGTTCTCGTCCTGAGCGATGGACACGTGGTCTGGGGCCGCGGCTTTGGAGCCGTTGGCGAAGCAGTCGGTGAAGTCTGCTTCAACACCGCGATGACCGGGTATCAGGAAGTGATGACTGACCCGTCCTACGCGGGCCAGATCGTCACGTTCACTTTCCCCCACATCGGCAATGTCGGTGTCAACGACGAGGATCTCGAATCCCGGGTCGATGGCGCCGTTGGCTGCGTTGTCCGCGAGGACGTGACGCTGCCCTCGAACTTCCGCTCTGCCGGTGAGTTCGGCGATTGGCTCGCCGCCAAGGGCAAGGTTGGTCTCGCCGGGGTCGATACCCGCGCGCTGACCCGCCGCATCCGCCTGCAGGGCGCGCCCAACGCGGTGATCGCCCATAATCCGGCGGGCGAGTTCGACATTCCCGCGCTCATCAAGCGTGCGCAGGAATGGCCGGGCCTCGAACGCATGGACCTTGCCAAGATCGTCAGCCGCGAGATCCAGGAGGGCTGGGAAGGTTCGACCTGGGAACTCGGCCAGGGCTTCGGTGCTGCCGAGGGTGATGCTCTGCCGCATGTCGTCGCCATCGACTACGGCGCCAAGGACAACATCTTCCGCAACCTGGTGAAGGCCGGGGCCCGCGTGACGGTGGTTCCCGCCGAAACCTCGCTCGAGGCCATCCTCGCGCTGGAGCCGGCGGGCGTGTTCCTCTCGAACGGCCCGGGCGACCCTGCCGCGACCGGCGAATATGCCGTGCCCGTCATCAAGTCGCTGCTTGACCGCGACGTGCCGGTCTTCGGTATCTGCCTCGGTCACCAGATGCTCGGCCTTGCGGCCGGCGCCAGGACCTCGAAGATGCACCAGGGGCATCGCGGCGCCAACCACCCGGTGAAGCGCCTGACCGACGGCGTTGTCGAGATCACCTCGATGAACCACGGCTTCGCGGTCGACAACCAGTCGCTGCCCGAAAACGTCGAGGAGACCCACGTCTCGCTGTTCGACGGTTCGAACTGCGGCATCGCGATCAAGGGCAAGAAGGCGTTCGGCGTGCAGTATCACCCGGAAGCCAGCCCCGGTCCGCAGGACAGCTTCTATCTCTTCGAGAAGTTCGTGGGGATGCTGGCCTGATGGGCGTAACGGGTCGGAACTTGATGGCGGCATTCGTGCCGCGCCCCGCATCGGCGATCATTGCCGGTGCGGACCAGCGAGTTTTCGACCCGGTATCGCACTTTGCCTATGCACGGGAAATTCCGGCCTTCGCGCCGGGAACCCGTGTTAAGCAAGGTGCCACGCCATGACCGACCTCATCGACCACATGCTCGCTTACTACATTGCCGGACAGGCTGCCGAACTCTCGGTTGCGCCGCGGTTCTACCCTTACGGGGAACTGCAGCTCATCTTCGAGGACAAAGTCTCGGTGGCGGTTCGCAAGTTCGGCCCCAAGGTGCGCAAGCACGCGAAGGAAGCCGGCAAGGCGTTCATCGACAGGATGCTCGAGGCGGGCGCCTGGTCGACGACGCAGGGCGAATATGGCGGCTCGATGCACCAGTTTCAGGCTGACCGGTTCAAGGCGGTGATCCGCATGGAACAGGAAAGCAACCCGATCATTCTCCAAGCCAAAGCCGAAGGCCCGGATTACTGGGACAAGGCGTTTGGCGAACTGGTGGCCTAGGCCGCCAGTCCGACATACAAGACACACAGGACACCCCAGGACAGCCCATGCCCAAGCGCACAGACATCTCCTCGATCCTCGTCATCGGCGCTGGCCCGATCATCATCGGCCAGGCTTGCGAATTCGATTATTCGGGGACGCAGGCGATCAAGGCGCTCAAGGAAGAGGGTTACCGGGTCATCCTGGTCAACTCGAACCCGGCCACGATCATGACCGACCCGGACATGGCCGACTCCACTTATGTCGAGCCGATCACCCCGGAAGTGGTCGCCAAGATCATCGAGAAGGAGCGCCCCGATGCGGTGCTCCCGACGATGGGCGGCCAGACCGCGCTGAACTGCGCGCTGGCGTTGTTCAACGACGGCACGCTGGAGAAGTTCGGCGTGCAGATGATCGGCGCCGATGCCGATGCCATCGACAAGGCCGAGGATCGCCAGCGCTTCCGCGACGCGATGGACAAGATCGGCCTCAACTCGGCTCGTTCGGGCGTGGCTCACACCATGGACGAGGCGTTCAAGGTGCTGGAGACCACCGGCCTGCCTTCGATCATCCGCCCCAGCTTCACGATGGGCGGCACCGGCGGCGGCATCGCCTACAACAAGGCCGAGTTCGAGACGATCGTGCGCTCGGGCCTCGACGCCTCTCCCACGACCGAAGTGCTGATCGAGGAATCGCTGCTCGGCTGGAAGGAGTATGAGATGGAGGTCGTGCGCGACAAGCACGACAACTGCATCATCATCTGCTCGATCGAGAACGTCGATCCGATGGGTGTCCACACCGGCGACTCGATCACCGTCGCTCCGGCGCTGACGCTGACCGACAAGGAATACCAGATCATGCGCAACGCCTCGATCGAGGTGCTGCGCGAGATCGGCGTCGAGACCGGCGGTTCCAACGTGCAGTTCGCGGTCAACCCGAAGGACGGCCGCCTGATCGTCATCGAGATGAACCCGCGCGTCTCGCGCTCGTCCGCGCTTGCCTCGAAGGCCACCGGTTTCCCGATCGCGCGCGTCGCGGCGAAGCTGGCCGTCGGCTACACGCTCGACGAGATCATGAACGAGATCACCGGCGCCACGCCGGCGGCGTTCGAACCGACCATCGACTACGTTGTCACCAAGATCCCGCGCTTCGCCTTCGAGAAGTTCAAGGGCGCCAAGAACGACCTCACCACCGCGATGAAGTCGGTCGGCGAAGTCATGGCGATCGGCCGCAACATCAAGGAATCGATGCAGAAGGCCCTGCGCGGCCTGGAAACCGGCCTCGACGGTTTCAACCGGGTGGTCGAACTGGAAGGCGCGGGCCGTGACGTGATCACCGCGGCGCTGTCGAAGGCGACCCCGGAGCGTCTGCTGCACGTCGCGCAGGCCTTCCGCGAAGGCTTCACCGTCGACGAGATCCACGCGATCGCGCATTACGACAAGTGGTTCCTTCGCCACATCGAAGAGATCATCGCCGAAGAAGCCAACATCATGAAGCACGGCCTGCCGGCCGATGCGCAGGGCATGCGCCGCCTCAAGGCGATGGGCTTCTCGGACAAGCGTCTTGCCACGCTCGCCGTGCGTTCGGTCGGCGTCGCGGGCGGCATGGGCGAGACCCAGGCCAAGCGCTCGGGCCTGCTGCACGATGCGTTGCTGGCGATGGCGGGTGCCACCAGCGAGGACGAAGTGCGCAAGCTGCGCGGCAAGCTGGGCGTCCACCCGGTGTTCAAGCGCATCGACTCCTGCGCGGCCGAGTTCGAGGCGGTGACGCCCTACATGTACTCGACCTACGAAGCCCCGATCTTCGGTGAGCCCGAGAACGAGGCCAATCCGTCGGAGCGCAGGAAGGTCGTCATCCTCGGCGGCGGTCCCAACCGCATCGGCCAGGGCATCGAGTTCGACTACTGCTGCGTCCACGCCTGCTTCGCGCTTGCCGAGGCCGGCTACGAGACCATCATGGTCAACTGCAACCCCGAGACCGTCTCGACCGACTATGACACTTCGGACCGCCTCTACTTCGAGCCGCTGACGGCCGAAGACGTGCTGGAAATCCTGCGTGTCGAACAGTCGAAGGGCGAACTCGTCGGCGTGATCGTGCAGTTCGGCGGGCAGACCCCGCTGAAGCTTGCGCAGGCGCTCGAGGATGCAGGCATCCCGATCCTCGGCACGTCGCCCGACGCCATCGACCTTGCGGAAGACCGCGAGCGTTTCTCGGCTCTGGTCGAGAAGCTGGGCCTCAAGCAGCCTGCCAACGGCATTGCCCGCAGCCGTGACGAGGCCGTCGCCGTCGCCAATCGCATCGGCTACCCCGTCCTCATGCGTCCCAGCTACGTGCTGGGTGGCCGCGCGATGGAAATCGTCGACAGCGAGCAGCAGCTTGACGACTACATCACCACTGCCGTCCAGGTCTCGGGTGACAGCCCGGTGCTGATCGACCAGTATCTGCGTGATGCCGTTGAATGCGACGTCGACGCGCTCTGCGACGGCGAGCAGGTTGTCGTGGCCGGCGTCATGCAGCACATCGAGGAAGCGGGCATCCACTCCGGTGACAGCGCCTGCACCCTGCCGCCCTACAGCCTGCCGGCCGAGATCATCGCGGAAATGGAACGCCAGGCGGAAGCGCTGGCCTTCGGGCTCGGCGTGCGCGGCCTGATGAACATCCAGTTCGCGGTGAAGGACGGTGAGGTCTACCTCATCGAGGTCAACCCGCGTGCTTCGCGTACCGTGCCGTTCGTTGCCAAGGCGCTTGGCCAGCCGGTTGCCAAGATCGCCAGCCGCGTGATGGCGGGCGAGAAGCTGTCGGACTTCCCGCCGTTCAAGCGCGACCTGTCGTACATGGCGGTAAAGGAAGCGGTGTTCCCGTTCGCGCGCTTCCCGGGCGTCGACCCGGTGTTGAGCCCCGAAATGAAGTCCACCGGCGAAGTCATGGGCCTCGATGCAGACTTCCCGCGTGCCTTCCTCAAGGCCCAGCTAGGTGCGGGCATGCGCCTGCCCGACAGTGGCACGGTGTTCGTGTCGGTGAAGGACAGCGACAAGGCCGTGATCCTGCCCGGCGTGCAGACGCTGGTGAAGGAAGGCTTCAAGATCGTCGCCACGGCCGGTACCCACAAGTACCTGAGCGAAGCCGGGGTTCCGGTGGAACTGGTCAACAAGGTCGCTGAAGGCCGTCCGCACATCGTCGACAAGATCGTCGACGGCGAGATCGCGCTGATCTTCAACACCACCGAGGGTTGGCAGAGCCTCAAGGATTCGCAATCGATCCGCGCTTCGGCGCTGACCGGCAAGATCCCCTACTTCACCACTGCAACCGCCAGCGTCGCTGCTGCACAGGCAATTTCCGCCCTGCGCGGGACCCAGCTTGAAGTGCGTTCGTTGCAGGATTATTATAACTGAAATCGATCTAGCCTCCCCACATCGCTGCGGATCGGCCCGCCCCCGGAAATTTCCTGAGGGGCGGGGCAGGGAACTAGTCGCCTTCGACTGGTTTCGCGTGCGGGGAGGTTGCAGGAAGGAAGTGTTTGATGGCCAGTATCGAAAAGCTCCCCATGCTCGCCGAAGGGTATGAGAAGCTGACCGCAGAGATCAAGGCGCTCCGCGAGGAACGCCCGCGGATCGTCGATGCGATCGAGGAAGCGCGCGCGCACGGGGATCTCTCGGAAAATGCCGAGTACCACGCGGCCAAGGAACGCCAGGGCCAGGTTGAAGCCACGATCGCCGATCTGGAAGACAAGATCAGTCGTGCCCAGATCGTCGACCCGGCCACGCTGACCAGCGAGAAGATCATCTTCGGTGCTACCGTGACCTTGCTCGACGATGACGACAAGCCGGTGAAGTACCAGATCGTCGGTCCTTACGAGGCCGATGCCAAGGTTGGGCGGATCAGCTACAACTCGCCGCTGGGCAAGGCGCTGATCGGTCGCCGGATCGAGGATGAGGTCGAAGTGACCGTGCCCTCGGGCGACAAGTTCTACCTGGTGCAGAAGATCGAGTTCATCTGATCTCGTCCGGCTGCGGCAGGCAAAAGAAAAGGCCGGCGAAAGCCGGCCTTTTTCGTATCCGCTTGCCAGTTGGAAGCGGGGAGCCTTGTCAGGCTCAGGCTTCCGGCTGGTCCGGCTGGAGCAGGCGGTGAAGGTGCACGATGACGTACTTCATTTCGGCATCGTCGACCGTGCGCTGAGCAGCCGAGCGCCATGCGTCTTCGGCCGCGGCATAGTCGGGGTAGACGCCGACGAGATCGAGTTCGTTCAGATCGGCGAATTCGAGCGTGCGCGGGTCCTTGACCCGGCCACCCATCACGAGGTGAAGTTTCTGCATGGAGAGGGATCGCTTTCCTGTGGGAGAGACGAAGGTCCCCATAGGTCGTGGCGATCAGCAGGGCAAGAGCCGATCGCGCCTGCGATGCGGCTCTTTAATGCTCCTGTAAATCATTATCGATAATTTATCAACGACTGATGCGCTGCGCGAAATCCTGAATGCGCCGAGCGAAACGTTGCGACGATTCCGACGCGGTTTCCGCAGCTTCATGGCCGAATTTTCCAGCCTTTTCGGCCGTGCTACCGGCCTTTTCGGCAGCTGCCTTGCCCAGCGCCCCAGCTGCGGCGAGGGCGGCCAGCCCGAATCGCTCGAGTCGCTCCGCGGCGGCGCCGCCGGCCTTCTCGGCGCGGTCGGCAAGGTGGCCGGCCTCGCGCCTGGCGCCGATGCCAAGATCATGGGCCTTGTCAGAGGCGTTACGTCCCAGCAACGCTGCCGCGCCGCCTGCCGCTTCGGCCAATGCGACCGAGCGGTTCAACGCCTTGCCGGCAACGCCGCGCGTCAGGCGCCTGGGGAGCAGCGCGCTGACAAGCGCCCCCGCCGCAAGCCCGCCTGCTACGACAAGTACGGGATGCTCCTTGGCAAATGCGATGATCTTGCGGGAAGGGCGCTCGTCCTGCGCCGGCTTTGCCCTGATCGGCACCACCGCGCCGAGATTGGCCTCGGTTGCGGACTGAGCTGGCGTTTTCGGTTCAGCTTCGCTCACCGTCGAACTCCTTTTTACTGTCGTTACCGTGCGATCCTTCACCGTGCAGTCGGCCCAACACGTCGGAGACCAGCGAAAGGATCGGATTTCGGAAGATCCAAAGCACCAGCGCCGTGAAGGTTCCCCCCACTGCGGCAGGGTGTTCCTCAACCACGGTGACGGCTTCATCGAGGACGTCGATGGCCTTTTCGATCGCCTCATCAGCAAGGCGACCGCCGATGCCGCGTTCATCGATATCGGCCTTGATCGCGGCGTAATGGGCATCGAACGCGGCCCTGGCCGCGTCCCTCGTGGCGCGATGCTCGGCGAGGCGATGGGCGAGTGCGGACATCAGGCGTCTCCCGCCGAAAGAACCGTACGCATCCGCCGCATGCGTGCCCGTGCCAGCAGGAGCAGGGCAAGGGCGATGCCGCCGATGATCAAAGTCCCGGCCGCCATCGCCGCCCAGGGCCCCAGAACGCTGCCAAGCGCGATGACAAAGCCGACCACCAGCGCCATGAGTGCAAAGAACACGAAGACAGCGCCGAGCATGCCGAGCAAGGTGATCGTGCGCAATTCGGCACTGACATAGGCGGCGCGCGCTTTCTGGAAGGCCAGTTCGGCCTGGGCCAGTGTACGCGCTTCCTCTGCCAGCAACCGAAGGTCCTGGGCGAACGAAAGGTCCTCCTCCTCGGTCTCAAGGCCGAGGGACGGTGCGGGATCGAGCATTGTCGCGATCTGTCCCGACCTGCCCGATCAGTTGCTCTTCTTGAACAGGCGGCCGAGCAGGAACCCGGCCGCAATGGCCGCGCCGATCGCCACGCCGGGGCTCTTGCGCACGAATTCGCGGGCTTCGTCGCCCAGTTCGTCGAGGCTTTTCTCGTCGAGCTTGGTCGCGGCGCCGGAAACGGACTTTGCCGCCGAGCGGGCGTAATCGCCGTACTTGGGACCGACCTTCTCGTCGATCAGGCTGACGTTGTCGTCGATCACCTTCGACAGGCTGATCATGGCCTGGCTGGTCTTGGCCTTGCCCTGGTTGGCAAGGTCGACCGCCTTGACCTTGGCGTCGTCCGCGAAGGCGCTGGCTTTCACCTTCGCGTCGTCCGCGAAGGCACTCGCTTTCACCTTGGCATCTTCCGAGCGGACCTTGGCCTCGCTCGACCATTCGGTCTTCGCTTCGTTCAGCTTGCCGAGGTAACCTTCCGCCGCGCTCTGGGCTTCCTTGCCCAGCGCAGCCGCTCCGGCACGGACTTCTTCCATGGCCTTGGTGAAGTGGCTCTTGGCATTTTCGGTTCCGTTTCCGGTTTCCGTCGTTGGATCGGCCATGGGGTTTCACTCCTCGTTGTCGGTTAACCCGGTCATTCGCCTATAGGCGATGCACATTAAGTGTAACACATCTTGCACTCTGTGCTGCAACGCAACTTGTAACCTCGGGTTCCCCTGCTAAGACGCCCTCAAGAGCGCCGAAGCCTCGTTCGAAGGCGCCTTTAAGGAGGAATTCCCAGCATGACCGCGATCATCGATATCCACGGCCGCGAAATTCTCGACAGTCGTGGCAATCCCACCGTCGAAGTCGACGTTCTCCTTGAAGACGGCAGCTTCGGCCGCGCCGCGGTGCCTTCGGGCGCCTCGACCGGTGCCCATGAGGCGGTGGAGCTGCGTGACGGTGACAAGAGCCGTTACCTCGGCAAGGGCGTGCTCAAGGCCGTTGATTCGGTGAACACCGAAATCGCCGAGGAACTGGTGGGCATGGATGCCGAAGACCAGCGGGACCTCGATCTTGCCATGATCGAACTCGACGGGACCGAGAACAAGGGGCGTCTTGGCGCCAACGCCATCCTCGGCGTCAGCCTCGCTGCCGCCAAGGCGGCCGCCAATGCACGCGGCCTGCCGCTCTATTCCTACGTTGGCGGTGTTTCGGCGCATGTCCTGCCGGTACCGATGATGAACATCATCAATGGCGGCGAGCATGCCGACAACCCGATCGATTTCCAGGAATTCATGATCATGCCGGTCGGCGCCGATTCGATCGCCGAAGCGGTGCGTTGGGGGTCGGAAATCTTCCACACCCTGAAGAAGGGCCTGCACGAGAAGGGTCTCGCGACGGCCGTGGGTGACGAAGGCGGTTTCGCCCCCAACATCGCCAGCACGCGGGCCGCGCTCGACTTCGTGCTCGCCTCGATCGAGAAGGCCGGCTTCAAGCCCGGCGTCGACGTTCAGCTCGCGCTCGACTGCGCGGCCACCGAGTTCTTCAAGAACGGCAAGTACGAGATCAGCGGCGAAGGTCTTTCGCTCAGCCCGATCCAGTTCGCCGACTACCTTGTCGACCTCTGCGGTGCTTATCCGATCGTGTCGGTCGAGGACGGCATGGCCGAGGATGACTTCGAAGGCTGGACTGCGCTCACCGAAAAGCTTGGTCACAAGGTACAGCTTGTTGGCGACGACCTGTTCGTGACCAACCCCAAGCGTCTGACCATGGGCATCGAGAAGGGCATGGCGAACTCGCTGCTGGTCAAGGTCAACCAGATCGGCACCCTGACCGAGACGCTGGAGGCTGTTTCGATCGCCAATCGCGCCGGCTACACCGCCGTGATGTCGCACCGTTCGGGTGAAACCGAAGATGCCACCATCGCCGACCTCGCCGTCGCCACCAACTGCGGTCAGATCAAGACCGGCTCGCTCGCCCGTTCGGACCGGCTTGCCAAGTACAACCAGCTGATCCGCATCGAGGAAGAGCTTGGCAGGGCTGCGCGCTTTGCCGGAGCCTCGGCGTTCGCCCGCCTCGCGCGCTGAACCTATCGGTAGCTGAAAACAAGGGCCTGGCTTCTTTCGGAAGCCGGGCCCTTTTTGCAGCCGGCTGTTTCCTGGAGCAGTTTCAGATCCGATTGCATCGGATAAGCTGCTCTAAGATTTTGGTTTTCCGGGTCATCAAGCGATTCCACCTGATTGGAAAACGCTCTAGCGTGCGGCGGCCAGTTCCTGTCGGGGATCGTCAAGCAGGACGACTGAGCGCGATGCGGAGGAAAAATATTCCAGCATGGCGGCATAGCCCCGCGCGCTTAGCTTGACGTAGACGCGGCGCGCATCTCCGGGGTCCGCCTCGCGCATCAGCAATCCCTGCTTTTCGAGGATCGTGATCCAGCGCAGCGCGGTTGTGGACGGGACGGCGGAGCCGATGCAGGCACTCGTTACCGAGACGCGGCGCCGTTCCTTGGCCGCGATGAACAGGTCGAGGAGGATGTCCCAGGCAGGCTCGCCGAAAAGTTCCTCCGAATCGAAGATCTTCGTGCGGCGCCGCCGGTCATCGTACGTCTGGCGGGCCAGTTCGACCCAGATGGGATGGTCCTGGCTGGCTGATGTCTTGCCGCTTTCCCGTTGTACCGAATTGGCGATTTCGGTGGCTATCGTCTGTCCGATTTCGAGTTCGCGCGCCATGGCGAGAAGCTCGTTGGCAATTCCAATAAGGCGAATGGCCTTCGCCCGATTGCGCATCAACTGATCGGTCTTCTCCATACAACTGAGCCCACCAAGCCTTGTGGCCGCAATGATCCGTGTCGAGGGGGGCGCCGAGCACGAATACGAGTCGCAGCAATTGCTCCTGCAAGGCTGCAGTCCGCCGCGCCGATGTGTTTTCGCTTCAAATCGGCGAAACCGCATCGACGTGTCGTGCCGCACCTTGCAGGGTTTGTTGCATGCGCGAGCGGCGGCGTCAGCGGTCGGTTAGTCCAGATCGGAGGGGTCTTGGTCCAGGCCCGAATCGCGTCGCAGCGCGTCGATGGCGGCCTGCATGTGGGCCGCGGCGATTTCGGCGCCCAGGTTCTCGAGTTGGGCGAGGTTGGCCATCATGGCTTCGATCAGCGCACTGCGCTTCGCTTCGATGTTCACCTGCAGTACTCCTCCGTCGCGGGTGCGTGCCCGGTCGGGCCCCGCTTCCCGGGTGCATGGGTTGCGACCCTCGTCCCGTAGGCGGGGTATTCTTGGTTAATGATGTGTCCGATTAAGATCGAATTCGGACACTTCTTTCTCTGGCTACAGTATCCGGCCAATTTGCAAACCGGACTTTTTGTGGTGTCCAAGTTGGATACATGCAACTTGAGGATGGATAACGGGCGCCGGATGGCTTCCGTCAGAACTATTTATCTGATGTTCTGGCGGAATTCCATGCAGAATAGGGGTATTTGCTTGGCTACCCTCGTGCGTCGTTGGCGAGAAAGGCTTCCGCGGGAGGTTGCAAATCGCAGATCATGGCAAGCTCGCGCACTTGCTCGGGCGAAGTGGCGCTGGCAATGGGGGCGGCAACGCCTGCCCGCGTGTTGAGCCAGGCTAGTGCGGTTTGTGCGGGAGTGGCGCCCAATTCATCGGCGATCCCGCGAAGCCAGGCCAGACTCTGCCAGCCGTTTCCGGCGGCAGCTTCGTCGAGCGTGTGGGCGCGGGCTGTTCCGGCCCATTGATCGGCCTGCGTGTACTTGCCCGTCAGGAAGCCTGCAGCGAGGCCATAATACGGGAATGCCGCGATTCCCCGTTCAACGCAGATGTCCTGCAAGCCGCCCTCGAACTGTGCGCGGGCGACGAGGTTGTAGAGCGGTTGCAGTACGGTGAAGGGGTGAAGACCCTTCTCGCCGGCCACCGCGAGGATGGCGGAAAGCCGGGCGGGGGAGTAGTTCGACGCGCCCAGTTCGCGGGCGCGGCCCGAGGTAAACGCCTGATCATAGGCTTCGGCCACTTCGTCCAGTGGCGTCGCGGTGTCATCGCGGTGGGCGTAGTAGAGATCGACATAATCGGTGCACAAGCGCTGCAGAGACGCCTCTAGCGCCGCGCGGACAGTGTCGGGAGCCAGCATGCCGGGCGCGCCGCCCTGACCGGTCTTGGTGGCGATGCGCATCTCGGAGCGGACCCCGCGCGTTTTCAGCCATTCGCCGATGATCGTTTCGGATTCGCCGCCCTTGTGTCCGGGGACCCACTTGGAATAACCGTCGGCCGTGTCGATCATGCGGCCGCCGGCTTCGTAGAAGACGTCGAGGACCGCAAGGCTGCGATCCCGGTCGATTGTCCATCCGAAGACGTTTCCGCCCAGCACCAGGCGGATGCCGCCAAGGCAGGGGTGCTCGCAGTGCGGGCTGTCCTTCAGGTCGGAGACCGGGATCGTGTCAGCCATTCCTTACTCCGTCAGGCGAAGCGCTCCTTGAGGTCGTAGAGCGCGATGGCGGCCTTGGCCGCTTCGCCGCCCTTGTCCTTCTGTGCGGGATCGGCGCGGACCAGCGCCTGTTCCTCGTTCTCGACGGTAAGGATGCCGTTGCCGATGGCAATGCTGTCCATGGTCAGCGCCATGATACCGCGTGCCGATTCCCCGGCGACGATTTCGAAGTGGTAGGTCTCGCCGCGAATGACCACGCCGATGGCGACGTAGCCGTCATAGTCGCCGGTCGCCTCGGCCATCGAGATGGCGGCGGGGATTTCCAGCGCGCCGGGCACGGTGATCACTTCAGCCTTGTGGCCGGCGGCCTTGAGCGCGGCCTTGGCGCCGGCGATCAGCTGGTCATTGAGGTGGTCGTAGAAGCGGGCTTCGACGATGAGAAAACGGGCCATGTCAGTTCGCTCCTTCAGCGGCAGCATCTTCGGAAGTGCTGGGAATGGGGCGCTCGTTCACGATGTTGAGGCCATACCCCTCCAGCGCGACAAGCGAATGATGCGTGTTGGTGAGCAGGATCATGTCGTGGACACCAAGTTCCGCGAGAATCTGCGCCCCCACCCCATAGTCGCGAAGTTCTTCGATGTCAGGCGTTTCGCCCGCACGAATCTGCTGCTTGATGTCCATGACCTTGGACATCGAGCTGCCGATCTGGCGGTTGATGACGACGATCACGCCGCTGCCTTCTTCCGCGATCATTTCCATCGAGCGGTGCAGCAGGTTGCCGCGATCCGCCGACTCCTCGCCGAACACGTCGGTGAACATCGAAAGCGTGTGCATGCGCACCAGCGTCGGCTTGGCGGGATCGATGCGGCCCTTGATCAGCGCCATCGTCTCGTCGCCGGTGGCCTTGTTGTAATAGCTGCGGGCAAGCCACTGGCCGCCGTGGCGGCTCTGGAAGGTGATCTCGTTCTTCTTCTCGACCATGCGGTCATGCTTGCGGCGATAGGCGATGAGGTCGCGGATCGTGCCGATCTTGAGGTCGTGGATGCGGGCGAAGCCAATCAGGTCGTCCATGCGCGCCATGGTGCCGTCGTCCTTCATGATCTCGCAGATCACGCCCGAAGGGTTGAGGCCGGCAAGGCGCGAGATGTCGACGGCGGCTTCGGTATGGCCGGCGCGGACCAGCACGCCGCCGTCACGCGCGCGCAGCGGGAAGACGTGACCGGGAGTGACGATGTCGGCCTTGCTCTTGGTGCCGTCGATGGCGACCGAGATCGTGCGCGCGCGGTCGCCCGCCGAGATGCCGGTGGTCACGCCTTCGCGCGCCTCGATCGAAACGGTGAAGGCGGTTTCGTGGCGGGTGCCGTTGTGGCGGCTCATCAGATCGAGGCCGAGTTCGTCGATGCGCTGGCTGGTGAGCGTCAGGCAGATCAGCCCGCGGCCGTGCGTGGCCATGAAGTTGATCGCTGCCGGGGTTGCCATCTGCGCCGGGATCACGAGGTCGCCCTCGTTCTCGCGGTCCTCGTCATCGACGAGGATGAACATGCGGCCGTTGCGCGCCTCGTCGATGATCTCCTCGATGGGGACAAGCATCTGGCGGTCGTCGTTGGAGAACAGTGCGCGCTCCAGCTTGACCAGGGTTTCGGCGGTGGGGTTCCAGTCCGGCTCGGTGCAGTCGCGCAGCGTGTTGGCGTGGAGCCCGGCTGCGCGGGCAAGGCCCGACTTGCTCATGCCGCCCTCGGCGACGAGCTTGCGGACCTGTTCGATCACATTGCCTGCCATTGGAGTATCTCGTTCTCACATTGTGGTGTGAGCGCGATATGAGCCTATCACATCGAAATTCAAGTCCCCTTGAATTCGGGCCGTCGCTTTTCGAGGAATGCCTCGACCGCTTCGGCGTGATCCTGGGTGGCGTGGGCGGCGGACTGCATGGCGGCGGCCATTTCCAGCAGGGTGGCGAGATCGGCGCGGCGGCCTTCCCACAGCAGGCGCTTGGTCATGCGCACGGCATGTGGCGGGTTGGCGGCGATGCGGCGGGCGAGGGCGCGGGCCTCGTCCATCAACTGGTGATCGGGCACCACCTTGGAGACGAGCCCGCAGGCCAGCGCCTCCGCCGCGTCGATCATGTCGCCGGTCAGCGCCATTTCGGCCGCCTTCGACCAGCCGACGACGCGCGGCAGCAGCCAGGAGCCGCCGTCGCCGGCGATCAGGCCGATCTTGACGAAGCTTTCGGCAAAACGCGCGCTTTCACCGGCAATGCGCAGGTCGCACATGCAGGTAAGGTCGCAGCCCGCACCCGCCGCCGCGCCGTTGACGGCGGCGATCACCGGCACTTCGAGCGCGGCGAAGGCGAGCGGCAGGCGCTGGATGCCGCGCTTGTAATTGAGCCGGGTGCGGATCGGCTCGCCGCCGTTGACGTTGCCGCCGGGCTTCATCTCGTTGATGTTGCCGCCCGAGGAGAAGCCCTTGCCCGCGCCGGTGAGAATGGCGACGCGCGCGGCGGGATCGTTGTCCAGCCGTTCCACGGCGCCCAGCAGGGCCTCGATCACTTCGGGATCGGAGATCGGATTGCGCATTTCCGGCCGGTTGAGAGTGATCGTGACGATGCCTTCGGCGTCGATCTCGTACAGTACGGCGTCGGTCATGCTTGTGGTCCTGCTCCTTGTTCTTGCGACTGCCTTAGCAGGTTGACGCATAGGTTAAAGGGGCGGGGGTTAAAGGGGCTGGGGTAAAAGGGGCCGGATGCACAGGCAGCCGACCCCTTTTCGAATTTTGTCGCCGAGCGATCAGGCGGGCTGCTTGGAAGCCGCGCTCATCATCTTGGTGATGTCCACTTGGCCCGTGGCGAGGCCGCCCATGAAACCGCCGTCCACCGGCATGACGATGCCGTTGACCACGCCGGCAAGGTCGCTGCAGATCAGCACCAGCGGACCGGCCTGTTCGGCGGGCGTGGTGTAGCGGCCGAGCGGCTCGGCGGCGGCATCGACCACATCCTTGCCCGAAGTGGCGTGGAAGGTTGCCATCATCGGCGTCTGGGTGGGCGAGGGCAGCGAGCAGTTGATGCGGATGCCCTTCTTGATGAGCTGCGCGCCCATGAACTGGGTCCAGACGATCACTGCTTCCTTCGAGAAGGCATAACCCTCGCTGACCTGTTCCATGTTGGCCTCGCACCAGGCGAGACCGGCGTCGAAGCCCTGGGTCGCAAGCAGTTGCATGTGGACGGGGATGCGGCGGCTCCAGCCAAGGCCGCCGGTGGAGGCGATCGAGACGATGGCGCCGCCCTGGCCCATCAGCGGCACGACCTGTTCGGTAAGGTGGCGGGTGCCGAGGAAGTTGACCTTCATCACGTCCATCGCCGGGAAGCCGCCGCCGCCGGGTAGCCCCGCGCAGTTGAACAGGGCGTCGATCTTGCCGCCGACACCGGCAACCGCGGCTTCGAGACTGGCCGGGTCGCGCAGGTCGATCCGGGTGAACGAGGCCATCGGCACCGCGCTTTCCTTGAAGTCGAAGCCGTGGACTTCGGCGCCGAGGTCGACAAGCAGCTTTGCCGTCGCCTCGCCCATGCCCGAGAAGCAGCCGCTGACGATTACACGCTTGCCTTTGTAGCCGAGAACATCGCTCATCCGGTTATCCTTCCTCTCTCGGGCGCGCGCATGGGCTGGCCCCGATCTCTTGTTGCCGGATAGCTAGTCGCACAGGGGCTGCGGCATCAACCGCGATGCGGGCTGATCGCCGGTACGATACGCCGTGACGGCTCGCAAACGGGCGGCGGTGCTGCTAGGCGAACGGGCATTCCAGCGGAGGACGAGGTGCACGGACAGGCGGAAACGGAAGGGGCGGGGGCCGTGCCTGTCATCTATCGCGAGCCCGGATGCGCCGCGCGGATCGCCTTGATAGCCGGGAGTTTCGAGCGCCTGCTGGGGCGTCCGCTGGTGCGCGGCGGCGATCCGGTTGCGGCGTTGTGGCAGGCGCCGTTTGCCGTGGTTGCCCACGGCACCGAGGCCGATCCGCTGTTCTTTCTCGGCAATGCGCGCGCGCTCACGGCATTCGAGAGCGATCTTGCGACGTTTGTCGGCATGCCCTCGCGCCTCTCGGCCGAGGCGCCGCTGCGCGAAGAGCGGCAGGCTTTGCTCGACCGTGTGACCGCCCACGGCTTCATCGACGACTATGCCGGTGTGCGCATCAGCGCCAGGGGGCGGCGTTTCCGGATCGGCCCGGCGGTGGTCTGGAACCTCGTCGACGGCGATGGGGTCTGCTTCGGTCAGGCCGCGATGTTCCCGCTGTGACCGGGCTCGATCCCCGCCTTGTGGATGCCGTGATGGAGCAAGTCCACGGCGCGCTTTCCGGCGCGCTTTCAGGCCCGCGGCCCGGCTCTTGGCCCGGCTCCCGTCATCGCCCCGTCGTCATCGGCATTTGCGGCGCGCAAGGGTCCGGCAAGTCCACGCTGGCGCAGGCGGTGCAGGCCCATTGCGCGGCCGAGCGCCTCGCGAGCGCGGTGCTGTCGCTGGACGACCTCTATCTCACCCATGCCGAGCGGCAGGCACTGGCGCGCCACGTTCACCCCCTGCTCGCCACGCGCGGGGTGCCGGGCACGCACGACATCGCCCTCGGGCTGGACGTGCTCGACGGGCTGGAGGCGGGCGGTCCGGTGGCGCTGCCGCGTTTCGACAAGGCCCGCGACGACCGGGTTTCGGAGCGTGACTGGCCCATCGTCGGGCCCGGCTGCCAGGTGCTCGTGCTGGAGGGCTGGTGCCTCGGCGCCTTTCCGCAGCGGGCACGCGAACTGGCCGAACCGGTCAATGCGCTGGAGGCGGGGGAGGATCCCGATGGCCGTTGGCGGCGCTGGGTGAACGACATGCTCGGCGATTCGTACCAGCGGCTCTTTGCCCGGATCGACCGGCTGGTGCTGCTGGCCGCGCCCGGTTTCGAGGTTGTCCACCGCTGGCGCAGTGAGCAGGAGCGCGATCTCGCCGTGCGCGCCGGGCCGGACGACAAGGTGATGAGCGAGGCGCAAATCGCGCGCTTCATTGCCCATTACGAGCGGATCACCTGCGCCATCCTCGCCGAGATGCCCGCGCGGGCGGATCTGGTGGTGCGGCTGGATCGGGACCGCCGCCCGCAGGCGATCGAGGCGCGTTAATCCGCCCTTCGGCGTGCCTTCTCGGCGCGGCGGCTGCGCTTGCGCTGGAGGTCCGCGAGCGAGGGCACCCGGTCGTCGATGACGTCGGCCAGCACGGCCCCGCGCTCACCGGGCGGTTTGGGCGGACCTCTGGTGGTGTCGCAGAAGGTCTGCCGCTCGATTTCCGCATTGAGCAGGGCGCCGAGCAGGATACCGTAGGCCGACAGGAACAGCCACATCAGGAACACGACGATGGCCGAAAGCGAGCCATAGGTCGCGTTGTAGTCGCTGATATAGGCGACATAGAGCGAGAACCCGAACGAGACGGCGATCCACAGCAGGGTCGCCAGCAAGGCACCGGGGGCGAGCCAGCGCCACTTGGCGGGGCGCCGGTCCGGGCCGTAGCGCATGATGAGCGCAAAGCCGCTACTGCCGAGAAGGATGGCGGCGAGCCAGGTGAGCCAGTTGAACAGGCTTTGCGTCGCATCGCCGAGGTAGGCGGCGGCATGGGTCTGCAGCCATGCGAAGATGCCGCCGGAAACCACGCCGGTCATCGCGATCAGCACGGCGGACAGCGTCAGGCCTCCGGCGCGCAAGGTGAGGGCGATGATGCCGCGGGTCTCGCGCTCCTCGTTGATGACGTTGAGCGCGCTGATCATGCCGCTCGCCGCGCGCATGCCTCCGTAGATCGCAAAGAACAGCGCGATCACCAGTGCAAAACCGGTGACGCCGCGGCTGGTGGTGACGATCTGGATCAGTTGCTGTTCGAGCATATGGGCCACTTCGGGTGGGACCACCCGGACGATGCTCTGCATCTGGTCGCGCACGGCGTCGACGTCGCCGACGAGGCCGTAGGTCATCACGGTGGCGGCGATCAGCGGCGTCAGCGCGAGAAAGCAGTAGAACGCGAGCCCCGCCGCCAGCAGGCCGAGTTCATGGAACCCGCTCATCACCCAGACCCGCCGCACCACCCGCCACCATGCGCGCGCCGGCAAGGCGAGCGGCGTATCCGCATCCCAGCCCGGCGTGACAGGCGCGGGACCGATTGCCGCCGGAGCCGCCGTCAGGGGTGGCGCATTCGTATCGGAAACCGTATCCGGCGTGTCACGCTCGACGGTTCCTTCGTGTCCATTCATCAGCTTCCCCCTTGCCGCCGGGAACTTTCGCTGTTGCAATGCGATACGCTAAGGCACGAGGGCGTCCGTTGCCCAGACTCGAAGTGGCCATCACGACCTGGCCACGGATGATGCGGTTGATTATCGGGCCGGTCTGCGCAAGGCCGGACGCTACAGGGGGTATTCATAAGTCTGCTCATGCCAGGACCAAGCGATCACGCCGCCATCGGTTCCCGACTGGTGCGTGAAGGCGCCGGATTGGCGACGCTGGCATTCGTGCTGGCGCTCACCGGTACGCCTGCGCGCGCGCAGCAAGCCGATCCGGCCAGCCCGGCGGCAGACAGCAGCGATGCCAGGCGGCCTGATGCGAGAGGCGCGGATGCCGGAAAGCCCGACGAGAACGATACCCTGCAGGCCGGAAAGCTTGCCGTGCCGGCGCCGCCTGCCGATGCGGTGATGCCCGATGTGAAGCCGGTCATTTCCGACGACGAGTTTAACCGTTCGATCCCCAGGCTGGGCGCCGAAGACGATCCCGAACTTGGCAAGCCGCTGGAGACGATCGACGAATTCGAGAAGCGACTGGCGGGCGATGGCAAGGCGGCGAATGCCCAGTCTCCTGTCCAGTCTCCTGCCCCGGCGCCTCCTGCTGCTTCTGCCTCGGCGGGCGCTGCCGTCCAGCAGGCGGCGGCTCCCACCGCCGAAACCGAAACCATCGGCACCGCGCCGGTTCGGGACGCGGAACTGACCGCACCCCTGCCGCCGATCGACCAGTTCGAAGTGACCCCGGTCCAGTTCGCCGAGGCCGAGGAAGAGGCCAAGGACACCGAAGTCGCCTATGCGATGCGGATCGATGGGGTGGAGGAGGCCGACAAGGCCGCGGACACCGATCTGCTGGCCGAGTTCAAGTCCCATTCCGCCCTCAAGAAAGGGGACGGCAAGGCCGCCAATATCGCGATGCTGCGCGCGCGTCTGGCGGAGGATGCGACGCTCATGCAGACCGTGCTCGCGTCCGAGGGCTGGTATTCGCCGGTCATCCGTACCCGGGTCCAGCGTGATCGCAACGACGAGGGCAAGGTTGCGCTGACCGCGGTGATGACGGTGTCGCCGGGCAAGCGCTACACGCTTTCCGACATCGTCGTGAAAGCCGACCCGACGGTGCCGCCAAGCCTCATCGCCGACAATCTCGCACTCAAGCGCGGCGAGCCGATCATCGCGCAGCGTGTGCAGGGCGCCGAGGCGCAAGTGGCGCTGGCGCTTCCCGAAAACGGCTATGCCTTCGCGCAAGTGGGGGACCGCGACATCCTGCTCGACCCGGATAGCGGCGAGGGTGTCTATACGCTGCCGGTCGACGTCGGCCCGCGCGGCCGCTTCGACGGGTTCACGACCTCGGGCGATCTGGCCTTCGATGCCAAGCACATCGGCGTGCTTGCGCGGTTCAAGAAGGGCGATCTCTACGACAGCCGCAAGGTCGACGACTTGCGCAAGGCGCTGATCGCGACCAGCCTGTTCTCGACGATCGCTGTCGAGCCCCGCAAGACCGGGCAATCCGCGGGGAGCGACGGTACCGAATACGTCACCCTGCACGTCCAGCAGGACGCCGGGCCGCCGCGCACGATTGCCGGTACCATCGGGTATGCCACGGGCGAGGGGCTCAGCGCCCAGGCCAGCTGGACCCATCGCAACCTGTTCCCGCCTGAAGGCGCGCTGATCGTCAGCGCCATCGCGGGTACCAAGCAGCAAGGGCTGTCGACGACGTTCAGGCGCTCCAATTCGGGGCAGCGCGATCGCACGCTGGAACTGGTGACCGAGGCGTTCCACAACGACTACGACGCCTACAGCGCCTATACCGGGCGCATCGCCATCCGCATGGCGCGCGATTCCACGCCGCTCTGGCAGAAGAAGATCACGTATGCCGTCGGCGCCGAAACGCTGATCACCGGCGAGACCGACTACAACACGGCAACCGGCACGCGCGACCGCAAGCTCTATTACGTGGCCGGGGTGAACGGACAGCTCGGTTTCGACCAGACCGACAGCCTGCTCGACCCCACCAAGGGCTTTCGCCTGACCGCGCTGGTCCAGCCGGAAGCGACCGTGAAGGGCGGTTTCAACCCCTATATCCGCAGCCGGATCGACGGTTCCGGCTACTTCCCGGTGACCGACAGTCTTGTCCTGGCGGGGCGTGTGCGCCTCGGCACCATCAAGGGTGCCGGCCTGTTCGACATCGCACCGTCGCGGCGGCTCTACGCCGGCGGCGGCGGCTCGGTGCGCGGCTACAGCTATCAGGCGCTGGGCGAGCAGGCCGCCGACGGCAAGGCGGTGGGCGGGCGCAGTCTCAACGAGGCGTCGGTCGAGGCGCGTTACCGTTTCGGCAACTATGGCATCGTCGCCTTTGTCGATGCCGGGCAGGCCTATCGGCAGACCACCCCGCAGTTCAACGACTTGCGCTACGGCGTCGGCATCGGCGGCCGCTTCTACACGAATTTCGGACCGATGCGCCTCGATCTCGCCACGCCGATTGACCGCCGGCCGGGCGAATCGCGCCTCAATATCTACGTTTCGATCGGACAGGCCTTCTGATGAGCGGCGAAGAAGACAACCTGCCCCCGGCAGAGAGCGGAAACCTGCCGGAAGCGGACATGGCAGTGACCGGGGACGAGACGAACGAGCGGCCCCGGCTCACGCTTGGACGGCGCCTGCGCATTCGTGCCCTGAAAACGGTTGTCACCGTGGTGCTGGGCGCGGTGCTGCTGGCCGGGGCCCTGATCTTCGGCATCGATACCGGCCCCGGCCACCGCTTCGTCGCCGAGCAGATCGCGGGGCTGCGCTTCGACAACGGCATGCGCATCAAGGTCGGGCGGATCGAGGGTTCGCTCTACGGCAGGATGACCCTGCACGACCTCTCGGTCAGCGACCCGCAGGGCGAGTTCCTGTTTTCGCCCGAGATCGATGTCGACTGGCGCCCCTTCGCCTATCTCGACAAGCACGTCGACGTGCGCAGCGCCGTGGCCGAGCGGATGGTCCTGCGCCGTTCCCCCCGGTTCAAGCCGACCCCGCCCAGCACCGAGCCGCTGCTGCCCGATCTCGACATCGACGTCGGCCGCCTCCGGATCGGCCAGTTCGTCGCCGAGCCGCCGGTGGCCGGGGTGCGCCGCATCCTCACCGTCGACGGCCGCGCACATATCGCCGATGGCCGCGCGCAGGTCTTTGCCAGGGGCGGCACGGTGGCGATCAAGGGCGCCGTCAAGAACGGGGAGGGCGGGGACCGCTTCGATCTCGTGCTTGATGCCGTGCCCGCCAGGAACCGGCTGGCGCTCAAGGCCGACGTCGATGCGCCGGTGGGCGGCGTGATCGCCGCGCTCGGCGGGTTCAAGCAGCCGATGGCGCTGCGGCTCGACGGCAAGGGCGACTGGAAGACCTGGAACGGCACGTTCGATGCCGATCTTGGCGGCAGCGAGATGGCGCGGCTGGCACTGACCGCGCGGGACGGCACGTTCGTCGTCAAGGGGCCGACCCGGATCGCCCGGCTCTTCACCGGCCCGACCGCGGGTCTGCTGGGGCCGGTGACGAACGTCGATCTCACGGCAGCACTGGACAAGCGCAAGGCCAGGCTGTCGGGCCTGGTGTCGAGCGATGCCTTCACCCTGCGCCCTGACGGCGTGATCGATCTATCCGCCAACAGTTTCGAGAACCTGCGCCTGCAGTTCGCGCTGCTCAAGCCCACGGTGATGGCGAAGAACCTCGGCGGATCGGGGCTGACCGCCTCGCTCGCGCTGGACGGTGCCTTCACCGCGCCAAAGGCTGCCTACAAGATCAATGCCGCGCGTCTGATGATGAACGACATGGGGCTTGAAGGGCTGAGCGCGCAGGGCGCCGCGCGGGTCGATGCCGACAAGATCCTGATCCCCCTCGATGCCCGCGTGCGGCGCATCGTCGGGCTCGACACCGTGGCTGGCGGCACCCTGGCCAATGTCACCCTCAAGGGCGACATTGCCATCGACGGGCCGCGGGTGCTGTCCGACAACATGCGCCTCAAGTCCGACCGCATCGACGCCGGGCTGATCCTGGTCGCCGATGTGGGCAAGGGTTTCTACACCGGCGCCATCGACGGCAAGATCGACAACTACCGCCTCGAGAGCGTCGGCCTGTTCGACATTCGCACGAACATGGACCTCAAGAGCGAGAACCAGGGCTTCGCACTGGAAGGCACGGTCCACGCGCGCTCGCGCAAGCTGTTCAACTCGACCCTGCAAAGTTACCTCGGCGGCAACTTCGCGGCCTCCTCGCGGGTGCGCTACGGTTCGGACGGGATCGTGCGTTTCGCCGCGCTCAGGATGAACGCGCCGGATCTGCGGATCGTCGACGGGCAGGGCAGCTGGTCGCCTGCGGGCCGGATCGCGCTTACCGCGCGCGGCGCCTCGCAGCGTTACGGCGCGCTTGGCGTCAGGGTCACGGGTACGCTGATTAATCCCGACGCGCACCTTACCGCCGAGCATCCCGGCTTCGGGATCGGCCTCGCCAATCTCGATGCGCGGATCACCGGCGTGCGCGGCGGCTACCGCCTCGACGTCCGGAGCGACACCGACTACGGCCCGCTCAAGGCCGACGTGAACCTCTTGATGGGCCGCCAGATGGCGATCCGGATCAACAGCGGCAACTTGTCCGGCGTCGATTTTGCCGGGCAGATGACGCAGACCGCGGCCGGGCCGTTCGCCGGTGAACTGACCGCCAAGGGCAACGGCATCGGCGGCGCGCTGCGGCTGGCGGCCGAAGGCAAGTTCCAGGCCGTGGACTTCAACCTGCGCGCCAAGGACGCGACGTTTGCAGGGCCTGCCAACCTGACCATCGGCTCGGCGCTGATCGACGGGCGCGCGGTGCTTTACGACAAGCCCACCGTGGTTGCCGATGCCCAGCTTGCCGGCACCTCGATCGGCGCACTCGATCTGGCCGCCGCGCGCGTGCTGGTCGATTACCGCGATGGGCGCGGGCAGGCCAAGGGCCTGATCGAAGGGGTTAGCGGGGTGCCGTTCAAGCTCGGCGTCAATGCCGACCTGGCGCCCGAGATGTGGCGCGTGGCGCTCTCCGGGCGGGTTCGCGGCCAGTCGCTGCGCACGCTCAGCCCTGCGCGGATCGTGCCCGGCAAGGACGGCTACGAACTGCTGCCGACCACGCTGTCGTTCGGCCGCGGCCAGGCACGCGTGGCGGGCAAGTACGGCGAAGGCATGCGTTTCGAGAGCCGGATGGAGAATTTCGACGTCGGCGTCATCAATGCCTTCGTGCCGGGCTACGGCCTTGGCGGCAGTGCCAGCGGCAGCTTCGATTTTGCCCAGGCCGGCAGCGATGCCTTCCCGCAGGCCGATGCACGCCTGACCATCACCGACTTCACCCGCACCAGTTCCAGCACGATCAGCCAGCCGGTGGACATCAATTTCCTCGGCAAGCTGGTGAGCGACGGCGCCGAGGCCCATGCCGTGATCCGCAAGCGCGGCAGTGTCGTCGGGCGCATGGAGGCGGCGCTGCGGCCGCTTCCGGCGGGTGGCGGCACCTGGTCGCAGCGGCTGCTGGAAGCGCCGCTGGGCGGAGGCATCCGCTACAACGGCCCGGCCGACACGCTGTTCTCGTTCGCCGGACAGCCCGGGCAGACGCTGGTCGGCTCGGTCGGGTTGGCGGCGGACTTCTCGTGCAAGCTCACCGATCCTTGCGTGAACGGTCTGGTGAAGGGGCGTGACCTCACATACGAATACCAGGCCTACGGCACCAAGCTGACCAACATGACGCTGGCAGGCCGCTTCAACGGCAACAACTTCGAACTGCAGTCGCTCAATGCCAATGCCGGCAGCGGCACCGTCAGCGCGAGCGGGCGGATGAGCCTGGCGGCGGCGGAAGGCTATCCCATGGACCTCGCGGTCAAGCTCGACAAGGCGCGGCTGGCGCGCAGCTCCTCGCTTTCGGCCAGCGCCACCGGCACCGTCAACCTGACCAAGCGGGCGGGCGAGAAGGCCCTCCTCTCGGGCGAGCTGCGGCTGCCGGAAACGCGCTACCAGATCGTGCGGGAAGGGGCCGTGGAGATCCCGCAGCTCACCGGCGTGCGCTTCAAGCCGAAGACCGGGCCGACCCGCGTGACCGGCGACGAGCAGGCCGAGCCGATACTGACCGCGTTCTCGACGCTGCGTCTCGACCTGCACCTCAAGGCGCCGGAAAAGCTCTACGTCTCGGGCATGGGGCTCGATTCGGAGTGGTCGGCCGACTTCACCGTGGGCGGCACCAGCGCCGCGCCGACGATGGCGGGCGACGTCACGCTGATCCGCGGCAACCTTGACTTTGCCGGGCGCTCGTTCGACATCTCGTCGGGCAAGATCTCGTTCAACGGCGGACGCACCATCGATCCTTCGGTCTCGATCGCCGCAACCGACACGATCGAGGACGTGGCGGTGACCGTCTCGGTCAGCGGCAGGGCCTACAACCCGCAGATCGAGTTCAGTTCGGACCCGAGCCTGCCCGATGACGAGATCCTCTCGCGCATCCTGTTCGGCAGCTCGATCGCCAACCTTTCGGCGATCCAGGCGGTGCAGCTGGCGACCTCGCTCAACTCGCTGCGGGCAAGCGGGGGCGGCCTCAATCCGCTGGGCAAGCTGCGTTCGGCAACCGGCATCGACCGCCTGCGCATCCTCAGCCCCGACCAGACCACCGGGCGCGGCACCGCGCTCGCCGCCGGGCAGTACCTGACGGACGACATCTATGTCGAACTGATCACCGACGCGCGCGGCTTCACCGCGACGCAGCTGGAAGTCAGCGTGACCAAGTGGCTGTCGGTGCTGAGCCAGGCGGGCGGCTCGGGGGTCAACTCGCTCAACGTGAAGATCAAGAAGGACTACTGATGCGGCGCGCCTCCCTTTGCGTGGCCCTGCTGGTGCTCGTGGCGGCCTGCCACCGCGAGCCCAGCTTCGACGAGCGCTACAAGGCCGCGCAGGACAGCATCGGCGCAAAGGTCAAGGAGATCGACGCCCAGGCCTCTGGCAGTGCGCTCCCTCCGGCGGAAGACGCACCTGCAGCGGGTGAGGCTGGCCGCTAGGTCGCGGCCGAGAGGTTTTGCGCGGATCGGGCTGGGCGAGGCGGGCAGGGGCCATCCTGCGCTTGTCGAAGAATGGGAAGCCGTGCGCCGCGCCTCAAGGGGCTTCGACAGGCTCAGCCTGAGCGGGGGTGGAAGGTCTGGTTTGGATGGGAAGTGGTCAGTGCTCGGTCCATCCCACGTAACAGTCTTGGTCGATCAATCCGACAAGCGTTCGACCATCTGCACCCTTGAAACTAACTTTAGCCACGTAGTTGGTGGGGTCCTCCGCCAACTCGGCGACGTCAGACGCGAAATTGCGCTGATAAGGAAGGGAAGAACGGCTTAGCATTCCGCGCTTTTGTTCTCGTGCCAACTCCACTGCATCTGAATTTGACATGCCCTTGCAGGCCATTGATGAGATGCTCGGCGAGCATGCTGAACCCATCCATGTAAATGTGGCAATAAGAATGGCTCGAACGGAGGTCACGGCGCAAGCATGGCACACTCGGCCGGCGTCCGCTATGGGGCGTTTCCTGCCGTTCCGCATTTAAACCCCACCCCGCTCAGGCTGAGCTTGTCGAAGCCCGCACCCGGCGCGTGACCATTCGCTGAATGGGCTTCGTGCAGCGCTAGCTCGGCTTGAGCGGAGTTTGGGGGCGCTATGGCGGCGTACCCCGGCCCTGCGTTGTCTTGGCGCTCCCCGAGGGCTTTCCTCCCGGCGCGGCAGAAATATTTTTAGCGGATTCCCTGTGCCGTTCACCAAGCTGCGTGCCTTCCGGCGAGACGCAGTGCCTGGCCGGGCCCGCCCTTACGGCATGGCTGACGCCGTCATAACGAACATCGTTAAGTTCGGTTAAATGCGTTCTTATACGAAGCTGCGTAGGATGGTTCTAACCATGGAGGCCCCAGACCTCGGGAGCCGTCGCCCGTCCCTGCTTGCAACGCAGGGCAGCGGCGGCGTTACCAAGGAAAGGGATAGTCTATGAACAGGACTGCACTCACGGTAGCCGCGCTCGGGATCGCGCTGGCCATTTCCGGTCCGGCACTCGCCGGCACCAAGGCGGGCGACCTTGCGGCAAGTGTCGCCAAGGCGAACGCTGCGGGCAAGAAGGGGCTTCCCCCGGGCTTCTACACCTCGCAGGGCCACGCGAACGGACATTCGGCCGGTGCGCCGGGTCATGACTACGACCACCACACCAAGTCGCGCGGCTGCTGAGCCGACCTGACCTGACCTGAAAATGGGGAGAGGAGCCTGGGGGGCACCCGTCACGAGGTGCGATTCGCGCTCTGTCGCGAGGCAGGTTTCGATCGGAAGGAAAATGCGCTGAAAGGCGCGGTGGTGGACGCACTTGGGCTCGAACCAAGGACCCGCTGATTAAGAGTCAGCTGCTCTACCAACTGAGCTATGCGTCCACACGCGTTGCCGCGTAAGTGACGGAAATGGTGGACGCACTTGGGCTCGAACCAAGGACCCGCTGATTAAGAGTCAGCTGCTCTACCAACTGAGCTATGCGTCCACACACGTTTCCGTGCAAGGACAGGACTGGTGGACGCACTTGGGCTCGAACCAAGGACCCGCTGATTAAGAGTCAGCTGCTCTACCAACTGAGCTATGCGTCCACACTTTACCCTGTCCGGGCTGCCGTTTCAGAGCCTTGCGGGCTCCTCCTCGGCGGCGGAGAGGCCCCTATAACGGCAAAAATTTGGATGGGAAGGGGGTAGTTCGATTTTTTTTCAGGAAAGGCTGCTGGGGCGCGTATTCCAGCGGTTGATCGCCATCAGCGTGCCGATGCAGATCATGTTGGTCATCATCGAAGTGCCGCCGTGGCTCATGAAAGGCAGCGGAATGCCGACCACCGGGGCAAGCCCCATGACCATCATCAGGTTGATGGCGACGTAGAAAAAGATCGTCGCGGTCATGCCGGCGGCCAGCAGGCTGGAGAATCGGTCCGGCGCGCTGCGGGCGACCCGCATGCCCCAGGTGAGGATGACCGCAAAGACCAGCAGCACGAAGTAGCCGCCGACCATGCCCCATTCCTCCGACATCGTCGCGAAGACGAAGTCGGTGTGCGGTTCGGGCAGGTATTGCAGGTGGCTTTGCGAGCCGTTGCCGAAGCCCTTGCCGAATATGCCGCCCGAACCGATCGCGATCTTGGACTGGGTGATGTGGTAACCGGTGCCCAGCGGGTCGCTCTCGGGATCGAGGAAGGTCAGCACGCGGTTGCGCTGATAGTCGTGCAGGACCGTGAAGAAGGCGATCGGGGCGCTGATCAGTGCGGTCACGCCCGCGCTGACGAACCACCACATTGGCAGGCCCGCCAGGAACATCGTCACGCCGCCGCCAAAGCAGATCGCCAGCGCGGTGCCGAGGTCGGGCTGGATCGCCACGAAGGCGACCGGCAGCAGGATCAGCAGGCCAGCGGGAACGAGGCCGCGCCAGCTGGCGGTCATCGCGTGGGGCAGTGTCTCGTAGAACCGCGCCAGCACCAGCACGATGGCCGGTTTCATCAGTTCCGAGGGCTGCAGGGTCATGAAGCCGAGGTTCAGCCAGCGCTGGCTGCCGCCGCCGACCGCGCCGATCGCCTCCACCAGCACCAGCAGGATCACGATGGTGCCGTAGATCGGATAGGCGGCCATCCGGAACATGTCCCGGCTGAAGCGGGAAATGACGATGGCCATGCAGAGGAACACGAAAAAGCGCAGGACGTGGCTCAGCGCATAAGGCTGGAGACTGCCGCCTGCTGCCGAATAGAGCACCGCGCCGCCCAGCGAGACCAGCCCCATCAGCGGCACCAGCATCGCCCAGGGTTGGCGGGCGATGGTGTCGGGGACGATGGAGCGGCTGATCATTGCGGATTTCCGGGGGTTTGCGCGGGTGTCGCAGTCGGAGTGGAAGAGGACGCGGGGGGCGATGCGGACCCCGAGGCGGCCCCCGAAGCGGACGCCGAGGCAGGCTGGGCCGTGCCCGCCGCCGGATTGGCCGCGGCGGCGGGTTCGGGCGCGGGTGACTGCGCGTCACGGACGATCGGCTGCGCGGCTTCCGGTGCGGAATTGGACTGGTCCACCGCCGCGCTTTCCTGTTCGGACGACACGGCCGGGGCGCCGACACCGTATTCGGCGGCATACTTGCGGTATCGCGCGTCGAGCCGCTGCTTGGGCGTGCCGCCCCAGCCCTGTTCCAGCTCGGTCAGGATATCCATGCCCTTCTGCTTGTCGAAGATGTAGGTCATGATATCGCGGGCGACCGGATAGGCCGCCCCCGAACCGCCGCCGTGCTCGATGACGACGGAGCAGGCGTAGCGGGGGTTCTCCACCGGCGCGAAGCAGATGAAGTGGCCGTGGTCGCGGTGCTTCCACTGGCCGCCCTTGCCGTTGCCGATGTTGAGGCCGACGACCTGGGCGGTGCCGGTCTTGCCCGCCAGCTTGATGTCCGGGAAGGGCAGGCGTGCGTGCGGCGCCGAGCCTGGGCCGTTGGCGACGTCGGACATGGCCTGGTGGATGTAGGCCAGGTGCTCCTCGGCAATGCCGAGCGACTTGGGGGCTTCGTAGTCGCTGCCGTGGATCAGGCGCGGCATGATGATCTTGCCGCTGGCAAGCCGCGAGGCCTGAATGGCCTGCTGCAGCGGGTTCACCAGGAAGTAGCCCTGGCCGATGGTGGCGTTGACCGTGTCGAAGGTCTGCCATTCCTTGCCGTATTTCTTCAGCTTCCACGCCGGGTTCGGCACGGTGCCGTAGGACTGGCCGGAGACCGGCAGCGGGAAATCGTGGCCGAGGCCGAGGCGGCCCGCCATCGCCGCGATCGGGTCCATGCCGATGCGCTGGGCGAAGTGGTAGAAATAGACGTCGCAGCTCTGGTAGATGCCCTTGGCCATGTTGACCTGGCCGTGGCCGCGGTGGTTCCAGCAGTGGAACACGCGGTTGCCGACACGCAGGCCGCCGCCGCAGAACACCGATTCGTTCGGGTCGAGGCCTGCTTCCATGAACGAGAGCGCCACCATCGGCTTGACCGTGGAGCCGGGCGGATAGAGCCCGCGCAGCACCTTGTTGCGCAGGGGCACATGGTCGTCGTCCGACAGCATCTTCCATTCGAGGCGGCCGATGCCGTCGGAAAAGCTGTTGGGATCGAAGCTGGGCATCGAGCACATCGCGAGGATGTCGCCGGTCTGGCAGTCCATGACCACCGCCGCGCCCGATTCGATGCCGATGCGGCGCGCGGCATAGTCCTGGATACCGGCGTCGATGGTCAGCTTGATGGTCTTGCCGGGGACGTCCTCGCGGGTGTCGAGATCGCGCACGATCCGGCCCGAGGCGGTCACTTCGACGCGGCGTGCGCCGGGCTTGCCGCGCAGGTCCTTCTCGTAGAACTTCTCGAGCGCGTCCTTGCCGACCTTGTAGCCCGGCGTGATGAGCACGGGATCGTGGTCCTTCTCGTACTCCTCGGCAGAGGCAGGGCCGACATAGCCGATCAGGTGGCCGACCGAGGGACCGAGCGGATAGAACCGCGAGAAGCCGCGCTGGGTGACGACGCCGGGAAGGTCGGGCAGGCGCACGCTGACCGAGGCGAATCGCTCGAAATCGAGGCCGCTGGCAACTTCGACCGGTGCGAAGCCGCGCGCCTTCTCGATCTTGTCCTCGAGGTCCTGCACGGCGATCGGCGTCATGTTGAGGAGCTGGCGCAAGGTGCCCAGCGTCTGTGCCTTGTCGCCCATGCGCTCGGGGATCACGTCGACCCGGAAGTCGGCGCGATTCGAGGCCAGCGGAGTGCCGTTGCGGTCGAGCAGCCAGCCGCGGCGCGGCGGGATCAGCGAGAGGTTGACGCGGTTGCTCTCCGCCTCCAGCTCGTACTTGGCGTTCTGGCCGATGGCCAGCCAGGCCATGCGGCTGGCCAGGAGCACGCCGATGCCGCCCTGGATGCCGCCGACCACGAGGCTGCGGCGGTCGAAGCTGTTGCGCAACGTGCCCGCGCTGACGTGGCGCGGCTCGATCAGGCGCCGGAAGTTGATCTTCATCGGCCGACCAGCAGCGGCTTCAGGCGGAAGCGATCGGCAAGGGCCACGAAACGGCCGACAAGCGGATAGGAAAGCACGGAAATCACGATCTGCGGTACGATCACACGAAGAGGGGCGTCGGCTCCGCCGAAATTGGCAAAGACGAGGCACAGCAGGATGTAGGTAACGATCAGCCCGTTCGCCACCAGCCATTCGATGAGGAAGTGGCGCCAGGGAATGCGGGTCTCGACGATGTCGATCACGATCGAGGACAGCGACCAGAGCAGCACCGCGCAGCCGAACGGTTGTCCGGAAAACAGGTCGTCGAACAGCCCGAGCGGCAGGCCGGCCCAGATCGGCATCAGGCCGGGACGCAGCTGGTGCCAGGCAAGGAAGACCAGGTAGCCGAGCGGCGGCATCACCGGAGCCGAGGCGATCATCAGCCACGACGGCGCCAGCGATCCCAGCATGATCGTCAGCCAGGGGACCGAGTGGGCCAGGAGCGGCGAGGGGGCCCGGTTGATGCTGCGCCGGGGCTGGCCGTGGCCGGAGCGGAGCGCCATCAGGGCTTGCCCGGCTTCTTGGCGGCGGTGGTGGCGGCCGGAGGTGGCGGCGGCGGTGCCCAGGTGCGTTCGACCATGACGTAATCGGTATCCGAAGGGTTGCTCAGCACGCGGGCAATGGCGCCGTCGCGCAGCAGGTCGGTGACGATCGCGATCGGGGTGCCGGGGCGGTAGAGCCCACCGGACCCGGACGTGACCATCACGTCGCCCTTCTTCAAGGGATTGAGGCCAAGGTTGATCAGGCGAATGCGCAAGGTCCCGTCGGACGCCCCCTGGGCGAAGGCGGGAACGCCGTCGCTGGCGCGGCGCACCGGGACGAGGCTCTCGCTGTCGGTGATCAGCAGAACGCGCGAGCTGGAGGCGCCCACTTCGAGCACGCGGCCAACGAGCCCCATGGGCGAGCGTACCGGCATGCCGGTGACGACCCCCTTGTCACGTCCGGCGCCCAGCGTCGCATAGCGGCGCGTGCTGGCCCCGGTCGAGGCGGTGAGGCGCGAGAAGGCCACCGGATTGGCGTCCTTGTCGCCAATGCCGAGCAGGCCCTTGAGCCGCTGGTTCTCCGCCTTGGTGGCTTCGGCCTCGACAAGTCGGACCTTGGCTTCGGCCAGTTCGCGACGGATGCGCGCGTCTTCGCTACCGGTATGGAAAAAACCGGTGACGTTGGCGACGACATCGTGCCCGAACGTGCGTCCGCTGGCCGCCGCCTGGCTGGCAGGCTCGGTCGCGTCGGCGGCAAGGCCGCGCAACGGGGAGAAGAAATCGGGGTTGACCAGCGAGACCACCACGAGCCCCAGCCCCACGACGGCGCCCAACACGCCCGCGGAGTAGCTCAGGAAGGTGGTATACTGCGCTCTGCGCGAATAGCTGGAGCGCCTGTTTGCGGGCGGCGCCATGCGCCATGCACTCCTGAAACAAGGGCGGACGGTCCGCCGGGATTACTCAGCCGGCAACCTGGTGCCGGAATAGAAAACGGGCGGCGCGTGCCTCATGGCCGCGCCGCCCGCGCGAACGCTTATGCGGACATCAGGACGCCGCGATAGACCGGGTCTTCCATCGCGCGGCCGGTGCCGAGCGCGACGCAGGACAGCGGATCTTCGGCGACGCTGACCGGCAGGCCGGTCTCTTCGCGCAGATAGTCGTCCAGGCCCTGGATCAGCGCGCCGCCGCCGGTGAGCACGATGCCCTGGTCGACGATGTCGGCGGCGAGTTCCGGAGCGGTGTTCTCAAGCGCGATGCGCACGCCTTCGATGATCGCGCCGATCGGTTCCGCCAGCGCCTCGGCGACGTTCGCCTGGCTGATGGTGATTTCCTTGGGCACGCCGTTCACGAGGTCGCGGCCCTTGATGTGGATGGTTTCGCCGATGCCGTCCGCCGGGATGGTGGCGATGCCGTAGTCCTTCTTGATGCGTTCCGCCGTGGCGTCGCCGATCAGGAGGTTGTGGTGGCGGCGCACGTAGGAAACGATCGCTTCGTCCATCTTGTCGCCGCCGACACGCACCGAAGTGGTGTAGGCAAGGCCGCGCAGCGACAGCACGGCGACTTCGGTGGTGCCGCCGCCGATGTCGACCACCATCGAGCCGACCGGTTCGGTGACGGGCATGTCGGCGCCGATCGCGGCGGCCATCGGTTCGAGGATCAGGTAGACCTGGCTGGCACCGGCGTTCGAGGCGGCGTCACGGATCGCGCGGCGTTCGACCGAGGTCGAGCCCGAGGGCACGCAGATGACGATTTCCGGATAGCGGAACAGGTTCTTCTTGCCGTGCACCTTGCGGATGAAGTGCTTGATCATCTCTTCCGCGATTTCGATGTCGGCGATCACGCCGTCACGCAGCGGGCGGATGGCTTCGATGTTGTCGGGCGTCTTGCCCATCATCATCTTGGCGTCGTCGCCCACGGCCTTGACCTTCTTGACGCCGTTCAGCGTCTCGATGGCGACCACCGACGGTTCGTTCAGCACGATCCCGCGATCCTGGACATAGACGAGCGTATTGGCGGTACCCAGGTCGATAGCCATGTTCTGGGAGCCGAGCTTGAAGAATCGCGAGAAGGGCGAGGCCATCAGTAATCCGTTGTCTTTCAGGCCGATTGCCGCCCTGTTGGGGGACGGCGTGGCCGGCTTGTTTGAAGGAGAGACAGCCCCTTAGCCCATCGATTTGCGAAACGCCAAAATTTTGTGTCATTTTCCGGGGGGAATCCACGGGGGTCCGTCTCGAATTCCTCGCGCTTCGTCGCTAGGGATGGGAACAGTTCGTGAATGCGGCTTTCCCCCGGTAGAAGCCGCGATGACCAGCGCGCCTCCCGGCGCCACCTAGCCCCGCCGCAAGGGGCCGAACCAGAGACCTGAAAATGCCCACGATCCGCCGTCTTCCCGAGCATCTCGTCAACCGCATCGCCGCGGGCGAAGTGGTCGAGCGGCCCGCGGCGGCGCTCAAGGAACTGGTCGAGAATGCCATCGACGCGGGATCGACCGAGATCACCGTGCGGCTCGCCTCGGGCGGTCTCGACCTCATCGAGGTGACCGACGACGGCTGCGGCATGCGCCCCGACGAGATCGCGCTGGCGTTGGAGCGCCATGCCACCTCGAAGCTGCCCGACGAGGCGATCGAACTGGTGACCACGCTGGGGTTCCGGGGCGAGGCGCTGCCCTCGATCGGCTCGGTTGCCCGGCTGACCATCGAAAGCCGCCCGCACGATTCGGTCGAAGGCTGGAAGCGGGTGGTCGATCACGGGCAGGTGGTAATCGATTCGCCCGCCGCGCTGCCGCCGGGCACGCGCATCCGGGTCGAGGACCTGTTCGGCAAAGTGCCTGCGCGGCGCAAGTTCCTGCGCTCGGCCCGCTCCGAATATGCCGCCTGCCAGGATGTCGTGCGCCGCCTCGCGATGGCGCGGCCCGATATCGGCTTCGTGCTGGAGCATGAGGGGCGCCGGGTGCTGGCGGTACAGCCGCGCGAGGAACTGGCCTCGCGAGTCGCCCGCCTCGTCGCGCGCGAACTCGCCGACGACGGCGTGCTGATCGATGCCGAGCGCGGGACGGCGCGGCTGACCGGGGTTGCCGGCCTGCCGACCTACAACCGCGGCGTTGCCGATCACCAGTACCTGTTCGTCAACGGGCGCCCGGTGAAGGACCGCCTGCTGGTCGGCGCGGTGCGCGGCGCCTACGCGGACATGCTGGCGCGCGACCGGCACGCGGTGCTGGCGCTGTTCCTCGAACTTCCGCCCGAGGAAGTCGACGTCAACGTCCATCCGGCCAAGACCGAAGTGCGGTTCCGCGACCCGGCGTTCATTCGCGGCTTCCTTGTCGGCGCCTTGCGCCACGCGCTCGAATCGTCGGGCCAGAAGAGCGCGCAGCCGCCGCAGGCCTCCGCGATGAACATGTGGCAGGTCGAGCCGCTGGCCCCGCGCGCGCCCGAACCCGCTCCGGCACTGGGCTCGCTGTTCGCGCGGCAATATTCCCCCGGTCCGCAATATTCCTCTCCGGGCGCGCGCCCGGCAGACCCGCGCGTGGCCGAGGCCGGCGCGGCCTGGCGTTCCTACGAGGCGCAGGTCATGGCCGAACCTTCGGGCCGCGCCGAAATGGTACCCGAGGAGCCGCAGCAGGAAATCGGCTACCCGCTGGGCGTCGCGCGCGGGCAGGTGGCGAGCACGTACATCGTTGCCGAGGCGCAGGACGGCCTCGTGATCGTCGACCAGCACGCCGCGCACGAGCGCCTTGTCCTTGAACGGCTGAAGGCCGCCGGGGCCGAGGACGCGATGGCGCGCAGTCAGGCGCTGCTCCTGCCCGAAGTGGTCGAACTGGAAGAAGCCGCCTGCGACGCGCTGGAAGACAAGATCGCGGACCTTGCGAAGTTCGGCCTTGCGCTCGAACGCTTCGGGCCTTGCGCGATGCTGGTGCGGGCGGTTCCCTCGGTGCTGGGCAAGAGCAACGTCCATGCGCTGGTGCAGGACGTGGCCGACGATCTCGCCAAGAACGGCGATGCCCTGCTGCTGGGTGAAAAGCTCGATCTGGTGCTGGCGACGATGGCCTGCCACGGCTCGGTACGGGCAGGGCGCGCCCTTTCGGTCGCCGAGATGAACGCGCTGCTGCGCGAAATGGAACGCACGCCGCGTTCGGGCCAATGCAACCATGGCCGCCCTACGTGGGTTAAACTCGCACATCAGGATATCGAGAAGCTGTTCGGACGAAAATGATGCGATCTGCGGTACTTGCCTTGGCGGCTTTGGGTGCTCTCTCGGCTTGCGGCAAGGAGGATCCGGCCCGCCAGAGAGCCGAGGATGCCCATGACATCGCCATGGTCGAGCGGATGAGCAAGGAGCCGTTCCGCCCGATCCTGCCCAGGCCGATCACCCGCATCGATGTCGAGCGTTACGGTCTCGACAAGCCGGGCTGCCGGTTCGTCAGACAGGGCGAGGCCGACCCGATCTTCATCGGCAATGCCGAGGAAGGGTTCATGCGGATCGAGGGTGACCTCAAGCGTTACGCCGCCAAGCTGGAAAGCGCGCAATTACCGGGGGATGCGCGGACAACTTATGTCGGTCTCTCGACGTGGGTGGATCTGGTCAGCCTGCCGGACCGTGCCGGGGGATCGGATACCACGCACTGGCCTGCCCGGCTGATCCTGCACGATGCGCAGGAGCGTGTGGCCTTCCGCGCGGACGGCGAGATGCGCTGCCGGGGCGACGCGGCAGCGCCCGGCGAGGCGACCCCGGCCGCCTGACCGGCACGCTTGACCCGTTCCGCGGCATCGGCATTATGTCCGGTCATTGAACGGGGGATTTCATGAAGTTACGTTTTCTTGGCGTCGCGGCGGCGGCGCTGATTGTTGCGGCCGGCGTGCCGGTCAGGGCGGCGGACGCGCCGGTGCAGCTTCCCGAAGCAGTTGTTGCCGCCGCCAAGTCGCTGCAGCCCCGGCATGGCAAGATCGCCATCGCCGAGGCCCATGCGACGCTCGATCTTGGCGATGCCTACGATTTTTACGGCCCCGAAGACGCGCGCAAGATCCTGGTCGATATCTGGGGCAATCCGTCGCAATCGGCCGACCGGGTGCTGGGCATGGTCATGCCCGCCGGCGCCTCGCCGCTCAGCGATGCCTGGGGCGCGGTGGTGACGTATGAAGAGACCGGCTTCGTGAGCGACGACGATGCCGGCAAGGTCGACTATGCCGAATTGCTCACGCAGATGCGCGAGGGCGAGGACGAGAACAACGAGAAGCGCAAGGCCGAAGGCTATCCGGCGATGCATCTCGCCGGTTGGGCCGAGCAGCCGACCTATGACGCAGGCACGCATTCGGTGGTCTGGGCGCAGGATATCGCCGTTGGCGATGCGGCCAGCCATACGCTGAACTATGATGTCCGCACGCTGGGCCGGCGCGGGGTGCTGAGCCTCAACCTGGTCTCGTCGATGGACCAGCTTTCGGATGTGCGGCAGGCGGCCACGGCCTTTGCCGACCATGCCGCCTTCGATCAGGGCGCGCGCTATCAGGACTACGATTCGTCCACCGACAAGACCGCCGAATACGGTATCGGCGGGCTGATCGCGGCGGGTGTGGGCGTGGCCGCGGCCAAGAAGCTGGGTATCCTGGCGATCCTGCTCAAGTTCCTGAAGCCCATCGCGATTGCCGCGATCGCCGCGTTTGCGGTCCTGCGCAACAAGATCGCCGGACTGTTCGGCCGCCGCAAGGCCGAGGAGGACGATCCGTCGTTCGAGGAGCAACAGCCGGTCGCCGCTCCGGCCGAAGAAGCTGCCGAAGAAGCTGCCGAAGACGGTGCCGATGAGGCTGCCTCGGGCGCTCCCGAGCGCGCGGAAACGCCGGTCGCCTGATGGCCGGTTCGACGGCGGAGCGGCGCTGCTACTTCGCCGTCAGCACGCTGCGGAACGGCGCATCGCTGCCGTCGCCATCCGGGGCCTGCGGCAGCCCGACAAGGTCGCGCAGCAAGGGGGCGACGTCGACATTGTCGAACGCGGGCAGTTTGCCGGAGGCCTTGAATGCCGGTCCCGCGGCCACGAACAGCGCGGCCATTTCCGGCGCGGCATTGTCGTAGCCGTGCGAGCCGCCGCTCCGGGCGGTCCGGGGCGTGGTCGCGGCGATTTCCCAACCGGTCTCGGCCAGGCAGAAGTAGGGCGCGATGCGGGCGTTGGTGCCGTAGCGAAGGCGCGCCGGAATGTCCTGCCGGCGCCAGCACTGCATGTGCGGATGGGGCTTCAGCAGGATTGCGGCGAGCTTGCCGTCCTTGCCCCTGGTCGGCGTGATTGCCGCGAAGGGGCCGGCATCGCCCAGCTTGAACAGCTTCGGGCTGGCGAGTCGGTCGAGCGCGATCGTGCGTTCGCTCGAAGTGGCGGCCATGCCGTGGTCGGCGACGACCACGAGGTTGGCCGGTTGCCCAAGCGCGCGCAGGCCCTCGATCAACATGCCGATGTCGCGGTCGGCATCGGCAACCGCGGCATTGGTCTGCTCGGCATCGGGGCCGTAACGGTGCCCGGCGGTATCGACCTGGTCGAAGTAGACGGTCACGAACTTCGGGCGGGAGGCGGCGGGGCGGCGCAGCCAGTCGATCACCGCCGAAACCCGCTGGCCGGGGGAAACCGCCTGGTTGAACTGCTGCCAGTCGGACGGACGCGTGCCGCCCTGATCCTCGGTCCACGACGACTTCACGCGGCGGCCACCCCAGGCGACGTTCGAGCCTGGCCAGAACATCGTGGCGGTGCGGATGCCTGCCTTTTCCGCCGTCACCCAGATCGGTTCGGCGCCGTTCCACCAGAAGGGATCGTCGCTCGCCATGGTGAAGACTTCGCCCGGACGCGCGGGGTCCTCGAAGCGGTTGGCGACGATGCCGTGATGATCCGGGACTTTGCCGGTCACCAGCGTCCAGTGGTTGGGGAAAGTCTTGCTGGGGAACGAGGGGCGCATCGCCGCGCTGATCCCGCTTGCGGCCAGTGCGTCGAGATGAGGGGTGATGCCGCGGTCCAGATAGTCCGCCCGGAACCCGTCGATCGAGACGAGGATCGTCACCGGCGCGCGCGTCTCGTCGGGTGCCGTGGTTGTCGGCGGCGAGGACTGGGCAGGGGTGGCGGCAAGAGGGGCGGCGCTGGCGGCGAGAAGGGCCAGCGAAAGGGCAAATCGCTTCATGGGGGCTGCTTGGCGGGGGGACTTTGCAGAATTATGCCAGAACGGCGCGGAAAGTGATTTTCCGCGCCGTTCAGATGGTCAGAGTTTGTTTGGTAATTCGCGGAAGAGCGAATTTCGCGGCACCGGCCCGGTGCCGCTACCGGGAATGCCCGTGCGGGTATTCCCCAGGCAGACTCTTAGACGTTGAACTTGAAGTGCATGACGTCGCCGTCATGCACCAGGTATTCCTTGCCTTCCTGACGCAGCTTGCCGGCTTCCTTGGCGCCGGTTTCGCCGCCGAGCGCGACGTAGTCGTCAAAGGCGATGGTTTCGGCGCGGATGAAGCCGCGCTGCATGTCCGAGTGGATCTCGCCGGCGGCTTCGGGGGCCTTGGCGCCCTTGTGCACGGTCCAGGCGCGAGCTTCCTTGGGGCCGACGGTGAAGAAGGTCAGCAGGCCGAGCAGGTCGTAGCCGGCGCGGATGATGCGGGCGAGCCCGGTCTCGTGGAGACCCATCTCTTCAAGGAACACCATGCGTTCCTCGATCTCCATGCCGACAAGTTCCGATTCGATGGCGGCGGACACGATGACGGCGGTGGCGCCTTCGGCCTTGGCCTTCTCGAACACCCGGGCCGAGAATTCGTTACCCTCGGCGGCGGCTTCTTCCTCGACGTTGCAGGCGTAGAGCACCGGCTTGGCGGTGAGAAGCTGGGCCTGCGCGAAGACGCGGGCTTCGTCCTCGTCCTTGGGCTGGGTCAGGCGCGCGGGCTTGCCGTCGCGCAGCAGTTCCAGCGTCTGGCCGAGCACCGAAGCGATGATCTTCGATTCCTTGTCGCCCTGGGCGGCCTTCTTTTGCGCCGCGGGAACGCGCTTTTCGAGGCTTTCGAGGTCGGAGAGCAGCAGTTCGGTCTCGACCGTCTCGGCATCGGCGATGGGGTCGACCTTGTTGTCGACGTGCTGGATGTCGTCGTTCTCGAAGCAGCGCAGCACGTGGACGACGGCGTCTACTTCGCGGATGTTGCCGAGGAACTGGTTGCCCAGGCCCTCACCCTTGGATGCGCCCCGCACGAGGCCGGCGATATCGACGAAGGAAAGCTGCGTCGGGATGATCTTGGCCGAACCGGCGATCTCGGCCAGCTTGTCGAGGCGCGGATCGGGCACGCCGACCTGGCCGACGTTGGGCTCGATCGTGCAGAACGGATAGTTGGCCGCCTGCGCCGCCTGCGTCTCGGTGAGCGCATTGAACAAGGTCGACTTGCCGACATTCGGCAGGCCCACGATTCCGCAACGGAAACCCATGTGTAACTCCGGGAAGAAATGATTGGCCGCGCCTTAGCGTCAGTCGCGGTAAATGGCCAGCCAGCTTGCAGGCTCAGTCCTGCTGGCGCAGCGCGACATCGTTCATGAAGCGCACGTCATCGCCGGCGGAAAGGCGGTCGGCTTCGGCGGCAACGGCGCCCAGCATGCCGGCCAGCGGATCCATCTCGGCCTTGGCGTAGTTGCCCAGCACATAGCCGTGGACGCGGTCCTTGTGGCCGGGATGGCCGATGCCGAGGCGCACGCGGCGGAAATCGGGGCCGAGGTGCTGGTCGATCGAGCGCAGGCCGTTGTGGCCGGCATGGCCGCCGCCCTGCTTCACCTTGACCTTGAAGGGCGCGAGGTCGAGTTCGTCATGGAACACGGTGAGATCCGTGATCGCCAGCTTGTAGAAGCGCATCGCCTCGCCAACGGCGCGGCCGCTCTCGTTCATGAAGGTGGCGGGCTTCAGCAGCAGCACTTTCTGGGTGCCGATGCGGCCTTCCTGCAGCCAGCCCTGGAACTTCTTCTGGACCGGGCCGAAGCGGTGGATTTCCGCAATCGCATCAACCGCCATGAAGCCGACGTTGTGGCGGTTCATCGCATATTGCGGTCCGGGATTACCGAGGCCGACCCAAAGCTGCATGGTTGTACTGTTCCCGAAAAAGCGAAAGGCCCCTTCCGCGCGCCGGGCATGCCGGGGCGGAAGGGGCCAATCTCTAGGACTGTCCGATTACTCGGCTTCAGTCTTGGTCGTGTCGCCTTCCGAGCTCTTCAGAGCCGAAGGGGCAGCGATCGTCGCGATGGTGAAATCGCGGTCGGTGATCGCCGAAGCAACGCCCGAAGGCAGCTTCACGTGGTGGATGTGGATCGATTCGCCCACGTCGAAGCCGGTCACGTCGATGGTGATCTCGTGCGGGATCTTGTCGGCATCGCAGACCAGTTCAAGGTCGTGACGAACGACGTTCAGCACGCCGCCGCGCTTGAGGCCCGGCGAGGCTTCTTCGTTGGCGAACACGACGGGCACGTTGACGTGCACGGTCGCGTTGGCGCCAAGGCGCAGGAAGTCGGCGTGGAGCGGACGGTCGGTGACCGGGTGGAAGGCAACGTCCTTGGGCTGCGTGCGCAGCTTCTTGCCGCCAACTTCGACTTCGACGATCGAGTTGAAGAAGTGGCCGGTCATGAGCTGACGGGTCAGCTCCTTTTCCTCGACGTGGATCGCGATGGGTTCTTCGTTGCCACCGTAGATGACAGCGGGAACACGGCCGTCGCGACGCAGTGCACGGGAGGCTCCCTTGCCAGCCCGTTCGCGCGTCTCGGCCGGCAGGTTAAGCGTATCGCTCATGGGACTTGCCTTTCAAAACTGGATATAGATCGGCAGCGGATCGCTCATCGACCTGCGCCGTTCCCGCCACGCCTCCAGGGATGACCATGACGGGAAGCGCGGGCCCTTAATGCGAATTCGGCGGAAATGCAAGCGGAGCGGGGCTGGATCGCCCGGAAGGCGCCTTGAGGGGGCGGGTCGGCGGGCAGTGGATGCGCCGGGCCGGGACCGAGACCAGCTCCAGTTCGGGATAACGCAGCGCCGTCAGTTTGACGCCGAAGACACAGCCGGTGTCGATGCAGACCGTCCGGCCCACCCATTCAGCCTCGCGGACCGGCGTATGTCCGTAGACGACCACGGCCTTGCCTGCGTAACCCGCGGCCCAGTCGCCGCGAACGGGCAGGCCGAATTCGTCGATCTTGCCGGTCGTCTCGCCATACATGCAAAAGGCGCGGACGGATTTGCCGGTGCGGCCGAGCAGGCTTTCCTTGAAGCCGGCATGGGCCACGATCAGCTTGCCGTGGTCGAGCACGTGGTGGCTGGGCAGGGTGCCGAGCCATGCCTGCATCCCGGCCAGGAACTCCGGCGGTTCTTCGCGGAGTTGTTCGATTGTCTCTGCAAGGCCATGGGAAATGGTGACATTCCGTCCCGCGAGGTGCCGCATGAGCTTGTCGTCATGGTTCCCTACGACTGCGAGGGCGTGGTCGTTCTCGACCATGTGACGGGCGATGCGCAGGGTGTCCGGCGATCGCGGTCCGCGGTCGACCAGATCGCCGAGAAACACCGCGCGGCGGCCGGTCGGCGGCGTGACGGTGACGGTCTTGCCGTTCCATTCGAGCCGGTAACCCAGTTGGCCAAGCAACTCTTCCAGTTCGTCGGCGCAGCCGTGCACGTCGCCGATGATGTCGAACGGTCCGCTGCCGGAGGTACTGTCGTCCATGGTCATCACTCGACCCGCGTGACCTTGTAGCCGTTTGCCGCGAGCAGGGCGGGCAGGCCTTCCGGTCCGGCCATGTGCGCCGCACCGACGGCAACAAAAGGCCGGTGTCCTTGCGTCATGGCGGCGGCGATCCTGCTCGTCCAGTCGCGGTTGCGGCCGGTGAAGAGGACGGCGCGCAGTTGCGGGTCGGTGAGCATGCCGCGCCGGGTTTCCCGCTCGATCGCGGTCATGTCGCCCTTGCGCCAGCTTTCCGCGAGGCGGCTGTCGTCGTCGCCCTGCTGGTCGGTCACGACGGCGGTGAGCAGATCGCGCTGGTCGGCTTCGGCGAGGCCGTCGAACAGGCCGAGTTGGCGTTCGGCGCCTTCGAGTTCGACGACGGGTTTCTCGCCTGCCTGTGTCATCACGGCCCGGTCCACGCCGTTACGGCTGTTATCGTCGCTGGCGCCGATGCGGGCGAGGGTGAGGGCGGCGGCCCAGGTGTCCATCTGCGCAAAGTCGCCGTCGGTATAGCCCCCGCGCTTCAGGAGGGCTGCGAGCGCGGGGCGGTATTTCACGGAAATTCTCTGTGAAAGAACGGGTTGCCCGCTACTCTTGGCAAGCCGCGCGAATGTGGCGGCCACCGCTTTCTCGTCGGCAAGGTTGCTCACTTCCACCATCACGCTGTCGGCGGCGGCCAGCGCCCCGCGCACCTTGGCGGTGTCCCATGCGAGCGGGCGCTTGACGCTGTGGATCGTGCCGAAGAGCCAGGCCTGCTGGCCGCCGGAGCCTTCGACATGCCAGAGCGCGGGATTTGCCGGCTCGGGCGACTGCGAGCAGGCGGCCAGCAAGGTGCTCGCAACAAGGCCAAGAATGCGTCGCATGGTGTTGTTACTGAACCCGTTTTGCCTTTATTCCGACTTTTGCGAGCTGGTCCTGCACACTGCCTTCACCGGCAAGGTGCCCTGCGCCCACGGCGACAAAGACCGTGCCCGGCTCCGCCATGCGGGCCTGCAGCCACTGGGCCCATGCCTTGTTGCGGTTGGTGATGAAAGCCGCGCGCATGGCCTCGTCCGACTCGTCCTCGTTGAGCAGGCTGGCAAGTTCGTCGGCGCGGCCGGTCTTCCAGGCGGTGACCACTTTCGCGACGTCCTCGCGCAAGGTCGGCAACTGGTCCAGCACTTCGCCAAGGTAGCGGTTCTGGCTTTCGAGCGGCATGCCGTCGAACAGTTCGATCTGGTATTCAGGCGTTTCCAGTGCCTTGCGGGCCTTGTGCTTTTCCGCCGCCCGGGCCTCGATCAGCGTCTCGACGCCGTTGGCCTTGTCGTAGCCGGCGGCCTTGAGCGGCAGCAGGGACAGCAGCAGCCCGGCATACCACGGCTCGAAACGGTCGAAGGCTTCGGCCGGGATGCCCATGCCGGCCAGCGCCTTCTCGAAGGCCGCCCGCTCTTGCGCAGGCAGGCTGGCGCGCAGGGTCGTGCCGTCGCGGCGCATGCCCTTGTCGATGAAGAGTTGCTGGAGCGATTCGGCAGAGCCGATCTCGGTTTCGGTGACCAGCAGGTCGGACGAATCGAAGGCCTTTTTCACGGGCCCCGCGAACCAGTGGGTATCTTCCGGCAGGATGTGGATCGTGCCGAAGAGGTAGATCGTGGTGTCCTTGTCCGCGATCTTCCACATGGCAGGGCGTGCGGGCGCCTCCTCCTGCGCCAGCGACGGCGTGGCGGCAAGAAGGCCAAGGGCGGTGGCAGCGGCAAGACGGACCCGGGATTTACGGAAGAATTTCATCGCCATTCCATGAAACGGTACAGGCAAACGTGCGATTAACGGCGCCTCTGGGCTTGCCTTAGCGGCATCGATTGCTCCGGGGTAGCGCTCTGTGTCACGATCGCGTCGTTCAGCGCGGTTGATTTGCCGGTGTCGATCCGCCAAAGGCCGGCTGTTCAAGAGTTTTGACGGGATTTCGATGTCGACCGCCGTGCCATCCGCAGAAAGGCAGCCGCTAAGCTTTCAGGACATGATCCTGACGCTCCATGATTTCTGGAGCAAGCAGGGCTGCCTCATTCTCCAGCCTTACGACATGCGCATGGGGGCGGGTACGTTCCACCCCGCGACCACGCTGCGCGCGCTCGGTCCCGAACCGTGGAAGGCGGCCTATGTCCAGCCTTCGCGCCGCCCGACCGACGGTCGCTATGGCGAGAACCCGAACCGCCTCCAGCACTATTACCAGTATCAGGTGATCCTGAAGCCGAACCCCGAGAACCTCCAGGAGCTTTACCTGCAGAGCCTCGCGGCGATCGGCGTCGATCCGCTGGCGCACGACATCCGCTTTGTCGAGGACGACTGGGAAAGCCCGACGCTGGGCGCCTGGGGGCTGGGCTGGGAAGTCTGGTGCGACGGCATGGAAGTGACGCAGTTCACCTATTTCCAGCAGGTCGGCGGTTATGACTGCAAGCCGGTTGCGGGCGAACTGACTTACGGCCTCGAACGCCTTGCGATGTATATCCAGGGCGTGGACTGGGTCTACGACCTCAAGTTCAACAGCGAAGGCGTTACCTATGGTGACGTCTTCCTCGCCAACGAGCAGCAGCAGTCGAAGTACAACTTCGAAATCGCCGACACCGACGCGCTGTTTGCCGGTTTCAAGGCTGCCGAGGCCGAGTGCATGCGCTGCATCGAGGCGGAAATTCCGCTTGCCGCCTATGACCAGGCGATTGAGGCCTCGCACCTCTTCAACCTGCTGCAGGCGCGCGGCGTGATCTCCGTGCAGGAGCGCGCAAGCTACATCGGCCGCGTGCGTGAACTCGCCAAGGGTTCGTGCAAGGCCTGGATCGACAAGAACAAGGACCAGTGGGAAGCCAAGTTCCCGGGGTGGAGCGCATGACCGACTTCCTTCTCGAACTGCGCAGCGAAGAAATCCCCGCGCGCATGCAGGCCGGCGCCCGTGCCGACCTTGAAAAGCTGTTCCGCAAGGAAATGGAAGCGGCCGGCGTTGCCGTGGGAGACGTCACCGTCTGGTCGACCCCGCGCCGCCTTGCGCTGATTGCCCATGGTCTGCCGCTGGCGACCGAGGCCGTCCGCGAGGAAACCAAGGGCCCCGCCACCAGCGCGCCCGAGCAGGCACTGGAAGGCTTCCTGCGCAAGACCGGCCTTACGAAAGACCAGCTCGAAGTCCGCGACCTCAAGGGCAAGGACACCTATTTCGCGGTTGTCGAGAAGCCCGGCCGCGCGGTGAAGGACGTGCTGGCAGAGGCGATCCCCGCCATTGTCCGCGCGTTCCCCTGGCCCAAGTCGCAGCGCTGGGGGGCGGCTTCGCTCTCCACCGAATCGCTGCGCTGGGTGCGTCCGCTCTCGGGCATCGTTGCGGTGCTCGGCGAAGATCTGGTCGCGTGCGAGGTCGGCGGCATTGCTTCGGGCTACGTTACCAAGGGCCACCGCTTCCACGCCCCCGGCGAGATCACCATCGGCGGCGCGCATGACTATGCGGACAAGCTGCGCCTCGCCCATGTCCTCGTGAACCATGAGGAACGTCAGGACATCGTGCGCACCAAGGCGCGCGAGGCGGCTTCGGCTGCCGGTCTGGTGCTGGTGGAGGACGAGGGCCTCGTTGTCGAGAACGCGGGCCTTACCGAATGGCCGGTGCCGCTGCTCGGCCGGTTCGAGGAGGACTTCCTCGAAGTTCCGCCCGAAACCATCCAGCTTACCGCCCGCGTGAACCAGAAGTACTTCGTCTGCGAGGACGCTTCGGGCGGGCTGGCGAACGCCTTCGTTTGCACCGCGAACATCGTCGCCACCGATGGCGGCACCGCCATCGTCGATGGCAACCGCAAGGTCCTGGCAGCCCGCCTGTCGGACGCGCGGTTCTTCTGGCAGCAGGATCGCAAGACGGCGCTTTCGGTCCACGCCGAAAAGCTGGCACGCATCACCTTCCACGAGAAACTGGGCACGGTCGCCGACAAGGTCGAGCGCGTGGCCAAGCTGGCCGAATGGCTGGCGAGCGAAGGTGTGGTGCCGAATTGCGATCCGGCGCTGGCGCGTCAGGCGGCGGAACTTTCCAAGGCCGATCTCGTCACCGAGATGGTTGGAGAATTCCCCGAACTTCAGGGGCTTATGGGTGGTTATTACGCCCGCGCCGAAGGTCTGCCCGATGCCGTCGCCGATGCCATCCGCGATCACTACAAGCCAGTCGGGCAGGGCGATGAAGTCCCCACTGCCCCGGTGACGGTGGCCGTGGCGCTGGCGGACAAGCTGGATACTCTGCGCAGCTTTTTCGCGATCGACGAGAAGCCCACCGGCTCGAAGGACCCCTTCGCGCTGCGCCGTGCGGCGCTGGGCATTATTCGGCTGATTACCGACAACACCTTGCGCTTCGGCGTGGCCGAGGGCGATCTGCTCGACTTCTTCGTGGACCGCCTGAAGGTCCAGCAGAAGGAAGCGGGCATCCGCCACGACCTGATCGATGCGGTGATCGCGCTGGGCGGCGAGGACGACCTCGTGCGCCTGCTGGCCCGCGTCCATGCGCTTCAGGCCTTCGTGCAGACCGATGACGGCGTGAACCTGCTTGCGGGGTACAAGCGCGCGGCGAATATCCTCAAGAAGGAAGATTTCTCCGGCGCCATCGCCCGCACCGGCGACGAGGATCCGCTCGAAAACGTCGACGATCCCGACATGAAGGACGTCTACGCCGCGCGCGGTTCGCTGCCTTATGCGGCCGAGCCTGCCGAGCAGGCGCTGCTCGATGCCGTGGCAGCGGCGGAACCTCAGGCGGCCAAGGCGGTCGAGGGTGAGGACTTCGCGGCGGCCATGACCGCGCTTGCCACGTTGCGGGCGCCGATCGACGCCTTTTTCGAAGGCGTCACGGTCAACGATGCCGATCCGGTCAAGCGCCGCTCGCGCCTCGCCTTGCTTGATCGCTTCCGCAGTGCAGTGCACAACGTGGCGGACTTCTCGAAGATCGAAGGATAAGGGTCTCCTCCCCCGACGGTTCTCGAAGGAGCATACGAGCCAGGACAGGAAAGTCGGGGGATAGATGAACAGGCAGGTCTACACGTTCGGCGGCAGCGCGGGGAACGATGTCAGGAATGACGATCCTCGCGGGCGCGACAAGGTCGTGGTCGGCGGCAAGGGTGCGAACCTGGCCGAAATGGCCGGGATCGGCCTGCCGGTTCCTCCCGGTTTCACCATTACCACCGAAGAATGCGTGAAGTACCTCGCCGAAGGCGGGGACTTCTCGGATGCGCTGCGCACCGATGTGGCCGAGGCGCTGACGCATATCGAGAAGACCGTCGGCAAGGCTTTTGGCGACGCCGCCGATCCGCTGCTGGTCTCGGTCCGTTCGGGCGCGCGGGTATCGATGCCGGGCATGATGGACACGGTCCTCAACCTTGGCCTCAACGATGCCACGGTCGAGGGGCTGACGCAGACCTCGGGCGACGAACGTTTTGCCTGGGACAGCTATCGCCGCTTCATCCAGATGTATTCCGATGTCGTCCTCGGCCTCGATCATGGGCGCTTCGAGGAAGCGCTGGAGATCGCCAAGGAAGACAACGGCTACATGAACGACGTCGAGATGACGGCGTCGAACTGGAAGGCCGTGGTCAGCGAATACAAGGGCATCGTCGAGGAGGAACTCGGCCGCCCGTTCCCGCAGGATGTGCACGAACAGCTCTGGGGCGCGATCCGGGCGGTGTTCGATTCGTGGGATTCCGACCGCGCCAGGGTCTATCGCCGCCTCAACGACATTCCCGGTGACTGGGGCACGGCGGTCAACGTCCAGGCCATGGTCTTCGGCAACATGGGTGATACCTCGGCCACCGGCGTCGCCTTCACCCGCGACCCGGCGACCGGGGAAAAGGCCTATTACGGCGAGTGGCTGGTCAACGCGCAGGGCGAGGACGTCGTCGCCGGTATCCGTACGCCGCAGTATCTCACCAAGGCCGCGCGTGAGCGGGCCCGGGCCAACCCGCTGTCGATGGAAGAGGCGATGCCGGAGGCCTACACCGAGCTTGCCGCGGTGTTCGAGCTTCTCGAAAAGCACTACCGCGACATGCAGGACATCGAGTTCACCGTCGAGCGCGGCAAGTTGTGGATGCTGCAGACCCGCTCGGGCAAGCGTACTGCCAAGGCGGCGCTCAAGATGGCGGTCGACATGGTGGACGAGGGCCTGATCGACGAGGCGACCGCGATCCGGCGTGTCGATCCGATGGCGCTCGATCAGCTTCTGCACCCCACGCTCGATCCCAAGGCGCCGCGCGACATTCTCGGCAAGGGCCTTCCCGCATCGCCGGGGGCGGCTTCGGGGGCTATCGTGCTTGATGCCGACACTGCCGAAAAGCGCGCGGAAATGGGCGAGGCGGTCGTGCTTGTCCGGGTCGAGACCAGTCCCGAGGACATTCACGGCATGCATGCCGCCAAGGGCATCCTGACGGCGCGTGGCGGCATGACCAGCCATGCCGCCGTGGTGGCGCGCGGCATGGGGCGCCCGTGTGTCTCGGGCGCCTCCGGCCTGTCGATCGACATGAAGAGCCGCACCTTGCGTATGGGCAGCCGGGCGCTGAAGGAAGGCGACGTCATTACGCTCGATGGCGCCACCGGTGACATCATGGCCGGAGAAGTGCCGACCATCGAGCCGGAACTGGCGGGCGATTTCGCCACGCTGATGGTCTGGGCCGACAAGCACCGCCGCATGAAAGTGCGCACCAATGCCGAAACCCCGGCGGATTGCCGGATGGCGCGCCAGTTCGGTGCCGAGGGCATCGGCCTGTGCCGGACCGAGCACATGTTCTTCGACGCGGGCCGGATTTCGGCCGTGCGCCAGATGATCCTCGCCGAAGACGAAGCCGGGCGCCGCGCGGCGCTGGCCAAGCTGCTGCCCGAGCAGCGCGCCGACTTCACCGCGATCTTCGAGGTCATGGCCGGCCTTCCGGTCACCATCCGCCTGCTCGATCCGCCGCTGCACGAGTTCCTGCCGCACGGTGACGGCGAGTTCGCGGAACTGTCGGAGAGCATCGGCATCGGCGTCGAGACGCTCAAGCGCCGGGCCGACGAACTCCACGAATTCAACCCGATGCTGGGGCATCGTGGGTGCCGCCTTGGCATCACCTTCCCCGAAATCTACGAAATGCAGGCCCGCGCCATCTTCGAGGCGGCCTGCGACGTGGCTGCCGCATCGGGCGAGGCGATCGTGCCGGAAGTGATGATTCCGCTGGTCGCCACCCGGCGCGAGTTGCAGATCCTCAGGAAGGTGGTCGACGAGACTGCCGCCAGGGTCTTTGCCGAAAAGGGGCAGGTGCTCGATTACATGGTCGGCACCATGATCGAACTGCCGCGCGCGGCGCTGATGGCGGGTGAGATTGCCGAGGAGGCGCGGTTCTTCTCGTTCGGCACCAACGACCTCACGCAGACGACGCTTGGCGTTTCGCGCGATGATGCGGCGCGTTTCCTCAGCCCTTATGTCGAGAAGGGCATCTACCCGCGCGATCCCTTCGTCAGCCTCGATATAGAGGGTGTCGGCCAGCTTGTGCAGATGGGAGCCGAGCGTGGGCGCGCGGTCCGTTCCGATCTCAAGCTGGGCATTTGCGGCGAGCATGGCGGTGACCCGGCCTCGATCGCGTTCTGCGAGAAGGTGGGGCTCGATTACGTCAGCGCCTCGCCCTACCGGGTTCCCATCGCGCGCCTCGCGGCAGCGCAGGCGGCACTGGCGACATGAAAAAGGCCGGGGCAACGCTCCGGCCTTTTTCTTATTTCTTCCAGCCGGATAGGGTTAGAATCTCGAAAGTTTCGACGGTCTTGCCGTTGGCTCCGGCGGCCTCGAACGCGGCCTTGGCGCGCGCCAGCGCGGCCTTGCCGAGCGCCGGCCCGGGGTCGGCCAGGACGCTGGAATGGGCCTGGGCACGCAAGTCGCCGATCAGGCGCTCGAAGCTGCGGAACGAGACCTGGAGCGGGCGCTGGTCGATCACCGGGTCGGCATAGAGCGTGCGCTGGAGCAGTTGCCCGCCCGCCCGCACGTCCACCATCGGATGGATGCGGGCGGCGGGGCGATCGGCGTCGGCGGCCAGCATGATCTCGCGCAGGCGCGGCAGGCTTCCCGAGGACAGGAAGCTGGCGATCAGCATGCCGCCCGGGGCCAGCGCCCGGCGGGCGTGGATCAGCGCGCCGGGCAGGTCGTTGACGGTATCCAGCGTGCCGAGGCTGGCGATGAGATCGAAACCGTCGAAGGGGTAGGGCGCCTCCTCGTCGAACCCGGAGGCGGGTTCCGCCTCGACCACCTCGATGCCGCGCAGTCGCAGGCTCCGGGCGAGAGAGCCGGTCCAGTCGCCGATCACCAGCGCGCGGCGTGGTTCGAAGCGCAGGAACGAGAGGCGTTCCTCGACATCCTCGATCATGTCGTCGAGCAGGTAGTGCGGCGCGTCGGGCAGGCGTTGCAGCGCCTCGGCGCGGCGGCGGGCGGCGATGCGGCGGGACGGGGCGAAGATACGCGGCGGGGCGGGGGGAGTGCTTTCGGCCATCGCTTGGCTCCCTGCCGCGTCCGGCGGCTTCGCGCAACCTTGCAGGCGGCTTCGCGGATGAACAGCTTGTAGCTTGCCGTGGCGCCCGGGCCGCCTAGTCTCGGCGCGATGGAGATTGGCAAGGCGCTTGCGCCGCTGTTGGACCTTGTATTCCCGCCGCGCTGCCCGCTGTGCGGCACCGCGATCGTTGCCCAGAACGGGCTCTGTCCGGCGTGCTGGCAGCAACTGGTGCTACCCGGCGATCCCGGTTGCCGCACGTGTGCCAGGCCCTTCAAGCAGAGCATACCGCAAGGCGCGATGTGCGCGCCTTGCATGGCCGATCCGCCCAGGCATGACGGCATTGCTGCGGCCACGCTCTACAACGATGCCTCGCGGCGCTTGGTGCTGGCGCTCAAGCACGGCAACCGCATCGCGCTTTCGCAGATGATGGGCGGGCTGATCGCTGGCCGCATGAGTGATGTCGACGCGGACTGGCTGGTGGTTCCGGTGCCGCTGCATCGCTGGCGGCTCTGGCGGCGCGGCTACAATCAGGCGGCGGAGCTGGCCCGCGCCCTCGCCCGGCAGCGGGGTGCGCGATTAGGCGTCGCCGTGCTGGAGCGCCGCAAGGCCACGCCCTCGCTCGGCGGCCTGGGACGCGGGGCGCGCCAGCGGGTGCTGTCGGGGGCGATCGCAGTGTCCCGGCGCCATCGTCCTTTGGTGAAAGGCGCGCGGATCGTGCTGGTCGACGATGTGCTGACCAGCGGTGCGACCAGCGATGCCTGCGTGGCGGCGCTCAAGCGCGCGGGCGCCCGCAAAGTGGTGATCGGTTGTTTTGCCCGGGTTCTGGACGAGGCGCTTTGACCTCAGGGCAGGCTTTGAAAAGGAAATGTCCGATTGGGGCAGCGTAAAGACGAAAACGCCCGGAGCCAAATTGGCTCCGGGCGTTCTCGTGACGAAACTCGTGGACCCCGCTAAGCGGTTCGGCGGCCCCCCTGCAGGCCGCCTGGTCCGATCCCTCAATTCTTCCCTGAACCGTGGTGCCTGTTTCCTGATATTGCCTTGGCATTTCTGCCGGTGAGACATCTATCAGTCAGCGACCTAAGGTCGGAAGCAGCCCCCCAGCTGCAAGGCGACATTCCCAGCAAACGCGGGGGTTGAAAAGGGGCTTGAGCACGTTACGGGGATTTTGGTGATCGGCTGTGGTTATCGTGCAACAACCATTTGGCCGTGACGTATCTGGGGAATATATCTGAAATGTCCGATACCGGTTCCGAGATTTCCAAGGCCGAACGCGAGCAAGGTTCTGCTTTCCTTCCCAAGTTCGACGCGCAGGGGCTGGTGATCGGCATCGCGGTGGACGCCCTGACCCGGGAAATCCTGATGGTGGCGTTCATGGATGCAGAAGCTCTGGCGCGCACGCGTGAGACCGGGCTTGCCCATTTCCATTCGCGCTCGCGCGGGAAGCTGTGGCTGAAGGGCGAGACTTCCGGCCATGTGCTGCGGGTCGAGGAGATCCGAGTCGATTGCGACCAGGACGCGATCGAACTGCGGGTCCGGCCGGAAGGCCCTGCCTGCCATACCGGAGCGCGCAGCTGCTTTTATCGTCGTCTCACCGACGAAGGACTCGAATCGGTAGAGGGCTGAAGGATTTGCGGGCTCGCTCCGGGCCTGCAAGTTCATCGCGCAAGAAATGCATATAGAACAGTCTGTTTCAGGCTTATCTGTTCAATTCAGCATGTTAGGCTGAAATTGAGAGGGCCTTCGATTGGCCCGATCCGACGGACGTATCGTCGCAACGCGCTCGCATGCTGCACTGCGAAAGGGAAGGCTCCCGGTCGGCAGTGGTGATTGGCGCGCGATCCCTATTGCCCTGCGATAATTGCAAAAACTGTTTTTCGACTGTCCCGTGGCCGGTGTCTTGCCCCTTCACCGGCCGAGGGAAGACTCGTGCCTGCTGACCGGAACCGGCGCGGGTCGACTTGGGGCAGCGAAGGAGAGGTCGTCGGCCTGGAAAGGTCGTTCGGGGCGCAAAGAAGGAAGGGAAAACCTCATGATGCAACGTCTAACCGTTACTGCCGCCGCCGTGGGCCTGCTGGCAGTCGCTCCAACCGCCGCCATGGCGGGGGAGAAGGCCGCTCAATCGACGCTGAGCGCGTCGAAGCTCAAGCTGGCTGCGCTGACCGGGGATTTCGGCAGGAGCAAAGGCTGGCAGGGCAGCCGGCACGGCAACAAGTGGGGCAACAGCGGCGACCACCGCAATGACGGGGATCATCGTCCCCCCGTCGGCGGAAACAAGTCCAACGGCTGCTGACAGGCCATGAGACGGACCGTGGCTGCCTCGAGGGGCAGCCACGGCCTATATCCTGGCGTTCAGTCCAGAACTTCGTCGAACAGCGAAAGCATCGCGGCCCAACTTTGACGGTCGGCACTGGCGTCGTAACCGAGGGCGGCCATGCCGCGTTCGTCGCTGCCGCGGTCGGTGAAGCCGTGGCGCACGCCGGAATAGGCGTGGAAGTGCCAGTTGGCCCCGGCCTTGTCCATTTCCTCCCAGAAGCCGATGACCTGTTCGCGCGGGACCAGCGGATCGGCATCGCCGTGGCAGATCAGGATGCGCGGGCGGATCGTGCCCGGTTCCGCGGGATTGCGCGTTGCCAGCGTGCCGTGGAAGCTGACCGCGGCCAGCAGGTCCTGGCCCTCGCGTGCGGCCTCGAGAACCGCCTGACCGCCCATGCAGTAGCCCACGCCGAGCATCGGCAGGCCTTGCGCTTCGGGCAGCGCGCGCAGTGCCGCGATGGCAGCGGCGATGCGGCCACGGTAATGGGCGTTGTCGGCGCGCAGCGTGTCGGCCAGCGGGAACGAGGCCTCGAAGCTGGCGACGGGCTCACCATAAAAGTCGGCGACGAGCGTAAGGTAACCAAGCTCCGCCAGCATCTTCGCGCGGCGTTCCATCGGCGCGTTGACGTTGGCGATGGTCGGGAAGAGGATGACCGCAGCGCGGACCTCGCCCGAGGGGCGGGCCAGCCAGCCGGTCAGCTGCTGACCGGCGTGGCTGTAGGCGATAGCGTCCATCCCGCTCATTCCGGCAGGAAGTCCGGCACCGAGAGATAACGCTCGCCGGTGTCGTAGTTGAAGCCGACCACGCGCGAGCCTTCGGGCAGCGAGGGCAGCTTCTGGGCGATGGCGGCCAGCGTTGCGCCCGAACTGATGCCGACCAGCATGCCTTCCTCGGTCGCGCAGCGGCGTGCCCATTCCTTGGCGTCGGCCGGGTCGACCTGGATGGCGCCGTCGATCGACTGGGTGTGCAGGTTGCCGGGGATGAAGCCGGCGCCGATGCCCTGGATCGGGTGCGGGCCGGGCTGGCCGCCGGAAATCACCGGCGAAAGCGTCGGTTCCACGGCATAGGCCTTGAGCGAGGGCCAGGTCGCCTTGAGCGTCTCGGCGCAGCCGGTGAGGTGGCCGCCGGTGCCGACGCCGGTGATCAGCACGTCGACCGGGGTCTCGGCGAAGTCCGCGAGGATTTCCTGCGCGGTCGTCTTCACGTGGACGGCGACGTTGGCAGGGTTGTCGAACTGCTGCGGCATCCACGAGCCGGGGGTTTCGGCGATGAGCTCGCGCGCGCGCTCGATCGCGCCCTTCATGCCCTTTTCGCGCGGCGTCAGGTCGAAGCTGGCGCCATAGGCCAGCATCAGGCGGCGGCGCTCGATCGACATCGATTCGGGCATGACAAGGACCAGCTTGTAGCCCTTGACCGCCGCGACCATGGCGAGGCCGATGCCGGTGTTGCCCGAGGTCGGCTCGATGATGGTGCCGCCAGGCTTCAGGGTACCGTCGGCCTCGGCGGCCTCGATCATGGCAAGCGCGATGCGGTCCTTGATCGAACCGCCCGGATTGCCGCGCTCCGCCTTGATCCAGACCTCATGGTCCGGGAACAGGCGCGAGAGGCGGATATGCGGGGTATTGCCGATGGTGGCGAGGATGCTGTCGGCCTTCATTGCTCTTGCTCCCAACGTGGTGCGAAGGTTCGGGCCCGGCGGATCTCGGGGAAGCCCCAGGCCCAGATTGCGGTAATGACTATGGCAGCGGTGCCGCCGAAGACAACTGCGCCGGTTGCACCCAGAAGTGCGGCGGCGACACCCGACTGCATCTCGCCAAGCTCGTTCGAGGCGGAGATGGCGAGCCCGGAAATGGCGGAAACGCGCCCGCGCTTGTCATCAGGCGTGCGCAGCTGGACCAGCGAGCTGCGGATGAACACCGAGATCATGTCCGCCGCGCCGATCAGCGCGAGGAAGCCCAGCGAGACGGCAAAGCTGCGCGACAGACCAAAGCCCAGCGTCATCGCGCCGTAGGCGGCGACCGACACGAGCATCTTGACGCCGACGTTCCTCGCCAGCGGGCGGAACGAGAGCCAGAGCGCGACGACGGCGGCGCCGGCGGCCGTCGCCGCGCGCATCTGGCCGAGCCCCTCGGGGCCGACATGCAGGATGTCGCGCGCGAACACCGGCATCAGCGCGGTGGCCCCGCCCAGCAGCACTGCGAAGAGGTCCAGCGTGATGCAGCCGAGCAGGAAGCGTTCGCTCCAGATGAAGTGGAAGCCATCGACGATCTGGCGCAGCGGGTGCGCCTTGCGCGCATCCACGGGCACCGGCGGAATGTTGCGGATTGCCAGGATATTGAGCGCGGCAAGCGCCATGAGTGAGGCCGCGACCCAGTAGGGGGAGGCGTGGTGGCTGGCGAAGAGGAAACCGAAGGCCGCAGGGCCGACGATCGTACCTGCCTGCATGGCGATCGAGTTGAAGCCGATCGCGCGGGGGATCAGGCTGCTTGGCACGATGTTGGGGGCGATTGCGCTCATCGAGGGGGCGACAAAGACGCGCACGGCGCCGTGAACCGCGGCAAAGATGTAGAGTGCGGGCAGGCTGCGCCAGTCGAGCGTGGTGGTGATGCCGAGGCCGAGCGCGACGAGGATGTCGATGCCCATGGCAAGGCCGGCCACCCGGCGCCGGTCGAACCGGTCGGCGATGACGCCGGAAATCGGGGTCAGCAGGAAGATCGGCAGGAACTGTGCAAAGCCCAGCAGGCCAAGCTGGAACGAGGCCTGGGTGATCGACATGCCATAGTCGCTGCGGGCGACGTCATAGAGCTGGTAGCCGATGATGACGACCATGCCGGTCGAGGCCAGTACCTGGAAGAACCGGGCAAGCCAGAACTTGCGGTAATCGGCGATGCGCAGCGGGGATGTCGGTGGGGATGGGGGCTGCGCTGGGGCGGCTGCAGGGGAAGGGGGCGTATTCACGTCGGGCTGCATGGCAGCATGACCGGCGCTTGCCAAGTCATGCTGCCATGGGGAGCCGATAGGTTATGTTTGGGATCAATAAGTAAACCGCGCGGTGAGGCGCACGTCACGGCCGGCGATCGGCACGAAGTCGCGCGTTTCCGAGGCGGCGAGGCGGCCCGTTGCGTCGAGCAGGTTGTCGGCGGCGAGGATCAGCGAGAGCGGGCCGTCCTGGCCCATCGGGCGCCAGGTGGCGCTGAGGTTGACGAGCGTGAAGGCGCTGGTCGGGTTCTCGTTCTCGGTCACGCGGTCCTGCTTGGCGTTCCATTCCACTTCCCCGCGCAGGGTGACGGCCGGCGAATCGAATTCGAGGCCGCCGCGCGTGCGCAGCGGGGGAATGCGGGGTACCGGGCCCATGTTGACCAGCTTGGCATGGGTATAGTCGACCCCGCCGTCGGCCTTGAGCGCGTTGTCGCCCCAGCGTGCGAAGGTCAGCGCGCCTTCAGCCTCGATGCCGCGGAAGCGGGCGGGGGCCTGGAGGTACTGGTAGACCGGGAAGTCCTCGATCACTTCGCCGGTCGGAACGGCGGTGATGAAGTTGTCGAAGTTGGTGCCGAACAGGGTGACCGAGCCGACAAAGGCGCCGCCATTGTAGCGCAGTCCTGCCTCGACGGTGTTGCTCTTCTCGACCGTGAAGTTCGGGTTGCCGCGTTCGTAGGACTGGGTGGCGTCATGCAGGCCGTCGACGAAGAGTTCCTCGGCCGACGGTGCGCGTTCGCCGTGCGAGAAGTTGGCCGAGAAGGTCAGCGTGTCGGTGGCGTGCCAGGCGACACCGGCAACGGCGGCGTACTGGTCGAAGTCGCGGTGCTCGGTGGCCGGGATCGTGCGGATCTGCGTGTTCTCGTAGCGCAGCGCGCCTTCGAGGTCGAAGCGGCCGACTTCCAGCTGCTGCAGCGTGAAGACCGCGAAGCGGTTGGTGTTGTTGTCCGGCAGCAGGGCCTCGTCGCCGCTGATGTCGAGGCGCGAGGACGAGTACTGGACACCGGTCGAGCCGCTCCAGATGCCGCGCTTGGCCTGGTCGGCCTGGAGGCGCACTTCCACGGCCTGGTTGTGGAACTGGGTGCCGATGTCGCCGTCCTCGATCTCGGCGTGCTCGTAGTCGCCATAGGCGCCGCGCACTTCGAGGCGCTTGAGGAAGCCGGTGAGGTTGAGCCCGGCGCGCAGGTCGACGCGGGTCTGGCGCAGCGAGATGCTGGTGGCCTCGGGATCGGTCGAGGGACGCGGCGGGATGCCGTAGTCGGTGGCGAGACGCTGCACCGAGACGCCGATGTCGCCGCCGTCGTCGATGAAGGCGAGGCCGCCGCCGTAGCTCCAGCCCTCGGTGCCGCTGTTGGCGATCTTGCCCTTGGCGTTGGCCTGTTCGGTGAGCGTGGCGGCGCCGGTCAGGTCGCCGGCGGCGGCAAGGTCGCTCGCCTGGGTCAGCGTTTCGGCGCGCAGTTCGGGCGAGAGCACGTGGCCGCCGACGTGGAGGTCATCGCTGTGGTAGTAGGAAGCGTCGAAGTGGGCAACGAGGCGGCTGGCAAGGCGCACGTTGGTGGCAATGCCGCCGTTCACCATGTCGGCGGCGGTGCCGAAGGAACCGAGTGCGTCGACGGTGAAGGCCTTGTCCGGCACGCTGCGCGGGATGCGCTTGTCTACCGCGTTGACGGCGCCGCCCGAGGGATCGCTGGCGTAAAGCAGGACGCGGGGGCCGTGGAGCACTTCGACACGCTCGACATTGAGCGTGTCGAGCGAGACGGCGTGGTCGGCCGACACCGAGGAGGCATCGAGCGAGCCGATGCCGTCAAGCAGCACCTGCACGCGCGGACCGTCAAAACCGCGCAGGACCGGGCGCGAGACACCCGGCGCGAAGCCGGTGCTGGAGACGCCGGGCAGGCTTGCCAGCATTTCGCCGATCTGCGGCTTGATGTCGCGGGTCAGTGCCTCGCCGGTCAGCACCACGGGGGCGCTGATCGGATCGGCATTGCCGGAGATCACGCGGCCGGTGACGATGATTTCCGGGCCGTTTTCCTGCGGATGAGCGCTGTCTGCAGTCGCGGCAGCGTCAGCGTCAGCGGCAAATGCGGCTCCCGGTGCGGCAAGCAGGGCAGTGGTGGCAAGGGCGCCGGCAGAGGCCAGCAGGGCGATTCGGGCTTGGGGCGTCTTCATGGCGCCTGGGCTAGTGGTGATGTTATACTGTATCAAGAGGTAATCGCAGCATGACGTAAAATTCATGTTGCAGTGCGGTGAAGGTGCCACGCAAGAAAGCCGCCCGGAGCGGATCCGGGCGGCTTTCTTGCGTGATGCCAATGGCTGGCAGGTGTTACCGGCGCGGGCGGAGGCGCGGATTGGGCTGCGTGGCGTCAACCAGCTTGAGGAAGTCATCGATGCGGATGATGCGTTCGAACTGGAAGCCGGAGCGGCCTTCGTGCGACCAGATCAGGTGGGCCTCGATCCGTCCCACCACGGGCAGGCGCATCACCAGCCGTTCGCCGCGATCAAGCGCAAGCTCGCCCTTGCACATGAAGCCCTGGGCGGAAAAGTTGACGATATGCAGGTGGACATCGCCCAGTTGGCGATGCTCGGCGATCAGCTTGTGATCGACAGGGTGGCGGGTTGCCCGCCGCTTGTCGGTTACAGAGAGCTGGGCTCCTGCACTCATGTTCTTGTCCGCCTATTGGTTGCCGCCGTGAAACGGTACAGTGCATCAAAATGGCAAACAAACGGTAAACTTCCGGCAGGATTTTGCCGCCTGCCGGAAGTAATGCATTGATGCGGCTCTTTCAGGCGCCGCGCAGGATCGCGTGCTTCTTCTTGCCCAGGCTCAGCTTTCGGGTTTCGCCGGAAGCCACTTCGATCAGGAAGCCGGGATCGTCCATGGTGACATCGTCCAGTTTCACGGCGCCTTCACCGATCTTGCGCTTGGCCTCGCCGTTGGAGGCGGTGAAGCCGAGTTCGGTGAGCGCCGCGCCGAGGCGAACGCCTTCGCCGGTGACGTCGAGCGTCGGCAGGTCCTGACCGAGGCCGCCGCCCGCGAACGTTGCCCTTGCGGTGGCTTCGGCGGCGACGGCAGCATCCTCGCCGCGGCACAGCCGGGTCACTTCGTTGGCCAGAACGACCTTGGCATCATTGATCGCGGCGCCTTCAAGCGCTTCGAGTCGGGCGATCTCGTCCAGCGGCAGGTCGGTGAACAGGCGCAGGAACTTGCCGACGTCGCGGTCGTCGCAATTGCGCCAGTACTGCCAGAAGTCATAGCTCGGCAGCATCTCCTCGTTGAGCCAGACCGCGCCGGAGGCGCTCTTGCCCATCTTGGCGCCGTCCGCGGTGGTGAGCAGCGGTGTGGTCAGGCCGAACACTTCCTTGCCGTCCATGCGGCGGGTCAGTTCGATGCCGTTGACGATGTTGCCCCACTGGTCGGAGCCGCCCATCTGCAGGCGCACCTGCTTCTCCTTGCAGAGGTGGCGGAAGTCGTAGCCCTGCAGGATCATGTAGTTGAATTCGAGGAAGGTCATCGGCTGCTCGCGCTCGAGGCGCAGCTTGACCGAATCGAACGAGAGCATGCGGTTGACCGTGAAGTGCGTGCCCACTTCCTGGAGCAGCTGGATATAGCCGAGCTGGCCCAGCCAGTCCTGGTTGTTCACCATGACCGCGTCGGTCGGGCCGTCGCCGAACTTCAGCAGGCGCGAGAAGATCGAGAAGATGCCCTTGATGTTGGTCTCGATCGTCTCGTCGGACAGCATCTTGCGGCTTTCGTCGCGCCCGGTCGGGTCGCCGATGCGGGTGGTGCCGCCGCCCATCAGCACGATCGGCTTGTGGCCGGTCTGCTGGAGGCGGCGCAGCATCATGATCTGCACGAGACTGCCGATGTGCAGCGACGCGGCGGTCGCGTCGAAGCCGATGTAGCCCGGCACGACCTGCTTCTCTGCGAGAGCGTCGAGGCCCTCGGCATCCGTCGTCTGGTGGATGTAGCCGCGTTCTTCGAGGACGCGGAGCAGGGAAGATTTGTAGGTCATGACCGTGCTTCTTGTTTATGGGAGCGGGGCGCCTAGCATGGGGGGCGCAGGATATGAAGCAATTGGTCGCGTTCGTGGTGATATCCGACCGAAACCGAAGCGGTCCGGATTGCCAGCATGACCCGCGCGGCTCTACGCAGGGGCCATGTCCGACCTGATCTGCCACCCCGCCCATCCGCCCGTCCTTGTCCGTTCGATGGAGGCCCGCGTGATCGGCCTCGACCAGAGCTGGCTGCGTGTGCGCTGGCGGATCCTGGGTGCGGGCAAGCTGGTGGTTCCCGCCTTTGCGGGCAAGGGCCGGGCCGACGGGCTCTGGAACACCACCTGTTTCGAGCTGTTCCTCCAGGCGCCCGGCGCGGAGCCTTATGTCGAGATCAACCTCTCGCCGTCCGAGCGCTGGAACGCTTATGACTTTACCGCGCGCCGGGAGGGCATGAGCGCGCGGCCGATGCCGCGCGAACCCGAATGCACGATGCGCAAGGGCTCCGACATCGCCATCTTCGATGCCGCCATTCCCGCCGCCGGCCTGCCGGACCTGCCGCTCGGCATGGGCTTCACGGCCGTGATCGAGGAAGAGGGCGGCGTGCGCAGCTTCTGGGCGCTTTCCCACAGCGGCGAGGCGCCTGACTTCCATGATCCGGCTTGCTTCACGCAGGCGCTTGCGGCACCCACCGCGTCATGAAATTCGGTATCGATCGCCTGCTGGCGGACCCTGAACTGCGCAAGCCCCTCGAAGGGCGCCGCGTCGCGCTTGTCGCCCATCCCGCTTCGGTGACGGAGGACCTCGTCCATTCGCTTGACGCGCTGATCGCGGCGGGGGTGAACGTGACAAGCGCCTTCGGCCCCCAGCACGGCCTCAAGGGCGACAAGCAGGACAACATGGTCGAGACGGCGGACGAGCTGGACCCGACCTATGGCATCCCCGTCTACAGCCTCTATGGCGAAGTGCGCCGCCCCAGCGCGGCGATGATGGCCAGTGCCGACGTGTTCCTGTTCGACCTCCAGGACCTGGGCTGCCGCATCTACACGTTTGTCACCACGCTGCTCTATCTGCTGGAAGCGGCGCAGGAACAGGGCAAGAGCGTCTGGGTGCTGGACCGTCCCAATCCCGCCGGTCGTCCGGTCGAAGGGCTGACGCTGCTGCCGGGGCAGGAGAGCTTTGTCGGTGCCGGACCGATGCCGATGCGCCACGGCCTGACGCTGGGCGAGATGGGCCACTGGTTCATCCGTCACTTCAAGCTCGACGTCGATTACCGGGTGATCGCGATGGACGGCTGGGAGCCGGAAGGCCCCGGATTCGGCTGGCCGCTCGACCGGGTGTGGATCAATCCCAGCCCCAATGCCGCCAATCTCAACATGGCGCGGGCTTATGCCGGGACGGTGATGATCGAGGGGGCGACGGTTTCGGAAGGACGCGGCACCACGCGCCCGCTCGAAGTGCTGTTCGGCGCGCCCGACCTCGACGCCAAGGCGGTTCTGGCCGAGATGCAGCGCTTTGCGCCCGAGTGGCTGGAAGGCTGCGCCTTGCGCGAGTGCTGGTTCGAACCGACGTTCCACAAGCATGCGAAGAGCCTGTGCAGCGGCCTGATGATTCATGCCGAGGGCCCGTTCTACGATCACCACGCCTTCCGGCCCTGGCGGCTTCAGGCACTGGCGTTCAAGGCGATCCGGCGCCTCTATCCCGACTATCCGATCTGGCGGGATTTCCCGTATGAGTACGAGTTCACGCGGCTTGCGATCGACGTCATCAACGGCGGTCCGGGGCTGCGGGAGTGGGTCGACAATCCCGATGCGCTGCCCGGTGATCTGGAGGCGGCGGCCGGTGCGGACGAAACCGCGTGGACGGCCGAAGTCGCCGATCTGCTGCTCTATCGCTGAACAGGATGCCTCAGGGCTTCGCCGTTTCGGCGAAGCCCTGAGGATGCCGCCGCTGCTTAGAAGCGGATGCCGCCGGTGAGCACGGCATGGCGGCGCTGGAAGTTGATGCCTTCAAAGCTGCCGAGATCGGCGTAGTTGATCTCCACGCCGACATAGGCCTTGCTCGACAGATTGTAGTCGAGACCGATGCCGCCCATGACGCCGTCGAGCGTTTCGGTGCCGGATTCGCCTGCGTAGGTCGCCTTAAGCTTCATGCGGTCGTAGCCGAGCTTGCCGTAAAGCTGGAGGGCGGAGCCGAGGTTGAGGCCGATGCGGCCGCCTGCGGCCAGGTTGCCGTCCGAACCCAGGCAGTAGCCGCTCGCGCAGTCCTTCGAGCGGGCATAGTCGTAGTTCACGAAGGGACCGACGGTGACTTTCGTGCTGACCGGAATGTCATAACCGATCTCGCCGCCAATCGAGACCGACTGCCCCAGCTTGTAGACGTCGTCGTCGCTGACGGTCGGGGTTTCCAGACCGACGCGGGCTTCGACGCGCAGCCCGGAAAGCCTGGCTTCGTCGGCGAGCGCCGGCTGGGCCAGAAGGGCTGCGGAGATGAGGCCGTACTTGATGAAATGCATAAATTCCCCCTATTGGAGAAAGCGCACCCGCTTCTCCATTCATTCGATACAGTGTTGTTATGATTTGGTTCTGCGCACCCGAATGGAGCGCCCTTAACGAAGGGGGTGGACGTTCTCAATCGGCAATGGCGGTTACTTTTTTGAAATCCGCCGATAGCGTCACCGCATTGTTTGGCGTCGACGCGAAAGGCTGAGCGTCACGCCTTCTTGCGCGACAACTCCCGCATCGCCGCGTCGAGCCCGTCGAGCGTGAGCGGGAACATCGCCCCGCCCATCAGTTCGCGGATCATGCGGGTGGAGCCGGAATAGCCCCACTGGTTCTCCGGCGTGGGATTGAGCCACACGGTGGCCGGATACGTCTGCGTAACGCGCTGCAGCCAGACGGCGCCGGCCTCCTCGTTCATGTGCTCGACCGAGCCGCCGGGATGGCTGACTTCGTAAGGGCTCATCGCCGCGTCGCCCACGAAGATCACCTTGTAGTCGTGCCCGAACTTGTGGAGCAGGTCCCAGGTCGGGGTGCGCTGCGACCAGCGGCGGCGGTTGTCCTTCCAGACGCCTTCGTAAAGGCAGTTGTGGAAGTAGAAGAACTCCATGTTCTTGAACTCGGCGCTGGCGGCGCTGAACAGGTCTTCCATCATCGCGATGTACGGATCCATCGAGCCGCCGACATCGAGGAACAGCAGCACTTTTACGGCATTGTGGCGTTCGGGACGCATGACCACGTCGAGCCAGCCCTGCTTGGCGGTGCCCCGGATCGTCTCGTCGAGGTCGAGTTCCTCGGCCGCGCCTTCGCGGGCAAACCGGCGCAGGCGCCGCAGCGCCACCTTGATATTGCGGGTGCCGAGTTCGCGGGTGTTGTCGAGATTGGCGAATTCGCGCTTTTCCCAGACCTTGATCGCGCGGCCGTGTTTGCCTTCACCGCCGATGCGGATGCCCTCGGGATTGTAGCCCGAATGGCCGAAGGGCGAGGTGCCGTTGGTGCCGATCCACTTGTTGCCGCCGGAATGGCGCTTTTCCTGCTCCTCCAGACGCTTCTTCAGCGTCTCCATGATCTCGTCCCAGGAACCCAGCGACCGGACCTGCTCCATCTCCTCCTGCGAGAAGTAGCGCTCCGCCACCTTGCGCAGCCAGTCCTCGGGAATGTCCACCGGCTGCTGGCCATAGTCGGTCAGCACGCCCTTGAAGACCTTCTGGAACACCTGGTCGAAGCGGTCGAGCAGGCCTTCGTCCTTCACGAAGGTCGCCCGGCTGAGGTAGTAGAACGCCTCGGGCGTGCGCTCGATCACCTCCCGGTCGAGCGCTTCGAGTAGCACCAAGTGTTCCTTGAGCGAGGCGCCGATGCCCGCGGCGCGCAGTTCCTCGACGAAGTTCAGCAGCATGGCAGCTCTCGCCGGTCGACCGAACGGCACAGGGAAGCAACGAGGCGGGCAGGGGCCGGGCAAGCGTTCATGCCCATCGCATAGCCTATCGCGCGGCGGGTGGGAAACGCCTGCCCGATGACCGGCGGACGATTGAGAGGGCGCCGCGAAGCTTTATAGATCGCACCGTGCAACTTACCCCGAATCAGATCGCCCGCCTTCGTGAAGATGCCGTCCGCGCGCTGCAGCGCCGGGACGGCCCGGCAGCGCTTGCGGCGCTGGAGCCGCTGATGCAGCTTCCCGATCCGCCGCTGCTGTCGGCGGCGCAGGCCTTTCTCTTCGCGGGAGACCCGCGCCAGGCGGATGCGGTGCTCGACAGGGTGCTGGCAGCCGACCCGCGCCATATCGGCGCGCTCCTGCTCAAGGGGGAGGCGCATGGCCAGATCGGCGACAGCCGGGCCGCCACGGCATTCTATCAGGCAGCGCTCGACACCGCCGCCCGGACGCCGAACGTGCCGCAGGGCCTGCAAGGTGCGCTCCAGCGTGCCAGCGAGGCTATTTCCGGCTTCGCTTCGCGTTACGAGGAAGAACTGCGCGGGCGGCTGGAGCAGGAAGGCATTCGCGGCGCGGCGATGAGCCCGAGGATCGCCGAGGCGCTCGACATCCTGACCGGGCGCAAGCAGGTCTTTGTCCAGCAGCCGCAGAGCTTCTATTTCCCCGGCCTGCCGCAGAACCAGTTCTACGAGCGCGAGGCCTTCGACTGGGTTCCCGCGCTGGAGGCGCAAAGCGAGGTCATTCGCGCGGAACTGGAGGGCGTGCTGGGCGAGGACGATGGTTTCCGGCCTTATGTCGAATCCGAACCCGGACGGCCTCCCAAGGCCAATGCCATGCTGGGCGATCCGCGCTGGGGCGCCCTGTATCTCTGGCGCGGCGGCGAGCCGGTGGCGCGGCAGGCCGAGCGCTGCCCGCGCACGATGGCGGCACTGGAAGCTGCGCCGATCCCGCGCATCGCCGGTCGTTCGCCGATGGCACTGTTTTCGCGGCTCAAGCCCGGCATGCATATCCCCGCGCACACCGGGTTCCTCAATACCCGCCTGATCTGCCATTTGCCCTTGGTGGTGCCGCCGGGGTGCAGCCTGCGCGTGGGCAACGAGGTGCGTTCGTGGGAGCCGGGCAAGTTGCTGATCTTCGACGACAGCATCGAGCATGAGGCATGGAACCGCGGCGAGGACGACCGCGTCGTTCTGCTTTTCGAGATCTGGCGTCCGGAGATCAGCGAGCAGGATCGCGCCGCCCTGACCGTGATGTTCGAGTATATCTCGGCCTACGACGCCTGACCTGAAAGGGTGTGGGGCACCCGTCCGGCGCTCGGCGACGCTGGTCTTGCTGGGGCCAACCCTACCGGGGATCGACACCGGGCGGCGGCGGGGGCTGGCGCGGCCACTGCTCCAGCGCGGGGTCGATCATTGCCCATTGCGGTGCGTCCTCGGTCCAGATCACGGCGTCGGGCTTGAGGCCGTGTCCGGCATCGAGCGCGCCGAGGCGCATGGTCTTGAGGTGCGGGCGGGCCGAACTCTGCGCAAAGATCTGGGTGCCGCATCGGGGGCAGAAGTGGAAGGTCAGCCTGTTGCCGCTGGCGGCCTGCCATGCCGAGGCGGCAAGATCGCCGTCGATGGCGACGTCCTCGACCTTGAAGATCGCGTTGTTGGTGGGGCCGCCGGCGGCAAGCTGCTGGCACTGGCGGCACCAGCACTGGCGCGTGGCGACCGGTTCGCCCGCGATCGCGAGCGTGACGGCGCCGCAGACGCAGCCCCCGGAATAGGGTGCGGTCATCGTGTCAGTTCCCCCGGCGCGCCATGAAGGCGAGCCTTTCGAACAGCATGACGTCCTGTTCGTTCTTGAGCAAGGCCCCGTGGAGCGGCGGGATCGCCTTGGCGGCATCCTGGTTCTGCAACACGTCGAGCGGCATGTCCTCGGCCAGCAGCAGCTTCAGCCAGTCGAGCAATTCGCTGGTGGAGGGCTTTTTCTTGAGCCCGGGCACTTCGCGCAGTTCGTAGAAGATCTCCATCGCGCGGGTGACCAGCGTCTTCTGGATGCCCGGGAAATGCACGTCGACGATGGCCTGCATTGTCTCGCGGTCGGGGAACTTGATGTAGTGGAAGAAGCAGCGGCGCAGGAAGGCGTCGGGCAGGTCCTTCTCGTTGTTCGAGGTGATGACGACGATCGGGCGTTCGGCGGCGGCGACGTGCTCGCCCGTCTCGTAGACGTCGAAGGCCATGCGATCGAGTTCGGCAAGGAGGTCGTTGGGGAACTCGATGTCGGCCTTGTCGATCTCGTCGATCAGCAGCACCGGAAGGCGCGGGGAGGTGAAGGCTTCCCACAGCTTGCCGCGGCGGATGTAGTTGTTGATGTCATGGACCCGGGCATCGCCGAGCTGGCCGTCGCGCAGGCGACCGACCGCGTCGTACTCGTAAAGGCCCTGATGCGCCTTGGTGGTGGACTTGACGTTCCAGGTGATCAGCGGGGCGCCGAGCGAGGCGGCGATCTGTTCGGCCAGCACGGTCTTGCCGGTGCCCGGCTCGCCTTTCACCAGCAGCGGACGGCGCAGCAGCACGGCCGCATTGACCGCGACCTTGAGGTCGTCCGTGGCGACGTAACTGCCGGTGCCTTCGAAACGCTGCATCATCCATCCTTAGTTGATCGCTTGATGGGTAGGTTTTGCCTCGCCGCATGGCAAGCGATCTGGCGCGGGTCTTATCGAAGGCATGGACTTCGCCGCCGGGGCGTTGCAAGCAGTCGCAAAATTGGGGCTGCTTATCTTGCGTGAAATGAACTGGCTGGGCGCGGGCCGGGTGCGGGGCTACCTGCGCCTGCTCGCCCTGCTCAATGCGGCGATGGTGATCTGGCTGCTGGCGACCTCGCACGGCGGGGTGGACGCCAATGGGTTCCTGCTGGGCAGCGACTTCATCAGTTTCTGGACCACGGGGCGGATGCTGATCTCCGGCGCCGACCCGTATGACGCGGCGGCGCATATTGCGGCGCAGCGCACCTTTTTTGCCTCGGCGAGCGGTTACACCGCGTTTTTCTATCCGCCCTCGTTCCTGGCGCTGTGCTGGCCACTCGGCTGGCTGGGCTATTTCCCGGCACTGGCGGCATGGCTGCTGGCGACAGGCGCGCTCTATGTGGCGGCGGTGCGGGTCTGGTGGCGTGAACTGCCGGTACTGGCGCGCCTCGGCATGCCGCTGTGGCTGCCGCTTCTGGCCTATCCGGCGATGGTGATCGTGGTGACCCATGGGCAGACCTCGTGGCTGCTCGCTGCCTTGCTGGGAACGGGGCTGCTGCTGGTTCGCCGCCAGCCCGTGCTGGCAGGCCTGTGCCTCGGCCTCGCGACGGTCAAGCCGCAGTTCGGCGTGCTGGTGCCGCTGGCGCTCATCGCCTCGCGCGAATGGAAGGTGGTGCTGGTGGCCGCGTCCACCGCGCTGCTGCTGGCGGGACTGTCGGCCTGGGCGTTCGGCCCGCAGCTCTGGGTAGAGTGGTTGGACGCGAGCGCGCGTGCACAGATCGCGATGGCTGATGGCGCCGTGGGTTTTGGCAAGATGACAAGCGTATTTGCGGCGCTGCGCCTGCTGGGGACGGCGAGCGTGGCTGCCTATGCGGTGCAGGCGCTGGTGGCGGCAATGGTCGCGGCGCTGGTCGTGACCCATGGCTGGCGCAAAGGGTGGCGGCCGGGGCTGGCGGCGCTGGTTCTGGCGGGAGCGCCGCTCGCAACGCCGTTCGTGCTCGACTACGACATGGTGCTGCTGGCCTTCCCGATGCTCTGGCTCACGGGAGAGGGGCTGCGGGGCGGGTTCCTGCCTTACGAAAAGCTGGTGCTGCTGCTCGCCTTCGTGGCCACGGCCTTTGCCAGGCCCCTGGCATTGAACCTGTCTGTTCCGATCATGCCGCTGGTGTTGCTGGCCTTTTTCGCCATAGTCTGGCGCCGGGCAACCTTGCGCCCCGCCGCGCATTGCGAGGATCAGCCCCAACCGGAAGGAGCCTGAAGTGCCCGCAGCCAAGCCGCGCGCCGCGCGCAATATCGCGCTGTTGATCGATGCCGACAATGCCTCGCCCGCCAATCTGGAGGCGGCGCTGACCATTCTGGGCGACCTGGGTTCGGTCAATGTCCGGCGGGTCTACGGCAACTGGAGCAAGGTCTCGCTGAAAGGCTGGTCGAAGCTGGTGCTGCGCCATGCGCTGGAGCCGCAGCAGCAGTTCGACGTGACCAAGGGCAAGAACGCCACCGACATGAAGATGACCATCGATGCGATGGACCTGCTTTACGGCGGCCATATCGACGGTTTTGGCCTGATGACCAGCGACAGCGATTTCATGCCGCTCGCCATCCGGATCCGCCAGAACGGCACGCCGGTCTACGGTTTCGGCACAAGCCGCACGCCGGAGGCGTTCCGCGAGGCCTGTACCCGTTTCATCGACCTCGATACGCTGCCCGACGCCGATGCCGACGACAACGCGGCGCCGTCGTCGGCCCCGCCGCCCCTCGATGCCGACCTCGTGAAACTGATCGGCGAGGCGTGGAAGGCCAGCAAGCGTGACGAGGGCGGGTTCGCCAGCCTGTCCGAAGTCGGCCAGCGGGTGGCCAACCGATCGAGCTTCGATGCGCGCAGCTATGGGTTCTCGCGGTTGTCGGAACTGGTGCAGACCCTGCCCAACTTCGCCACCGAGAAGCGTGAGAGCGGGCTGTTCCTCAAGCGGATGCGCTAGGAACCCGCCAGCCTAGGCGGCGTGGACAGATTCCTCGAGGTCACGATAGCCCCCATTTGCCCCCCGGCTAGGCGCGCGGACGCGGGAAGAGTGGTTCTCTTTCAAGGCCGTGCAACGCTGCCGGGGGGCACATGGGGGCTACCCCGAAGGGGCCGGACCAAAACCCGCCACTTCGGCGTCGGTTCGGCTGGAACTATCGACATAGTCCTGCGCCTCGCCTCCTTGAATTGACGGGTTTTGCCTCCGGTCGTGACCTCGAGGAATTTGTCTACGCCGCCTAGTCCAGAGGGCGGAAAAACCGCGCTCCTTGGGCAGTCTTCAGGCCGATTCCAAACCGGCGAGTAACCGTTGCTGTCATGGTTTTAACTTTTTCGAACAGCGTATTGGGTTTGACAGTGGTTGCCCGGAAATTCTAATCTCGCCCTTGAGGTATTCTTGCCTCACAGGGGGAATTAGCATGAAATTGAAGTATGCCGCGGGCTTCTGCCTGCTGGTGTCGGTTGCTGCTGCGGGTCAGGCACAGCAACAGGAGGCAGCCGTGACTCCGGGGGTGAATCCGGCGGTGGCTCCAGCCGAAAAGCAGGTTGCCGTGATGGTCGCGCAGCCGCAGGACAACATCCTGCGCGCAGGCCTTGAGGTTCCGCTGCTCACGCGTGAGGAACTGACGACCAAGGGCAAGAAGCTGAAGGTCGGCCAGCGTTTCCAGATGGAAGTTGCCGCCAACATCGAGCGTAATGGCATGGTCGTGATCCCGGCAGGCACGCCGGCGATCGGCGAGATCACCGAAGTGCGCAACAAGGGCATGTGGGGCAAGTCGGGCTATATCGGCGCGCGTGTCGTGTCGATCCGTCTCGGCGATCGCAATATCCGCGTGACCGGCACGTTCGACGACAAGGGTGTTACCGGCACGGGCGGCGTTGTTGCGGCCATCGCCTTCGTGCCGATTGCCGGGTTCCTGACCACTGGAACCAGCGCGTTCATCGCGACGGGCTCCCCGGTCAAGGGATTCCTCGACGAGGATGTGACCTTCACTGCGACTTCCGCGCCCGCGCCAATCCCGGTGGCGGCTACGCCCGTAGCGCCGGCAGCGTCTTCCGGCGCCCAGTAAGAATCACATCGGACTGATCGGCGCCTCAGGCGTCGATCAGTTCGGGATCGATCTCGCCCGCGCGGTTCTGGATGAACTGGAAGCGGTGTTCGGGATTGCGGCCCATCAGGCGGTCGACGAGGTCCTTCACCGCCGCGCGGCCTTCGTATTCGGGCGGCAGGGTGATGCGGATCAGCGAGCGGCTCGCCGGGGCCATCGTCGTCTCGCGCAGTTGCTGGGGGTTCATCTCGCCCAGACCCTTGAAGCGGCCGACTTCGACCTTCTTGCCCTTGAACATCGTCTGTTCCAATTCGGCGCGGTGCTCGTCGTCGCGGGCATAGGCCGACGTCGAGCCCGAAGTCAGGCGGTAGAGCGGGGGCTGGGCGAGGTAGAGGTGCCCGCGCCGCACGATTTCCGGCATTTCCTGGAAAAAGAACGTCATCAACAGCGTGGCGATGTGCGCTCCGTCGACGTCGGCGTCGGTCATGATGACCACGCGGTCGTAGCGCAGGTCGTCGGCGTTGCAGTCCTTGCGGGTGCCGCAGCCGAGCGCGAGGCCGAGGTCGGCGATTTCCTGATTGGCGCGGATCTTGTCCGCCGTGGCGCTGGCGACGTTGAGGATCTTGCCGCGGATCGGCAGGATCGCCTGCGTCTTGCGGTCACGCGCCTGCTTGGCCGAACCGCCTGCCGAATCGCCCTCGACGATGAAGAGTTCGGTCTCGGCATCCGTTTCGCCCGAGCAATCGGTGAGCTTGCCGGGCAGGCGCAGCTTCTTGGCGTTGGTGGCGGTCTTGCGCTTGACCTCGCGCTCGGCCTTGCGGCGCAGGCGCTCGTCCATGCGCTCCATGACCGCGCCGAGCAGCGCCTTGCCGCGCTCCATGTTGTCGGTCAGGAAGTGGTCGAAGTGATCGCGCACCGCCGCTTCCACCATGCGCGCGGCTTCGGGGCTGGTCAGGCGGTCCTTGGTCTGGCTCTGGAACTGCGGATCGCGGATGAAGACCGAAAGCATGACTTCGCTGCCGGTCACCACGTCGTCCGGGGTGATGTCCTTTGCCTTCTTGGCCTGCCCGACCAGGTCGGCAAAGACGCGGATGCCTTTGGTCAGCGCGCCGCGCAAGCCCTGCTCGTGGGTGCCGCCGTCGGGCGTGGGAATGGTGTTGCAGTACCAGGAATAGGAGCCGTCCGAGTAGAGCGGCCAGGCGATCGCCCATTCGACGCGGCCCTGTTCGGAGCCGTCCTCGCCGCGCGGGAATTCCTGGCTGCCGGAGAAGAACTGCGTGGTCACGCATTCGCGGCTGCCGATCTGCTCGGCAAGGTGGTCGGCAAGGCCGCCGGGGAACTGGAAGGTCGCCTCGGCGGGAATGCCGTCCACCGCGAGTGCGGGCGCGCACTTCCAGCGGATCTCGACACCGGCGAAGAGGTAGGCCTTCGAGCGCACCAGTTTGAACAGGCGCGCGGGCTTGAACTTCTGGTCGCCGAAGATCTCGGTATCGGGCGTGAAGGTGACGGCGGTGCCCCGGCGGTTGGGCGCGGCGCCGACTTTCTGCAATGGCCCCAGCGTTACCCCGCGCGAAAATTCCTGGGCGAAGAGTTCCTTGTTGCGGGCGACTTCCACGCGGGTCTTCACCGAAAGGGCGTTGACCACCGAGATGCCGACACCGTGGAGACCGCCCGAGGTGGCATAGGCCTTGCCGGAAAACTTGCCGCCCGAGTGCAGGGTGGAAAGGATCACTTCGAGGGCCGACTTGCCCGGATATTTGGGATGCTCGTCGACCGGGATGCCGCGGCCGTTGTCGGTGATGGTAAGGCGTCCGGCAGTGCCCGGTTCCTCTTCCAGCGTCACCTCGATGCGGTTGGCGTGGCCCGCGACGGCTTCGTCCATCGCGTTGTCGAGCACTTCGGCGGCGAGGTGGTGCAGCGCGCGCTCGTCCGTGCCGCCGATGTACATGCCCGGACGGCGGCGGACGGGCTCAAGCCCCTCCAGCACTTCGATGGCCGAACCGTCGTAGGTTTCACCGCCCGCGGAGGGGAGCTTTTCGAAGAGGTCGTCGGACATGGCTGCGACTATAGGCAGGCGGAAAATCCGCGATCAAGCGTGCATGCCCGATTTTTCGCAGCGATTGGGGAAAAGTGGAAGAAAAAGAGAACAAAAGGGATGGGGCGCCGCTCCGGACGCCCCATCTGTCCCGTTATTTGCCCGTGGCGAAGCCGGTCGGTGCGGCGTCGATCACCTTCACCGCGCCGGCAGAGACGGTGCGCACTTCCAGCGCGCGCTCGATCAGGCCGTTGCGGTTGAAGCGGAAAGCGCCGTCGACACCGAGGAAGCCGTCCTGCGCGAACATCGCCGCCGTCGGGAACGCGGCGCCCTGCTTCCAGTCACGCGCGACGCGCAAGGTGAGCAGAACCGCGTCGTAGCCGAGCGTGGCGATGCGGAAGGGCTGCACGCCGAAGCGGGCGCGGTAGCTCTTGGAGAACTGGCCGAAGCGCGCGTCCGAAACGGTGGAGAACCACGCGCCGTTCAGCGACGGCGAGGCTGCCAGCTCCTTTTCGCCGCTCCACAGCTCGGTTCCCAGCAGGCGGACCGAAGTGGTGCCGCCGCCCGCACGGTAGGCGGTGGCGGCGCGGGCCGAGAGGCTGCCGCTGTCGGCGATCAGCAGCGCGTCGTAGCCGCCCTTGGCCTTGATGCGGGTGGCCGCTGCGCTGATCGAGGCGGCGGTGCGGTCATAGGGCTCCATCGCCAGCACGGTGCCGCCGCTGGCGCGCACGGTCGAAAGCAGCGATGCACTGACGCGCTGGCCGTAGTCGCCGCGCGGGACAAGGGCGGCAAAGCTCGAGACGCCCTGCTGGCGGGCATAGGCCACCGTGCGGGCGACCGACTGGCCGGGCAGGTTGCCGATCACGAACACGTCGGCTCCGGCGGCTTCCTCGTCGTTCGAGAACGAGATGAGCGGCACCCTGGCAGGCTTGGCGACGGCGCGGACCGCGCCGATGTCGTCCGCCAGCAGCGGGCCGAGGATCAGCTTGTTGCCGTCCGCCACGGCCTTGCGTGCGGCCTCGCTGGGGTTGGTGCCGGTGTCGTAAGTGGTGATGCGCAGGTTCTTGGCGCCGGTATCGAGCAGCGCCATGTTCGCGGCATTGGCCAGCGCCTGCCCAACGCCCGCGTTCGGGCCGGTGACCGGAACCAGCAGCGCGATGCGGTGGCGGTCGGTGTCGGTGGCAACGACATTGTTCTCGCTCGGTGTCGGCGTCGGGGCCGGTCCGGGGGCAGGGGCCTTGGGAACGACCGCGCAGCCGGCGAGCAGGGCCATGGCGGCTCCGGCAAGGAAGTTGCGCCGATGGGTACGCCCGATGAGGGTCGTGTCGAACATTGCTTGCCGCTCCCGTGGTCCTTGGGCCATTAGGCCGATGATGGAAAACAGTCTTTCACCGGGCCTCTACATAGTCGCAACCCCGATTGGCAACCTCGGGGACATAACCTTGCGGGCGGTCGAGACGCTGCGGGGCGTCAGTGCGGTTGCCTGCGAGGATACCCGGGTGACCGGCAAACTCCTGCATCATCTCGGCATCAAGCAACGGATGATTCGCTACGACGACCATGCCGGCGAGGGTGACCGCGAGCGTCTGCTGGCGCTGATGGAGAGCGAGCCGGTGGCATTGGTCAGCGATGCCGGAACCCCGCTGATTTCGGACCCCGGCTACCGTCTGGTGCGCACCGCGCGCGAGCGCGGGATCGCCGTCACCAGCCTGCCCGGAGCCAATGCCGCGGTCATGGCGATGACGCTCTCGGGTCTGCCCAACGACCGTTTCCTGTTTGCCGGGTTCCTCCCCAACAAGGCGAGGGCGCGCGAGGGTGTGCTTGCGGATCTGGCCAAGGTCCCCGCGACGCTGATCTTCTACGAAACCGCGCCGAGGCTGGAGGATTCGCTGCAGACTATCGATTCGGTGCTGCCGGGCCGCGAAGTGGCGGTGGCGCGCGAACTGACGAAGAAGTTCGAGGAATGCCGCAGCGGCACCCCGCAGGACCTGATCGCGCATTACGCCGCTCATCCGCCCAAGGGCGAGATCGTGTTGCTGGTGGCGCCGCCGGGAGACGAACCGCTGGGCGAGGTCGATGTGGATGCCCTGCTGCGCAGCGCGCTGGAGCAGGCCAAGCCCTCGCAGGCTGCGGCCAGCGTGGCCAAGGCGACCGGGCTCGATCGCAAGATGCTCTATGCGCGGGCGCTGGAACTGAAGTGAGCGATCGGCGCGTCCATGCGGAGCGGCAGGGGCGGCGGGGTGAGACGCTTGCGTTGTGGTACTTGCGGCTAAGCGGTTGGCGCGTTCTGGCGCGGCGCGCGAAGACGGTGCGGGGCGAGGTCGACCTGGTGGTCCGGCGCGGGCGGACACTCTGCTTCGTGGAAGTGAAGTGGCGTTCGCGGGCCGAGGATCTGGGGCATGCGATCGACGCCTATCGCCTGCGCCGGGTGGCGGCGGCGGCGCAAGTGCTGGCGGCGCGATACCAGAAACCCGGCGACAACCTCAGGATTGATGTCCTGCTGCTGGCGCCGGGGTGCTGGCCCCGCCGGATCACCAATGCCTGGCAGCCCGGCGGATGACAGCGGGGGGTCTGGTCAGGCCGCCCAGGCTCAGCCGTGCGGCTTGGGGTGTTCGCTGGGCGCCGGGGACGGGTGCTCGCCCGGATGCGTGGTGGGGTGCGAGGTCGGGTGGTCAGCGGGATGGCCGGTGGGATGCGGCTCGGGGTTGGCGGCGGCGACCACGCTGCCGAAAACCAGCATCGTCGCCCCTGCCGCAAGGACTGCGGCCAGTTTGAACGGGTTGGCTTGGCTCAAGGGGGAATTGTGCATGAAGACCATCCTGTTTCGAGATATCGCGGGGGCTTTCCCGCGGCGGATGCGAAACTAGTCGCGCACGTCGCCGATTCCGATTAACCGGCGGTTCCGCAATCCCCCCAAGGAACAGTGATTCATGACCCTGCGCATCGCCGTCCAGATGGACCCGCTCGAGACGATCAACATCGCGGGCGATTCGTCCTTCGCCCTCATGCTTGCCGCCCAGGCGCGCGGTTACACGCTGTTCCATTATGACGTGCGCACCCTGGCCTACGACGCGTCCTACGGCGCGGCCGGGCGGCTTACCTGCTGGGGCGCGCCGGTGACGGTGCAGCGTGTCGAGGGCGCGCACTTCACCCGCGGCGAGTACCGGCTGATCGACCTTGTCGCCGATGTCGACGTGGTGCTGATGCGGCAGGATCCGCCGTTCGACCTTGGCTACATCACCGCGACTCACTTGCTGGAACGGCTGGCCGGGCAGACGCTGGTCGCCAACGATCCCGCCTCGGTGCGCAATGCGCCGGAAAAGGTCTTCGTGCTCGATTTCGCGCGCTTCATGCCGCCCACACTCATCGCCCGCCGGATCGAGGACGTGCGCGCCTTCCAGGAACGGCAGGTCGCGGCCGGCCTCGGCGGTGATCTTGTCGTCAAGCCGCTGCACGGCAATGGCGGCAAGGCGGTGTTCCGCGTGCCTGCCGACGGCAGCAATCTCGGGGCGCTGGTCGAGATGTTCCAGAACGCCTGGGTCGAACCCTTCATGGTCCAGCCGTTCCTTCCCGACGTCGCCGAGGGCGACAAGCGCATCGTGCTGGTCGACGGCGTGGTGGCGGGGGCGATCAACCGCAAGCCGGGCGCGGGCGAGTTCCGCTCGAACCTTGCCGTCGGCGGTTCCGCCGAGGCGACCGAGCTCACTTCGACCGAATTGGCGATCTGCGCGGCGATGGGGCCGGAACTGAAGGCGCGCGGGCTGGTTTTTGTCGGCATCGACGTGATTGGCGGAAAATGGCTGACGGAAATCAATGTGACTTCGCCCACCGGCATCGTCGCCATCGACCGTTTCAATGGCAGCGATACCTGCGCGATGATCTGGGATGCCATCGCGGTCCGCCACGCCGCCATGTAACGGCGCGCTGCTCTGTAGTTCCTTGGAATTTCCGACATGGATGATTGGGTCATCCGCCTGATCGAGGGCGGCGGCTACTGGGGCATCGCCTTGCTAATGGTGCTGGAAAACCTGGTGCCGCCGATCCCTTCCGAGCTCATCATGGGTGTGGCCGGGGTCGCCCTTGCGCGCGGCACGATGAGCTTTGCGCCAGTGCTGCTGGCGGGCACCGCGGGCTGCACGCTGGGCAACTACATCCTGTTCCTGATTGCCGATCGCCTCGGCTACGAGCGCATGGAACCGCTGGTCGACCGCTGGGGGCGCTGGCTGACGATGGAGTGGCACGATGTCGAGCGCGCCGGGCGGTTTTTCCGCCGTCATGGCCACTGGATCGTGTTTGTCATGCGCTTCATGCCGATGTTCCGGACGCTGATTTCGGTTCCGGCGGGGCTTTCGCACATGCGGCACGTGCCGTTCCTGCTCTATACGGCGGCGGGGGCAGCAGTGTGGAACACGCTTTTGCTGATGGGCGGGCAGTGGCTGGGGCACCGCTTCACCGAAGCGGGACAGTGGATCGGCTGGGCAACCCTCGCACTCGCAGCAATCACGATGGCCTGGTACTTCTGGCGGGTGCTCACGTGGAAGTCCACGCGCTAGATTTACTTCGCTCCAGAAAATCGAGCCGCGCTATCGTCTTGGAATAAATCTCGCCTATTCAGTCTACGCATTGTGACGTAGTCTTTCCCCGCAACCACAGGGGAGCAGACGTCATGTCCAAGCGATTGGCCGCTGAATTTTTCGGTACGTTCTGGCTTGTTTTCGGAGGCTGCGGTGCAGCCGTTCTTGCAGCGGGTTTTCCTGAACTGGGTATCGGCTTTGCCGGCGTGGCGCTGGCCTTTGGCCTCACGGTCGTGACCATGGCCTATGCGGTGGGCTCGATTTCCGGGGGGCATTTCAATCCGGCGGTGTCGCTGGGCATGGCGGTGGGCGGCCGGCTCGACTGGAAGGACCTCCTCCCCTACTGGATCGCGCAAGTGATCGGTGCGATCGTCGCGGCGGCGGCGCTCTATTCCATCGCTTCGGGCAAGGCGGGCTGGGAACCCGGCGGCTTTGCCACCAACGGGTATGGTCCGCTTTCTCCCGGCGCCTATTCGCTGCATGCGGCGCTGCTGATCGAGATGATCCTGACCGCCGGGTTCATCGTGGTGATCCTCGGATCGACCTCGAAGAGCGCGCCGGCCGGTTTCGGCCCGCTCGCCATCGGCCTTTGCCTGACGCTGATCCACCTCGTGTCGATCCCGGTCACCAACACCTCGGTGAACCCCGCGCGCTCGACCGGCGTGGCGCTGTTCGCCGAGACGGCGGCGCTTTCCCAGCTCTGGGCCTTCTGGGTTGCGCCGCTGATCGGGGCTGCCATCGGCGCCGCGATCTGGCGCTTCCTGCTGGCGGGCGAGGAAGGCGCGATCTGACATCGGTGGAAATTGTCGTCGGGGAGCGGCTGCGCTCCCCGATTGATCATCCCTGCTCGCGCGGATGCGCGTGGCGGTAGACGTCCAGCAACGTGGCTGCGTCCACTTTGGTGTAGATCTGCGTCGAGCCGAGGCTGGCGTGGCCAAGCAGTTCCTGCAAGCTGCGCAGGTCCGCCCCGGCCCCGAGCAGGTGGGTGGCGAAACTGTGCCTGAGCGCATGCGGGGTCGCCGTCGACGGCAGGCCGAGCGCGATGCGCGCCCGCGCCATGGCCTTCTGCACCATGCCCTGCGAAAGCGCTCCGCCCTTGGCACCGCGGAACAGCGCGCCGTCCCGCTCCAGCGGCCAGGGGCACTTGCGAATGTAATCGGCGACCGCCTCCCGCACGATCGGCAGCAGCGGCACGACCCGCTGCTTGTTGCCCTTGCCGGTGACGGTGATCGTCTCGGCCAATGGCAGCGCCGCGCCGGTCAGCGACAGGGCTTCGGCGATACGCATGCCCGCGCCGTAGAGCAGCAGCAGCACCGCCCGGTCGCGCGCGCCAATCCATTCCTCGCGGGCGTCTTCTTCCACCATTGCGGCGAGGTTCACGGCTTCATCGGGCGTGACGGGGCGCGGAATGCCTTTCTTGACGCGCGGCCCGCGCACACGCGGACCGGCGCGTTCCGGCACGCCTGCCTGCTGCCGGGCAAAGGCAAGGAAGCTCTTGATCGCCGAAAGCTCCCGCGCGGCGGAGACGTTGCCGATGCCGTCCTCGCGCCTGTCGGCAAGATGGAGGCGCAGCGATCCGGGATCGAGGGCGGCAAGCGCGTTCCAGTCGGTTGCGCCAAGACCGTCGATCAGCCGGGCGGCGGCGGCGATATAGGCGCGGCTGGTATGCGGACTGCGCCGCCGGGCATGGGTGAGGTGATTGCCCCAGGCTTCGAGCAGGTCCGCCTTGGTCATGTCTCGACGAGATCGGCGGGGACCAGTTCGGCCAGCAGCCCGTCGAGCAGCGCCATACCCTGATCGGTCACGCCAAGGCGGCTGCCCTGGCGCCAGACAAGGCCTTGCGTTTCATAGAAAGCCGCCTTGCCGCCGATGCAGAGCTGGTCTGGGGTGAGGCCGAAGCGACCCGCCAGCGCCTCGAGGTCGACGCCTTCGCCAAGCCGCAGGCCCATCAGCATGGCCTCGCTCGCCTGTTCGCGGCGGCCGAGTTCGCGTGTTTCGTTGATGCCATGGCCGTTGCGGTCGATCGCGTCGAGCCAGTTTTCCGGCTTGCGATGGCGCGTCGTCGCCACGCCGCCGCGGCGACCGTGGGCGCCGGGGCCGATGCCGCAATAGTCCTGATAGCGCCAGTAGGTAAGATTGTGGCGGCTCTCCTCGCCGGGGCGGGCGTGATTGCTGATCTCGTAGGCCGGGAGGCCGGCGGCGGCGGTCATTTCGCGGGTGAGCGCGAACATGTCGGCGCAGGCATCCTCGTCCAGCGGCTCGAACTCGTGCTGGCGTACCATGGTGGCGAACCTGGTGCCCGGCTCGATGGTCAGCTGGTAGAGCGAGAGGTGTCCGGTGCCGTAGGACAGGGCATGGGCCAGCTCGCGCTGCCAGGCGTCGAGGCTCTGGCCCGGGCGGGCGTAGATCAGGTCGAAACTGACGCGTGAGAACCGCTTCTGTGCCACTTCAAGGGCTTTCAACCCCTCTGAAGCGTCGTGAAGTCGGCCAAGGAAGCGCAGCGTTTTGTTGTCGAGCGCCTGAAGGCCGAGCGACACGCGGTTGACGCCGGCGTCGGCCAGTGCGGCATAATTGGCCGCCTCCACGGAAGAGGGATTGCCCTCCAGCGTGATCTCGATGTCTTCGGCAAAACCCCAGAGTTTCTGTGCTTCGTCGAGCAATCGCGCGACAAGGGCAGGGGGCATCAGCGAAGGCGTGCCGCCGCCGAAAAAGATCGACGACAGCGCCTCGCCGCCTGCCACTTCGTGTTCGCGGCGCATGTCCGCCAGCAGCCCTGCTTGCCAGCGGTCATGCTCGACCCGCTCGCGGACATGGCTGTTGAAGTCGCAATAGGGGCACTTTGCGAGGCAGAACGGCCAGTGAATGTAGAGCGCGCGGGCCATGGGGCGGATTAACCTGCGAACTGCTCCGCCACCAGCTTGGCGAAGGCGTCGGCGCGGTGGCTGATCTTGTGCTTTTCCTCGGGATCTAGCTGGGCGAAAGTCACGTCGCGGCCCTGGGGCACGAAGACAGGGTCGTAGCCGAAGCCCATCTCGCCGCGCGGCGGCCACGAGAAGGCGCCGTTGACGCGGCCTTCGTAGACGGCTTCCTCGCCGTCCGGCCAGGCGATGGCGAGGACGCAGGAAAACCAGCAGGACCGGTCGACGTCCGCGCCCTGTTCGCACAGCAGGCCTTCGACCTTGCCCATCGCCATGAACCAGTCGCGGCCCTTGGGCCCCTCGAACCATTGCCGTTCGGCCCAGTCGGCGGTGTAGACGCCGGGGCGACCATCCAGCGCGACTACCGAAAGGCCGCTGTCATCGGCCAGGGCCGGCAGGTTGGCGGCCTTGGCAGCGGCATGTGCTTTCAGCAGGGCGTTCTCGACAAAGGTCGTGCCGGTTTCTTCGGGCTCGGGCAGGCCAAGTTCGCCGGCCGACACGCAGTCGACGCCGAACGGGGCCAGCAGGGCCGAAATTTCCTTCAGCTTGCCCGCATTGTGCGTGGCAATGACGAGGCGGGTGTTACCAAGCTTGCGGGTCATGCTCTGCTTTTTTGTCTGCCCTGCTTCCCTGGCCGAAGCCGGGGAAGCAGGAACGGAGGGAGATCAGCGACCGACGGCCTTGGCCTGTGCGGCGAAGATCTGGTCGCAGCCGATGCGTGCGAGGCGCAGGAGGCGAAGAAGGCCTTCCTCGTCATAGGTCGCGCCTTCGGCAGTGGCCTGGGCCTCGGCGATCTTGCCGCCTTCGATCAGCACGAAGTTGGCGTCGGCATCGGCCGAGCTGTCTTCGATATAGTCGAGGTCGAGCACCGGGGTGCCTTCGCAGATGCCGCAGGAGATCGCGGCGACGCGGCCGGTGATCGGGTCTTCCTTGATCTTGCCGTCCGCCATCAGCTTGTCGACGGCAAGGCGCAGGGCAACCCACGCGCCCGAGATCGAGGCGGTGCGGGTGCCGCCGTCGGCCTGGAGCACGTCGCAGTCGAGCACGATCTGGCGCTCGCCGAGCTTCTTCATGTCGACCACGGCGCGCAAGCTGCGGCCGATCAGGCGCTGGATTTCCTGGGTGCGGCCGGACTGCTTGCCCTTTGCGGCTTCACGCGAACCGCGCGTGTGGGTCGCGCGGGGCAGCATCGAGTATTCGGCCGTTACCCAGCCTTCGCCCTTGCCGCGCAGGAACGGCGGCACCTTTTCCTCTACCGAGGCGGTAACCAGCACGCGCGTATCGCCGAAGGAAATCAGCACCGAACCTTCGGCGTGCTTGGTGAAACCGGTCTGGATGTCGATGGCGCGCATCTCGTCGGGCGTACGGCCGGAAGGTCGCATGGGAATTCCTCTGGTCAAAGTCTGGTCGTTGATTACCGGCGCCCCCTAGAGCATTTTCGCACGCAGGGGAAACACCTCGGGCGCATGAAAATGCGGCAATCGGACAATCCTGTTCGCATTTGGCTTGAGGCCGCTCTGCGATCGCCTAAATTGACGGTGTGATGCCAGGCCCGCCGATCTCCGAACTGACCACCCGTGCGCGGGACATCTTCCGTCTGGTGGTGGAGGGATATCTCGCCACCGGCACTCCGGTCGGCTCGAAGGCGCTGGCCGGCGGCATGAACCTGTCCTCGGCCTCGATCCGGTCGGTCCTTGCCGATCTCGAATCGCTGGGGCTGCTGGCAGCGCCGCACACCAGTGCCGGGCGGCTGCCGACCGAGGCCGGCCTGCGCCTTTTCGTAGACGGCATCATGCAGGTTGCCGAACCGACCGTGGAAGAGCGGCTGGCGATCGAAAGCCGTATCTCCGCACCCGGGCCGATCGAGGCGGCGCTGGAGGCGACGAGTTCGCTGCTTTCCAGCCTCACGTCGGGGGCAGGGGTCGTCATGGTGCCGCGCCGCGAACCTCGCCTGATGCACCTGCAACTCGTGCCGTTGGGGCCGGGCAGGGCCCTGGCCGTGCTGGTGGGTGAGGACGGCGCGGTTGAGAACCGCGTGGTCGAACTGCCCGCGATCCTGCCGCCCGGCGCGCTGGAAGAGGCTTCCAACTACATTTCCGCGCATCTTTCGGGGCGCACGCTGGCCGAAGCCGCACGCGCGATGCGCGGCGATATTGCCAGCGGCAAGTCCGCGCTCGATGCCGCCAGCCGCGAACTGGTGGAACGGGGGCTTGCGGTCTGGAGCGAGGATGCGGCCGCGCGCCCGGTACTGATCGTGCGCGGGCAGGCCAACCTGCTCGACGAAAGCGCGCTTGCCGATCTCGAACGGGTCCGCTCGTTGCTCGACGATCTCGAGAACAAGCAGTCGGTCGCCGATCTGCTCGATCTTGCCCGCGAGGCAGAATCGACGCGCATCTTCATCGGTTCCGAGAACCGCCTGTTTGCGCTCTCCGGCTCCTCCGTCATCGCCTCGCCCTATCGCGACCGCGACGGGCGGGTGGTCGGCGTGGTGGGGGTTATCGGTCCGACGCGGTTGAATTATGCGCGCGTAGTCCCCATGGTGGACTTCACTGCCCAGAGCCTGGGCAAGCTCATCGGATAGCTGGAACCCAAGAATAATGACCGAAGAAAAGACGCAGTCGGCAGATGAAGCGGCAAAGGCCGAAGAACTGAAGGGTGTGCCCGAGGATATGATCGAATCCCCCGAACTCGCCAAGCTGCGCGAGGAACTGGAAACGGTGAAGCAGGAAGCGCTTTATGCGCGTGCCGAAACGCAGAACGTGCGTCGCCGTCTCGAAAAGGACATCGCCGACACCCGCGCCTATGCCGCGACCGGCTTTGCCCGCGATATCCTTTCCGTGGCCGACAATCTTTCGCGTGCGCTTTCGGCGATTCCCGCCGAACTGCGCGAGGACGAAAAGCTGAAGAGCATCGTTGCCGGCATCGAGGCCACGGGCCGCGAGATCGAGAAGGTGTTCGGCAACCACGGCATCACCCGCGTGGCCGCCATGGGCCTGCCGCTCGATCCCAACCAGCATCAGGCGATGATCGAAGTGCCCTCGGCCGATGCTGAACCGGGCACCGTCGTGCAGGAACTGCAGTCGGGCTACATGATCAAGGACCGCCTGCTGCGTCCGGCCATGGTGGCCGTGGCGAAGAAGCCGGACTGATTTTGTTCGCGACACGCCTCGTCCTTCGAGGCGGGCGTGTCGTGGAAAACCCGGAACCTCATGGCATTGGCTCCCGTTGCTCAGGCATGTGACCTGAACAACGGGAGAAATGTCATGCGCAAGTTCACGATTCCCATCCTTGCTGCAAGCGCGCTCGCCATGGCGGGCTGTGCGAGCAATTACGCGGGCGAGGGCGCGCTGGCGGGCGGCGCGCTGGGCGCCGGTGTCGGCGCGGTGACCGGCGGCGATGTCGGCACGGGCGCGGCGGTCGGTGCCGCTGCAGGCGCCGCGGTCGGCTCCACCCAGAAGAAGAACGACGGCTGCTATCGTTACGACCGCGACGGTCGACGCTACTGGGATCGCCGCTGCTGACGGTCGCTCAGAACGGCAGGATCGCCCGGTAGCTGTCCAGCGAGACGGCGCCGGGCACCTGCCATCCGCGCCTGAGCAGAAAGGCGTGGCGGACAATCTCCGCCTGTTGCTCGATGCCGTAGCGGCCGAGCGGCCAGCCCGGCCTCAGGGTGTAGTCGTACCGGCATAGCGGATGGCGCATCAGCGGCAGGTACCAGCGCCCCTTGTTCTGTGCCTGCCAGACATGCACCATCTCGTGGATGAACAATCCTTGCAGCAGCGGCGAGGCCGACGCGAAGTCGTCGTGGTAGAGCGGCGAGCGCGGATGGAAGTGCAAGTGCCCGCAAGGCGCCATCACGACGTTGGCGGGCTGGAAGGGAAACCAGCGCCGCCGCCGGATGCGCACCGGCGTGCAGTCGATGGCGGTCCCGAACACGTCCGCGACGAGTGTGCATTCGCCCTGGGTCAGTGGCCGTTCGCCGCCCACCGGGCAGGCGGCGCTGGGGCTTTGGGTGATCAGTGATCCATCCCGGGCATCGAGGCCATGGCATCGCTCTTTGCTGCATCGTGGCCGCCGTGGCCCTGGCTGCCATGATCGTGCCCGGTTGCCGCAGTGGCGGCGCTGCTGGCGGTGCTACTGGGCGCGGTCATCGGCCCCATGCCTTCCATGTCGTCGCCGCTGCCGCCGATACTGTCGATCATGACCGGCATCTTGAGTGTTTCGCCGTTCGCGAAAGTCAGCGTCAGGTCGGTCGACTGACCCGCCTTCAGTGTGGGGGAAAGGTCGAAGACCATGACATGAAGCCCGCCAGGGGCGAACTCGATCTCGGCGCCGGGCGCGATCGGCAGCGAATCGACCGCCTTCATCGACCCGCCGCTGGTCTCGTGCATCTGGGCCTTGCCGGCCCCGGCAATGGCGACGCCGGTGAGCGCGGCTGCGATGCTGCTGTCGTTGCGCACGGTGAAGTAGGCCGCACCCGGGCGTCCGGCCACGGCAGGCAGCATCAGCTTGCCGTCACGCGCGGAAACTCCGGCGCCAGCTTCGGAAGCGGCGGTGCTGGCACTATCCGTTGTCGCCGGTGCCTCCTGCTTGCAGCCTGACAGCGAAACGATCAGGGCGGCGGCGATCAGGCTGAGCGAGCGGCATTTGTCCACGGGGAGGAATCCTTCTCGAAATCCGGGCTTCTGGCTGGTCCGGCATGGTTTTGCCGGGCCATGAAAATTTCGCGTGCCTAATGCCATCGCAACGCTCTTGTTCCAAGATAAACCGCACCTATATGCCGCATCGACGACTTTGAACGTCATCGAGCCGTGCAAGCCGCCTTGCCTCTTTCGAGGGAGGCCATCCGCGCGGTGTCATCCACTGACGTGAGGAATGGGGATAATGGCAAAAGTAATTGGTATCGACCTCGGCACCACCAACAGCTGCGTCGCCGTGATGGACGGCGGCAAGCCGAAGGTCATCGAGAATTCCGAAGGTGCGCGCACCACGCCCTCGATCGTCGCTTTCACCAAGGATGGTGAGCGCCTGATCGGGCAGCCTGCGAAGCGCCAGGCCGTGACCAACGGCGACAACACGATTTTCGCGGTGAAGCGCCTCATCGGCCGCCGCTTCGACGACCCGGTGACCAAGAAGGACACCGAGCTGGTTCCGTACCACATCGTCAAGGGCAAGAACGGCGACGCCTGGGTCCAGGCCGGCGGCGAAGACTACAGCCCGTCGCAGATCTCGGCCTTCACGCTGCAGAAGATGAAGGAAACCGCCGAATCGTACCTCGGCGAGACCGTGACGCAGGCCGTCATCACCGTGCCCGCCTACTTCAACGACGCACAGCGCCAGGCGACCAAGGACGCCGGCCAGATCGCCGGTCTTGAAGTGCTGCGCATCATCAACGAGCCGACCGCGGCCGCGCTCGCCTATGGTCTCGACAAGCAGGACGGCAAGACCATCGCCGTCTACGACCTTGGCGGCGGTACCTTCGACGTCTCGATCCTCGAGATCGGCGACGGGGTGTTCGAAGTGAAGTCGACCAACGGCGACACCTTCCTCGGCGGTGAAGACTTCGACACCAAGGTCGTCGAATGGCTGGCCGACAAGTTCAAGGCCAAGGAAGGCATGGACCTGCGGACCGACAAGCTCGCTCTGCAGCGCCTGAAGGAAGCGGCCGAGAAGGCAAAGATCGAACTGTCGTCCACCGCGACGACCGAGGTCAACCTGCCCTTCATCACCGCACGCATGGAAGGCGGCGCCACCACCCCGCTGCACCTCGTGGAAACGATCACCCGTTCGGACCTCGAGAAGATGGTTGCGGACCTGATCCAGCGTACGCTCGAACCCTGCCGCAAGGCGCTGGCCGACGCCGGCATCTCGGCCAAGGAGATCGACGACGTCGTGCTCGTGGGCGGCATGACCCGCATGCCCAAGGTGCGTGACGTGGTGAAGGACTTCTTCGGCAAGGAGCCCCACACGGGCGTGAACCCGGACGAAGTCGTCGCCATGGGCGCGGCGATCCAGGCCGGTGTGCTTCAGGGCGACGTCAAGGACGTGCTGCTGCTCGACGTGACCCCGCTGTCGCTGGGCATCGAGACGCTGGGCGGCATCATGACCAAGATGATCGACCGCAACACGACGATCCCGACCAAGAAGAGCCAGGTCTACTCGACCGCCGAGGATAACCAGCAGGCGGTGACCATCCGCGTGTTCCAGGGCGAGCGCGAGATGGCGCAGGACAACAAGCTGCTGGGTCAGTTCGACCTCGTCGGCATCCCGCCGGCACGCCGCGGCGTGCCGCAGATCGAAGTCACCTTCGACATCGATGCCAACGGCCTTGTCAACGTTTCGGCCAAGGACAAGGGCACCGGCAAGGAACAGCAGATCCGCATCCAGGCTTCGGGCGGTCTGTCGGATTCCGACATCGACCAGATGGTCAAGGATGCCGAGAAGTTTGCCGAAGAGGACAAGAAGCGTCGTGAGGCCGCCGAGGCCAAGAACAACGCCGACAGCCTCGTCCACGCGACCGAGCAGCAGATCGCCGAGCATGGCGACAAGATCGACGCCGGCCTGAAGTCGGAAGTCGAGGCGGCCATCGCCGCGACCAAGGCAGCGATCGAAGGCGGTGAACCCGCCGACATCACCGCCAAGGCGCAGGCCCTGACCGAAGTCGCCATGAAGATGGGCCAGGCCATCTACGAGAAGGAGCAGGCCTCGGCCGCTTCGCCGGACGCTGCTCCGGCCGGTGACGACGATGTTGTCGATGCCGAGTTCTCGGAAGTCGACGAAAACAAGGGCTGATCGGTCCTCATGACTAGCGTGGCCGCCATCGTTGCCAGGGGTGACGGTGGCGGCCAGGTTGCACGCGGGGAATAACGAGACGTGTCAGCTACCGAAATCGACTATTACGAACTGCTCGAGTGCGAGCGCACCGCCGACGACAAGGTGCTGAAGTCGGCCTATCGCCGCCTTGCCATGCGTTATCACCCGGACAAGAACCCCGGCGATAACGAAGCCGAAGCGCGCTTCAAGCAGATCAACGAGGCTTATGACTGCCTCAAGGACCCGCAGAAGCGGGCGGCCTACGATCGCTATGGCCATGCCGCGTTCCAGCAAGGGATGGGCGGTGGCGGCGGCCCCGGCATGGGGGCCGAGTTCGGCGACATCGGCGATATCTTCGAATCCATCTTCGGCAGCGCCTTCGGCAGCGGTGGCGGCGGTCGCCAGCAGGCGCGTCGCGGCGCCGACTTGCGCTACGACATGGAGGTCAGCCTCGACGAGGCGTTCCATGGCAAGTCGACCGAGATCACCATCGAGGTCTCGCAGGGGTGCGAGCCCTGCAAGGGCACCGGCGCCGAACCCGGCACCGGCAAGCGCACCTGCAACATGTGCGCCGGCCACGGCAAGGTGCGCGCGCAGCAGGGCTTCTTTGTGGTGGAACGCACCTGCCCGACCTGCCACGGCCGGGGTGAGGTTATCGAGAAGCCGTGCCGCGCCTGCGGCGGCGAGGGCCGGGTGGACCGTCCGCAGACGCTGGAAGTGGAAATCCCGCCGGGCGTGGATTCGGGCACCCGCATCCGCCTTGCCGGCAAGGGCGAGGCTGGGCCGTTCGGCGCGCCTCCGGGCGACCTCTATATCTTCCTCCACGTCAAGCGCCACAAGGTATTCGAACGGGATGGCACTTCGCTGCTGACCCAGGTTCCGATCACCTTCACGACCGCCGCGCTGGGCGGCTCGATCGAAATCCCGGGCATCGATGGCGAGACGATCTCGCTGGACATTCCCGCTGGGATCCAGTCGGGCAAGCAGTTGCGCAAGCGCGGTGCGGGCATGCCGGTGCTGCAAGGGCGCGGCCGGGGTGATCTGGTTATCGAGATCACCGTGGAGACGCCGACCAAGCTCTCCGCGCGCCAGAAGGAAATCCTGCGGGAACTCCAGTCGACCGAGACTGGCGAGGAATGCCCCGGCTCCAAGGGCTTCTTCGATCGCATCAAGGAAGCATGGAACGACCTGACCGAGTAATCGGGCCTGGTTTTTCATGCTGGAATCCAGGACACGCCGTCCCCGCGCTAGCGAGGGCGGCGTGTTTGCTTCGAGGGCCTCAAACCAGCTGACACATCAGCAGCTTGGAACGCTCAGACGCCGCGCGGGCTGAACGAGTCAAGCTCGCCGCAGGTTGATATCAGATCCGGCGCAGCACTTCGGCGCGAAGGTTGCCGACAAGGCCGGGATCGGCGTTGAGCCGCCCCTGCTCCTCATCCAGCACCGCGAGAAATGCCGCCTTGCGAAACTGGTCCAGTTCCCGCTCGTCCAGCGCATGCTCGCCTTCAAGGGCGGAGGCGATCAGTTCGATCATACGCTCGGCCCCGTGGAGGCGGCCCCAGAGATAGTCGTTCTCGCGGTAGGCGCGGCTGAAGAAGGCGCCGAAGTTGTAGAACTCGCTGCCGCGCAGCATCGGTCCCTGCCGGATCGCATGGCAATCCTCGGGCGAGATCCGGTCGACCCGAATGGGGTCGAACTCGTCCAGACCTTCACCGCGGAGCAGGGGAAGCGTCACCGTGTCGTAGAAGGGGTAGCCGAGATAGGCGAGCAGCAGTCGTTTGCGCAGTCCGCTCGGCATCGACGAGAGCATCTCGGCAAGGATCTGGTCGACCTGCGCGTCGATCTGCAGCAGGCCGCGCCGGTCGGCAATGTGATCGAGCAGGGCGCCGGGATCCTCGAAAACGCCTTGCGCCAGTTCGGTGAAGTCCGGTCCGAGGAACGAGACCGCCTCCGCCTCGATGCACAGTGCCAGCGCCCCGTAGATCGCTTCGCGTGCAGCATCGCGCTGGCTTTCGTCGACATCGCCGTCGAGCCGCCACTCCTGCGTCACGCGCCGCGCCAGCAGGCGCAGGCGGCGGATGCGGAAAGTGATGTCATGGAGGCGGAAAAACGCCGCCATTCCCGGCGAGGTTCCGCCGCGCAGGGGTTGCATGCGGTCGATGCCGTGATCGGAAAGGTAGCTGTAGAGGCGCTCCATGATCGGTGCCGCGGAACTGACGCCGAGGCTCGGCGCGGCTTCGTGAACCAGCCTCGCTAGCATCGTGACAACGCCGGTGAACTTCACCTGCACATAGCCGTGATAGGCAAAGCCGGCCTGTTCGAACGCCGCTTGCTGCGCGCGGGCGCGCCATGCGGCGAGGCGCTTGGGATTGGGGCGGTCGAGGAAAAGGGTATGGCCGAACAGGCTGCTGACCGTCTCCTCGATCTCCGGGCGCAGCGCCAGCACGATGGCGCGCAAGGTCGCCATCTCGCGCGACTCTTCTTCCAGCGCTTCGAGGTTGTCGCGGATCGGCTGCTCGCGCGGGATCGAGGAGAGCGAGCCGAAGATCGTCGTGAAGAAGCCCGGAGGGCGCTTGTCGCGCCTGAGATCGGCGCCGACGCGATCGGGAGCCGGATCGATATAGACAAAACGCCGGTCGATCTCCCGCGTCGCCGGACGACTGCGAAGCACCTGCATGGCATCGGCAAACGGGGCGTTCACCAGCACCGAGCCATCGATCAGCGAGACCGAATCGAGATCGCCGCGGGCCACGTGCTCGGGCATGATCCGCTTCAGGAAGGCTTCGCGCCCCGGCCATTCGATGGCGTTTTCCGAAACGAGGCGGTCTATCTCCTCGAGTTGGAGCGGCGGGAATGCGCCGGGAAAGCTGGCGGTGGATCGCGCCGCCATGACGAGTTCGGGAAGCGCGGCCAGTTCGGCTGCTCCGCTGCGGGCACGGAACCCGAAGGTCAGCCGGTGCTCGCTTTCGAGGACCAGTTCGGGTGAATGGAGGCGCAGGGTTTCCAGGTGTCCCTTGAAGTCGGTCGCGGTCACGAAAAGATCGATGGGGTGGCGCTGCGGCAGCAGGCCGGGGCCGCTCGTTTCCGCCATCGATGACAGCGCGCGGTACAACAACCGGGAGAAGCCGATACCGCTGAAGGGCGGCTCGAACCAGCGCGAGCGGATCAGGCGTGACAGCTTCTCGCGTACTTCCTGGCGTGTTTCCGGGGCCACGCTGGCGCTGACGGCATTGCCTGGGCGCGTGAGCAGGTAGGACACCAGCGGCTGCGCCCAGAACTTGGTGCGTGCAGACCAGGGCCGGGCCTCGGGATCGAGCAGTTCGTCGACGTCGGCCACCTCCAGCCAAAGCTGGGTCAGCGGCTCCAGCGACTGGCCGGAATGGATCGCCTGTGCCAGGAAGATCGAATTGATTCCGCCGGCGCTGGCTCCGGCGACAATGTCGCACAGTACCCGCAGGCGCAGGTTCCCGGCCTGCTCCAGGCGGCGCAGCAGCTTGAGGTAGACCGCCGTGGTGCCTCCGGGCTCGCTGTCGCCAGCCCAGAACGTACGGCTGGCCTGAAGCGTCTTCCACAATTCCTTGGTGACGCCGTGCATGTAGACGGCAAGGCTGACACCGCCGTAGCAGACGAGCGCAATCCGCAGTTCCTTCTGGTGCATGGGCTTAGCTTGGTACGAGACGCGGCGAAAGGCAATTGCGTTCTCATTCCGTTCCAGATAATCGATGGGCCATGGCAAAGCCCAAACGTCGATATGTCTGTTCGTCCTGCGGCGGTGTTACCACCCGCTGGCAGGGTCAGTGCGCTGATTGCGGGGAGTGGAACACGCTGAGCGAGGAAGCACCCCAGACGGTGTTTTCGACCAAGCACGATCTGTCCTCCGGCGGCCGTCCGATCCGCTTCACGCCGCTCGATGCGCCGGGCGAGGTTCCCAAGCGCCGCGCCAGCGGCCTGGCCGAGTTCGACCGGGCCTTGGGCGGCGGCCTCGTCCCCGGCTCGGCGATCCTGCTGGGCGGCGATCCCGGCATCGGCAAGTCGACGCTGCTGCTGCAGGCTGCCGCCCATATTGCCAGTTCGGGCAGCTCTGCCGTCTATGTCAGCGGCGAGGAAGCGGCAGGGCAGGTGCGCCTGCGGGCCGAGCGCCTCGGCCTGTCGAAAGCGCCGATCCAGCTCGCCTCGGCAACCTCGGTCCGCGATATCCTGACGACGCTCGGCATGATGGATGCACCGACGCTGCTGGTGATCGATTCGATCCAGACCATGCATTCGGACACCATCGAAGGCGCACCGGGCACGGTCAGCCAGGTGCGCGGCTGTGCCTTCGAACTGATCCGTTATGCCAAGGAAAACGACGTCACCCTGATCCTCGTCGGCCACGTCACCAAGGACGGCAATATCGCGGGGCCCCGTGTGCTGGAACACATGGTCGACGTGGTGATGAGCTTCGAGGGCGAGCGTAGCCACCAGTACCGTATTCTGCGCAGCCTCAAGAACCGTTTCGGCCCGGTCGACGAGATCGGCGTCTTTGCGATGGAGGGCGCGGGCCTTGCTGAAGTCGGCAATCCCTCGATGCTGTTCCTGTCGGGGCGCGAGGAGGCGATGGCGGGCAGCGCGGTCTTTGCGGCGATGGAAGGCACCCGCCCGGTGCTGATCGAGATCCAGGCACTGATCGTGCGGTTGCAGAGCGGCGCAACCCCCCGCCGCGCGGTCGTCGGTTGGGATTCGGGGCGCATGGCCATGTTGCTGGCCGTGCTGGAAGCGCGCTGCGGGCTCAATTTCTCCAGCGCGGAAGTCTATCTGAACGTGGCGGGCGGCTATCGCCTCGCCGACCCGGCCGCCGATCTTGCGGTCGCGGCGGCGCTGGTGTCGGCATTGGGGGATCGTCCCTTGCCCAAGAACACCGTCTGGTTCGGCGAAGTCTCGCTCGCCGGCGAGATTCGTCCTGTCGCCCATTCATCGATCCGGCAGCGCGAATCGGCGAAACTGGGCTTCGGCCGCGCTTATGGCCCCGTTGCGACAACCAAGCCCGAAAAGGGGCTGGAGTTCACCGGAATGTCGATGTTGCCCAACCTCGTTGACCGTATTCTGGGAGATGCCTAGAGCCTGCCGCATGACCGGTTTCGATATTGCAGTTCTCGTCATCGTCGGCCTTGGTGCGGCCATGGGGTTCATGCGCGGTTTTGTGCAGGAAATCCTGGCGCTCGGTGCCTGGGTCTTTGCGGTTATCGCCATCCGTACGATGCATACGCCGCTGGCGCACTGGCTGGAGCCGCATACCGGCACCGGTTCGGCAACGCCCGTGCTGGCCTTTGCGATCCTGCTGATCGTGCCCTTCGCGGCCGTGAAGCTGGTGGCCGGCTGGGCCGGGCGGGCCAGTCGTGCTTCGCTGCTTGGGCCGATCGACCGGGTGCTGGGTTTCGGCTTCGGCGCGGTAAAGGGCGTACTGATCGCGGTGCTGGGTTTCTCGGTGCTTGTGCTCGGCTACGACACGATCTGGGGCGCGGAAGGCCGCCCCGACTGGATCCGGCAGGCGCGGACGTATTCGTTCATCAATGCCAGCAGCGAAGCGCTGGTGAAGATGCTGGGCGAACGCCGCCGGGAGGCGCGTGCGGCTGAAACCCGCGAAGACGCCGACGGCCAGTCCTGAGCAGCGGGGCGGCATAGTCCGGTGTCTGCAACCGTTCTCTACACCCCCGAAGTGCTGGGGCTGGCCGTCAGGCTCGCTGAACATGGCTGGGATGATAGCCTGCCCTTCCAGGCCGAGGCGCGCTCGCCAAGCTGCGGTAGCACCATCGCGCTCGGCCTTGCCCTTGATGCATGCGGGCGGGTGGAGCGTATCGGTATTCGCAGCCATGCCTGCGCCATCGGGCAGGCCGCAGCCGCTATCTTTGCCGATGCCGTGCAAGGCCGCAGCCGGGCCGACATTGCCGAGGCGAACGAAGCGATCGCAAGCTGGCTCGGCGGGCAGGCCTCGCTCCCGGATTGGCCGGGACTTTCGCAGATCGCCGCCGCGCGCGACTATCCGGCCCGTCATGGGGCGGTGACGTTGCCATGGAAGGCTGCGCTCGCAGCGCTTCCAGAGCCAGCCCGGAACGGCTAATATGACCAGCGATCGGGCCGGTGGGGGCCAGGTCGCAGAGGGGGGTGAATGGCCGAAACGCCGCGCAATTCGCATGGGACCGAGCCCAGCGCGTCCGACATGAGGCTGGTGATCGCGGCCTCATCGATGGGGACCGTGTTCGAATGGTACGACTTCTTCATCTACGGCACCTTGGCGGCCGTGATCGGAAATACCTTTTTCCCCTCGGGCAACGAGACGCTGGAAACCCTGCTGGTCTGGGCGGGCTTTGCGGTGGGCTTCTGTTTCCGGCCGCTGGGCGCGATCCTGTTCGGCTTTCTGGGGGACCGACTGGGGCGCAAGTACACGTTCCTGGTCACCGTCACGCTCATGGGCGTCGCGACGGCCGGGGTCGGCTTCACGCCCTCATCCGCAAGCATCGGTCTCGCCGCGCCCGTCATCGTGCTGCTGCTGCGGGTGGTGCAGGGATTGGCGCTCGGCGGTGAATACGGCGGTGCGGCGATCTATGTTTCCGAACACTCGCCGAGGCACCGGCGAGGATTTCACACCGGGTTTATCCAGGCCAGCGTGGTCGGGGGCTTTGTGCTCAGCCTGATCGTCGTCCTTTCCTGCAAGGCGATGATGAGCCCGGCAACATGGGAAGCCTGGGGCTGGCGCCTGCCGTTTGTCCTGTCGCTCGTGCTGCTGGCGCTGTCACTCTACATGCGCCTCAAGCTTTCGGAGAGCCCGGTGTTCCGCGCGATGCGCGAGGAGGGCAAGCTTTCCGGCAATCCGTTCAAGGAAAGCTTCACGTATCCCGGCAATCGCCGTCGTATCTTCATCGCCCTGTTCGGCATTTCCGCTGGCCTGACGGTGATCTGGTACACCGCGATGTTCTCGGCGCTGAGCTTCCTCAAGGGTGCCATGCGCATGGCCGATACCAGTGCGGAAATCATCGTCGGCGTGTCTGCTGCGGTGGGGATGGCCTTTTTCGTGATCTTTGGCAGCCTGTCCGACAAGGTCGGGCGCCGACAACCGATCATCCTCGGCTACATGCTGACACTGCTGCTGCTGTTTCCGGCTTTCTGGCTGATCGGCAACAATGCCAATCCGGCTCTTTCCCGCGCGGCCGAGCAGGCTCCGGTGCTGGTGGCAGGGCCCGACTGCAAGTTCAATCCGTTCCGCAACGAACAGGACACCGACTGCGGAAAGCTCCTGGGCGACCTTACCGGGGCGGGCATTGCCTACCGCGTTGTCGACGCCAAACACCTCTTGCTGAAAGTCGGCAGCAGGCCGCTGCCGATGGCGGAGTACCCCTGGGCCGACAAGGCTGCCCGCGGGCAGATGCTGCAAGGCTGGCTGGCGCAGGCGGGCTACAATTTCACCAAGGATCGGCCAACCTTGAGCGGGGCGATCACCATCGTCGGGGTGCTGGTTGCGCTCATGGCGCTGGCCGGGGCGACGTACGGGCCGGCGGCAGCCTTGCTGTCCGAGATGTTTCCGCCGCGAATCCGCTACAGTTCGATGTCGATCCCCTATCATCTCGGCACCGGCTACTTTGGCGGTTTCCTTCCTTTGATTTCCAGCTACATGGTCGCCAGCAGCGGCAATCCGTACCAGGGGCTCTGGTACACCTGGATCGTTGTTGCCATCGCGCTTGCCGTCTCTCTGTGGGGACTGCGAGGTGGCCCCCCGCGTGAATATGGTGATCCTTCTGTCTGATCGATCCGGGCTTTCCGAAGTCCCCGTTTCTGCCCTGCGTCTCGATGTCGATGGTGATGCACTGGCCTCCAACTGGCGCGCGCTCGACACGCTTTCCGGAACGGCGCGGGCAGGGGCGGCGGTAAAGGCCAACGCTTATGGCCTTGGCGCAAGGCGCGTCGTACCTTTGCTGCACGAGGCGGGGTGCCGGGACTTCTTTGTCGCCCATTGGCGCGAGGCGGCAGAATTGCTCGACCTTGTCGACCCGCGCGGCCTGGCCGTCCTGCATGGCCCGATGAACGATGCAGAAGCTGCTTTCGCGCAGGCCAGCGGCGTGGTGCCCGTCATCAACTCTGTGGAGCAGGCACGGCACTGGGTCGCGGCGGGAGGCGGGGCTTGCCACCTGATGGTGGATACCGGGATGAACCGCCTTGGCGTTGCGCTGGCGGAACTGGGCGATGATGCCGTGCAGGCGCTCGAGATCGACGCCCTGCTTTCGCATCTTGTCGCTGCCGAAGAGGACAGCCCGCTCAACGAATTGCAACGCGAGCGCTGGACGGCGGCGCGCGGCCTCGTGCACCACGCGCGCGGCAGCCTTTCCAACAGCGGCGGCATAGCTCTGGGTGCGGAATACCACGGTGATCTGACCCGTCCCGGAATCGCGCTTTATGGCGGGATCCCGCGCGCCGAAATGGGGCCCTTGCTGCGCCAGGTTGCGCGCCCGCAGGCGGCTGTGCTGCAGGTGCGCGAAATCGCTGCCGGAGACAGTCTCGGCTACAACGCGACCTTTGTCGCGCCGCGCGCCATGCGGGTGGGAACGGTCGCAATGGGTTACGCCGATGGCTACTTGCGCTGCTGGTCGGGCAAGGGGGCTTTCCGTCCGGCCGGCGGTGATGCCGGCGTACGGCTCCCGGTTGTCGGCCGGGTAAGCATGGATTTGACCATTCTCGATCTTTCCGCTTTGCCAACGCTGGGTGAAGGGGACTGGGTGACGGCCGATTACGATCTGCCGGAGGCTGCTGCCGTTTCCGGTCTGTCGCAGTATGAATTGCTGACGTTGCTCGGTCGGCGCTTCACGCGCTGACAACCGGGACGGTGTGTTTTGCTGCGCAGCAAATTGTGTTGCGTTGCACCAAGCGCAAGTGGTATCGTTGTCCCCTAAACCATGGGGGTGGACCTCTAGCTAGGGGATAGGCAATGCCAGAAACGGGATCGCACGACGACGACACCGTCATAATCAAAAAATACGCGAACCGGCGTCTCTACAATACCCGCTCATCGAGCTACATCACGCTCGAACATCTTGCGCAGATGACCCGCGAGGGCGTGAACTACAAGGTTCTCGATGCCAAGACCGGGACGGACATCACGCACACGATTCTCACCCAGATCATCATGGAGGAGGAGTCGAACGGCGAGCAGATGCTGCCGGTCAATTTCCTGCGGGAACTGATCAGCATGTACGGCAACTCGATGCAGTCGCTGGTTCCGCACTACCTCGAGGCGTCGATGGACAATTTCCGCGCCAACCAGACCAAACTGCACAAGGCGTTCGAGGACAGCCTTGGCAACAATCCGCTGGCGCGTCTGGCCGAACAGAACATGGCGATGTTCAAGGCAGCCGCCTCCGCCTTCATGCCCGGTGCCGAGAAGCCGGAGCCCAAGGCGCCGCCGGCCGAGGACGCTGGCGACCTCTCCGCGCTGCGCGAGCAGATGGCCGAAATCCAGAAGAGGCTTGACGCGCTGGGCAAATAAGGGTCTGCGCAAGGGCCCCTCGCAACGGACACGTTCCGGATCGAAGGGCCCGAATGCGGCGGATGGTCCGCCCGCATCGATGCAAGCAGGAAGAAGCCCCAGTGTCCGCCATTCGCCACGCCCTCTCCGTCAAGCGCGAGGACGATTTCGCCCAGTGGTACCAGGAAGTGATCTCCGAGGCCGAAATGGCCGAGGAATCCGGTGTTCGCGGGTGCATGGTCATCAAGCCGTGGGGCTATGGCATCTGGGAGCGCATCCAGCGCCTGATGGACGACCGCATCAAGGCTGCGGGCGTCACCAACTGCTACTTCCCGCTGTTCATTCCGCTTTCGTACTTCTCCAAGGAAGCCGAGCACGTTGAAGGCTTCGCCAAGGAAATGGCGGTGGTCACCCATCACCGCCTGATCGGCGACGGCAAGGGCGGGCTGGTACCCGATCCCGAGGCCAAGCTGGAAGAGCCGCTGATCGTGCGCCCGACGTCGGAAACGGTGATCGGCGCGGCCATGGCGCGCTGGGTCCAGTCGTGGCGTGACCTGCCGCTCATGGTCAATCAGTGGGCCAACGTGGTGCGCTGGGAAATGCGCACCCGCATGTTCCTGCGCACCAGCGAGTTCCTCTGGCAGGAAGGCCACACCGCGCACGCCAACCGCGACGACGCGATGGAAGAGACGCTGCGCGCGCTCGAAATGTATCGCGATTTTGCCGAGAACGAGCTGGCCATGCCGGTGATCGCCGGTGAGAAGCCGGAGAACGAACGCTTCCCTGGCGCGGTCGGCACTTACTCGATCGAGGCGATGATGCAGGACGGCAAGGCGCTGCAGGCCGGCACCTCGCATTACCTCGGCACCGGCTTCGCCAAGGCGTCCGGCATCCAGTACCAGGACAAGGAAGGCACGCAGCAATACGCCCACACCACCAGCTGGGGCGTCTCGACGCGCCTGGTCGGCGGCATGATCATGGTTCACGGCGACGATGACGGGTTGCGCGTGCCGCCGATGGTGGCGCCGCATCAGATCGTGATCCTGCCGATGCTGCGGGACAACGACGAGGACGAGGCGCTGCTGGCCTACTGCGAGGAGCTGCGCAAGGCGCTGGTCAAGCAGACCGCGCTCGGCGAGACCGTTCGTGTCCTGCTCGACAAGCGTCCGGGCAAGGCCACGCAGAAGCGCTGGGCCTGGGTCAAGAAGGGCGTGCCGCTGATCCTCGAAATCGGCGGCCGCGACGCGGCAGGCGGGCAAGTATCGATGCTGCGCCGCGACAAGCTGTGGACCGAGGCGGGCAAGGCCAATTTCGTCGGCATGGCCAAGGAGGACTTCGTCGCCCGCGCTTCTGCCGAGATCGAGGATTTCCAGGCCTCGCTCCATGCCGAGGCCCTGGCTCGCCGTGATTCCAACATCACGCGGCTTTCCAGCTTCGACGAGCTTTCCGCCTTCTTCTCGGATGACAAGCGTTATCCGGGCTGGGTCGAGGTCGAATGGTCGCGCCCGACCGGGGCTGAACTCGAAGCCGTCGTGCAGAAGCTGAAGGCGCTGAAGCTGACCATGCGCAACACGCCGATGGATGCGCCGGCCGCTACCGGCACTTGCGTCTTCACCGGCAAGCCGGCAGCCGAACGCATCTACGTGGCGCGTTCGTACTAATGAACTGAAAGGAAGAGGGCGTGCTGGGATCGATCAGGTATAACCTTGCGAACCTGCTGAACTTCAAAGGGCGCGATGCGCGGCAGACCTTCTGGTTCTACGTCCTCTTCCTTGTCATCCTCCAATATGCCGCCGGCATGCTCATTTCGCTGCCGATGATGGGCGGAATGATGAAAGGCGCGTTCAGTGCCGCTCAGCAGGGAGCCAGCGAAGCCGAGTTGCAGGCACGCATGATGGCTCAGATGGCCGGCTACATGCGCACTTCGATGACATTGACGGCAGCCGTGTCGGTGATCGCGGCAATGTTCCTGTTGGCTGCTTTCGTGCGCCGCCTGCACGACTCCGGCAAGCCGGGCTGGATCGCCTTTGCGGTCCTTGCGCTGTCGCTTGTGGCCCGCGTCATGATCTGGTCGAAGATGAACGAGGTCATTGCCGCCATGACCAGCGCACCGGCGGAGGACATGGCATCCGCCCTGGCGATCCAGTCCAAGGTAATCGGTGCCTCGGCAATGAGCTGGGCAGCCATTCTGATCGTGATCATCTGCGGTGTCCTGCCTTCGACCAATGGCCCCAATCGCTACGGTGACGCGCCCGTCCGGTTCTGATCCTGCCGCCCTCTTGCAATCTCGGGAGCCAGGCCCGACAAGTGCGGTCATGCAATACAAGATCCTGGTCGCCGCCACGCTTTCCTCCAGTGTCCTGAGCCCGGTCGCCGCCAGCGCCGCCGAGGCGCCGACCGCCGACGTTTCGGAAGCGCGCATGCGTGCGGATGTCGAGAAGCTGGTCTCCTTCGGCACCCGGCATACGCTGTCTTCGGATTCCGATCCCCGGCGCGGCATCGGTGCCGCGCGGCGCTGGGCGGCCGATGAATTTCGCAAGACCTCGAAGGCCTGCGGTGGCTGTCTTGAAGTCGTGATGCCGGAAAGCATGGTGAGTGGGACCCGCATCCCGGTGCCGGTGAAGATGGTCGATGTTGTCGCCATCCAGCGCGGCACCGAACGCCCCGATGAAGTCGTCATCGTTGAAGCGCATATCGACAGCCGCGTGACCGACGTGATGGACGTCAGGAGCGATGCGCCGGGAGCCAACGACGACGGCTCGGGCACCGCGCTCGTTCTGGAGGCCGCGCGTGTACTGTCCAAGCGCAAGTTCCCCACCACCATCGTCTACGCCGCGCTCTCGGGCGAGGAGCAGGGGCTTTATGGCGGCAAGCTGCTGGCGGATTACGCAAAGAAGCAGGGCTGGACGGTCAAGGCCGTACTCAACAACGACATCGTCGGCGGAACCCACGGCTCCGACGGGCTGGTCGACGACACCCATGTCCGCCTGTTTTCAGAAGGTCCGCGTGCGGACGCGACCGACAAGACCCGCGCCGACGCACGCCGGTTCGGCGGCGAGAACGACAGCCCTTCGCGCAACATCTCACGCTTCATCGCGGCGCTTTCGGGCGGTGTGCAGGACAAGCTGGAAGTCCGGCAGGTCTGGCGCGCCGATCGCATGGGCCGCGGCGGCGACCAGTTGCCGTTCCTTGAGCAAGGCAATCCGGCGGTGCGCTTCTCGGTAGCCATCGAGGACTACGAGCACCAGCATCAGGACCTGCGCACCGAGAACGGCGTCAAGTTCGGCGACACGATCGACGAGATGGACTTTCCCTATCTCGCCCGCGTCACCCGCCTGAACATTGCCGCGCTCGCCGCGTTGGCCAAGGCGCCGATGCCGCCGGTTCCCACCGCCGATGCCGCAGTGAAGACCTGGACCGACGTGTCGTGGAAACCGGTCAACGGTGCGGTCGCCTATTCGCTGTGGCGCCGCCGGACCGACCAGGGTGAGTGGGAGGCGCAGCCGATGATTGCGAATACCACGCAGACCCGCGTGAAACTCGACGGCTTCCGCGGTGATGACTGGATCCTCGGTGTCAGTTCGATCGCTGCCGACGGCAGCCAGAGCCCGGTCGCGGCTGCGGTTCCGGGTGGCGGCTTCCTGCCGCTCGGCACGCCGTGACAGGCATCGAATGATCCGACAGGGGTGCTTGCCAAGCGCCGCGGTATGACTAGAGAGGCAACGCAACAGGGATCTGCGCGGGAAGCGGAGCCGGTCACGGCTCACGAACACTCCCGTGCCTGCCGTCCGATGCCGCAAGGATCGGACTCCCGGCACGCGTTGTGGAGAGTGAATTCGCTATGACCCATGCCTTCGACACGATGCACGCGGTTGCCGGCCTGATGGTCGGCATACTCGTGGGCCTCACCGGTGTCGGCGGCGGCTCGTTGATGACGCCGCTGCTGGTACTGATGTTTGGGGTCAATCCGCAGACCGCGGTCGGCACCGACCTGCTGTTTGCCGCGCTGACCAAGATTGGCGGCTCGGTTGTCCACGGCAAGCGCGAGACGGTCGACTGGACCATCGTGCGCCGCCTGGCCTCCGGCAGCGTGCCGGCGGCTCTCGTAACGCTGGGAACGCTTGCCTATATCGGCAAGATCGGCAAATCGACCGAGAACATGATCCTGTTTTCCCTCGCGATCCTGCTGTTCCTGACGGCGATCGCGGTGGCATCGCGCAAGTGGCTGACCCGCTTCGCGCACGACCATGAAGCCGTTGCGCCGCCGGCGCGGGTTGCCGGACTTACCGTTCTGCTCGGCGCGGTCATCGGCCTTGCCGTATCGATCTCGTCGGTCGGCGCGGGAGCGATCGGCGTCACGGTATTGCTGGTGCTCTACCCCCGGCTGCAGGTCTCGCGCCTGGTGGGGTCGGATATTGCCCACGCCGTGCCACTGGCGCTGATTGCCGGAACCGGCCACTGGATCATCGGCGACGTCAACTTCACGCTGCTCGGAAACCTGCTGATCGGCTCCATTCCAGGCGTGGTGATCGGAAGCTATCTGTCATCCCACGCGCCGGACAGGGTCTTGCAGCCGCTGCTTGCCTGCGTGCTGTTGGTGTCTTCGTGGCAGCTCATGGTCAAGTCGCGCATGCCGGACAAGGCGATGAAGCCTGTCCACGCGGTGGTGCAGGAAACGGCCTCCTCGCATTGATCGCATGCCCCGGATGACAAGCGGCGGATTGTAATTCCCGCCGTTTACCGGCAAGTGCGATGCCATGCCTCGCCCAAAGAACAGCACGCCCAGGTCCTCCCTCAAGTCCTCCAGGCCCCGGCACGAGCCCGGGCTTCCCACGCGCCAGCAGGTGTTGGACTTCATTCAGAATGCTACCGAGCCCGCGGGCAAGCGCGAGATCGCGCGGGCGTTCGGCCTGAAGGGGCAGGAGAAGATCCAGCTCAAGGCGCTGCTCAAGGACATGGCCGAAGAGGGCCTGATCGACGGCAAGCGCACCGCGTTCCACCGCATGGGCGGGCTGCCCAAGGTCACCGTCCTGCGCATCGTCGACGTGGATGAGGGCGAGCCCATCGCCATCCCCGATACCTGGACGCCCGACGATGCCACCCCGCCGCCGCGCATTCGCCTGATCGAGAAGGGGCGCTCGGCACTCAAGAAGGGTGACCGCGTATTGTCGCGCACGGAAGAGACGCCCACCGGATGGCGCGCCTATCCGATGAAGAAGCTGATGTTGCGTTCCGAGCAGATGCTTGGCGTTGTCGAGATCGATGGTGCGGGCAAGCCCTGGCTGGCCCCGGTAGACAAGCGCATCCGCAATTCCTCGCCGATTTCCGATCTTGGCGACGCCGAGAAGGGCGAACTGGTGCTGGCCGAGCCGATCGGCCGCTCCGCGCGCCCCTCGGTCAAGGTCACCGAAGTGCTGGGTGAACCGCTTGCGCCCAAGGCCTTCAGCCTGATCGCGATCCACAAGCATGGCATCCCCAACCACTTCGACGGCGACACCATCGCCGAAGCAGAGCGCTCCGCCAGGATGCCGCTCAGCCGCGAGCAGCGCGAGGACCTGCGACACCTGCCGATCATCGCCATCGATCCCTCCGATGCGCGCGACCACGATGACGCGATCTGGGCCGCACCGAACGAGGAGGGTGGTTTCGACGCGCTGGTCGCGATTGCCGACGTCTCGTTCTATGTCCGCCCCGGCGGTCACATCGACCGCGAGGCTCGGCGCCGCGGCAACTCGGTCTATTTCCCGGACCGGGTCGTGCCGATGCTCCCCGAGGTGCTCAGCGCCGACGTCTGCTCGCTGCGTTCGGGCGAAGACCGCGCGGCGATGGCCTGTCACATGAAGATCGACGGGCAGGGCAAGGTCACCGAATGGCGCTTTACTCGTGCCATTGTCCGTATCGACGAAGTCATCGCCTACGAAGAGGCGCAGGCCCGCATCGACGAGGATCGCGCCCCGGAGCATCTGAAGAACCTCTGGGCTTGCTGGAAACTGCTGGCGAAGGCCCGAGAGGCCCGCGATCCGCTTGAACTGGAATTGCCAGAACGCCGCGTAAAGCTCGACGATCAGGGGCGCATTGCCGAAATCGCCATTCGTGAACGGCTCGACGCGCACCGCGTGGTCGAGGACTTCATGATCGCCGCCAACGTCGCGGCGGCCAAGGCACTGGAGGCCAAGGTCGCGCCGGTGGTTTACCGCATCCACGAGACGCCGAGCCGTGAGAAACTGACCGCACTCAAGGACTATCTGGCGACGTTCGGCCGCAAGCTGGCCATGGGGCAGGTCATCACGCCGGGCCTGTTCAACCGCATGCTCAAGGACATCGCCGACGAGAGCGAGAAGGCGCTTATCATGGAAGCGGTGCTGCGCAGCCAGACCCAGGCCTATTACGGCCCGCGCAACGAAGGGCACTTCGGTCTCGCGCTCGGTTCCTACGCGCACTTCACTTCGCCGATTCGCCGCTATGCCGACCTTCTGGTCCACCGTGCGCTGGTCGATGCCTATGGGCTGGAGCAGCCCAAGCCCGAGGGCGACATTCCTGCGCTGTCGGGGCTTTCCGAGCGTGATCGCACCGATCTCGGCCGCGTCAGCGAGGCAATCAGCACGGCCGAACGCCGCGCGATGGAGGCCGAGCGCGAAACCATCGACCGTTATGTCGCCGCGTGGCTTTCGGGCCGCGTCGGGCAGGTTTTCGACACGCGCATCACCGGGGTTCAGAAGTTCGGGTTCTTCGCAACGATCCTCAGTCTGGGCGGTGATGGTCTGGTGCCGGTCTCGACGCTGGGGGACGAGCGTTTTGCCTATGACGAGAAGGCCCAGGTGCTCGAAGGCGAAAGCACTGGCACCAGCTATGCCGTGGGGCAGATCCTGCGCCTGCGTCTGGCCGAGGCGAATCCGCTGACCGGCGCGCTCAAGTTCGAGCTGGAGGAGGGCGGTGGCCGCATCGAGCAGCGCGGAAAGCCGCAGCCGCTCAAGAAAAAGGGCAAGCACTTTGTCGGCCAGCGTGGCCGGCCGAACAACATCCGCCATCAAGGGCGCAAAAAGAAGTGAGGCAGTCGGCTCCGGACAGGAGCCGATCACGACCCTGGTTCAGCTCAGGCGCTCGATCGCATCGGCATCGAGCGTCCCGGGGATCACGAAAACCGGGCACGGCATGTGGCCAAGCCCCGCCCCGGTGAAGTGTGCCACCAGCGGACCGGGGCCGCCCTCCTTGGCCGCGCCCAGAACCAGCGCGGAAACTTCCGGGTGTTCCTTCAGGTACTGGCGCACGATCTTGATGTCCTCGCCCATACGCACCGCGATGACCGGCATCTTCGCGCCTTGCGACAAGAGGTTGCCGGCCGCTGCCGTCACCAGTGTTTCGGCGCGGGCGCGGGCTTCTTCCTCGATCGTGGCCTGAACACCGCCGAAGGCGTTGAAAGGCTGGGGCGGAACGAGCGCCAGCAGGTGCAGTGCACCGTCGGTCTTTGCCGCGCGGCGAGCCGCGAATTGCAGGGCGACCAGCGCCTCTTCGGTTTCGTCTATGATAACCAGATAGACGCGCATGATTTTTAGCCTTGATCCCCTTGGACAGCGCTTATCGGGCCATTCAGGTCGCTGTGCAAGAGATCACGAATGGCAAAAGGATTGCGAAGGCGCTTGTATGCTGCGCGCAACTTGTCCAAGGAAAGGCCAACCCCGCACACCTCCCCAGGATAACAAGGGACACACAAGCTTCCATGCCCATCGAGATCAAGATGCCCGCCCTGTCCCCCACGATGGAAGAGGGGAAACTGGCGAAATGGCTGGTTAAGGAAGGCGACACCGTCAATTCCGGCGACATCATGGCCGAAATCGAAACCGACAAGGCCACCATGGAATTCGAAGCCGTGGACGAAGGCGTCGTCGGCAAGATCCTGGTGCCCGAAGGCACCGAAGGCGTGAAGGTCGGCACCGTGATCGCCGTGATCGCCGGTGAAGGCGAAGACGTCAGTGCCGTTGCCGCCGCCCCCAAGGCCGCTGCCGCTCCGGCTGCTGCGCCTGCCGCCCCCGCTACTGCCCCGGCGCCCGTCGCTTCGGCACCGGTTGCTGCTGTCGCCGGCAAGGACGGCCGCGTGGTCGCCTCGCCGCTCGCCAAGCGCGTGGCCGTCGCCAAGGGCGTTGACCTCGCCGCCGTCACCGGCACCGGCCCCAAGGGCCGTATCGTCAAGGCCGACGTCGAAGCCGCCCAGCCCGGTACTGCCGCGCCGAAGGCCGCCGCTCCGGCTGCTGCACCCGTTGCGGCTCCTGCTGGCGAAGCCAAGCCCGCTTCGGTCGAAATGGCTGCCGAAACCCGCGCTCTGCTTGACGACCGCATCCCGCACACCGTCGAAAAGCTCTCGGGCATGCGCAAGACCATCGCGCGCCGCCTGACCCAGTCGATGCAGGAAGCGCCGCACATCTACCTTACCGTGGACGTGCGCCTCGACAAGCTGATGGCCCTGCGTGCCGAGATCAACTCCATGCTCGAAAAGCAGGGCGTGAAGGTTTCGGTCAACGACATGCTGATCAAGGCCCTTGGCCGCGCGCTGATCGATGTGCCGGAGTGCAACGTGACCTTCGCCGGTAACGAGCTGATCAAGTATGCGCGTGCCGACGTTTCGGTTGCCGTCTCGATCCCGAACGGCCTGATCACCCCGATCGTCCAGAACGCCAACGGCAAGTCGTTCTCCGAAATCGCCAAGGCGACCAAGGATCTCGGCAAGCGTGCCAAGGAAGGCAAGCTGCAGCCGCTCGAATATCAGGGCGGCACCGCCTCGATCTCGAACATGGGCATGATGGGCATCAAGCAGTTCACCGCCGTGATCAACCCGCCGCAGGCGACGATCATCGCGGTCGGCGCGGGCGACAAGCGCCCGTGGGTGATGCCCGACGATTCGCTGGGCGTCGCCACCGTCATGAGCGCGACCGGCAGCTTCGACCACCGCGCGGTGGACGGTGCCGACGGCGCCCGCCTCATGGCCGCCTTCCGCGAATATATCGAAACGCCGCTGGGCATGGTCGCCTGAGATGATCGACGAGACCAAGGGCTGCCCTCGTGACCCGGTGATCCGGGTCACGGCGATGCCCGCCGATGCCAACGCCTACGGCGACATCTTCGGCGGCTGGCTGATGAGCCAGATGGACATGGGCGCCGGTTTGATCGCCGCCCGCCGTTCGCGCGGCCGCGCAGTCACTGTCGCCATGGACGGCACCCAGTTCCACCTGCCCGTAAAGGTGGGTGACGAGGTCTCCGTCTATGGCGAGATCAAGCGGGTCGGCCGCACCTCTATGACGATCGCCATCGAGGCGTGGCGCCGCCATCGGCATGAAGAAGAAGAAGTGAAGGTGACGCAGGCCGTGTTCACCTTCGTCGCGGTGAACGAATTCGGCAAACCGCGCGTCATCGATCAGGAGAAGTAAGACAGTGGCTGATACCTATGACGTCATCGTCCTCGGCTCGGGCCCGGGCGGCTATGTCGCGGCGATCCGTTCCGCGCAGCTGGGCCTGAAGACCGCCATCGTCGAGCGTGAACTGCTCGGCGGCATCTGCCTCAACTGGGGCTGCATCCCGACCAAGGCGCTGCTGCGCTCGGCCGAGGTGTTCCACCAGATGAAGCACGCCAAGAACTACGGCCTCGCCGCCGAGAACATCACGGCGGACCTGAACGCGGTTGTCCAGCGTTCGCGCGGCGTTGCCAAGCAGCTCAATCAGGGCGTCACGCACCTGATGAAGAAGAACAAGATCGCCGTGCACATGGGCACCGGCAAGCTTGTTGCGAGCAACGGCACTGGGGGCAAGCTGGAAGTGACCGGCGAGAAGGGCACCGAGACCCTCACCGCCAAGCACATCATCATCGCCACCGGCGCCCGCGCCCGCGATCTGCCAAACGCCAAGGCCGACGGTGAGCGCGTGTGGACCTATCGCCATGCGATGACGCCCAAGGAAATGCCCAGCAAGCTGCTGGTCATCGGTTCGGGCGCGATCGGTATCGAATTCGCCAGCTTCTACAACGACATGGGCGTTGACGTCACGGTCGTCGAGATGATGGACCGGATCGTGCCGGTGGAAGATGCCGACGTGTCGTCCTTCCTCGAGAAGGCGCTGACCAAGCAGGGCATGAAGATCATGACCGGCGCCAAGACCAGCGATCTGGCCGTTGGCAAGGACAGCGTGAAGGTGACCATCACCGACAAGGCCGGCAAGGCCGCCGCGCATGAATTCAGCCACATGATCGTTGCCATCGGCATCGTGCCGAACGTCGAGAACATCGGTCTGGAAGACCTCGGCATCGAACCGGACAAGCGCTTCCACATCAAGACGGACGACTACGGCCGGACCAACGTCAAGGGCATCTGGGCCATTGGCGACTGCGTGGACGGCCCCTGGCTGGCGCACAAGGCGAGCCATGAAGGCGTTACCGCTGCCGAATCGATCGCCAAGGAACTGGGCAACAAGGACGTGCATCCGCACGCTCTCGACCGCCGCAACATTCCGGGCTGCACCTACTGCCACCCGCAGATCGCCTCGGTCGGCATGACCGAAGCGAAGGCGAAGGAAGCGGGCTACGAGGTGAAGGCCGGCACCTTCCCGTTCATCGGCAACGGCAAGGCCATCGCGCTGGGCGAACCGGAAGGTTTCGTGAAGACGGTGTTCGATGCGAAGACCGGCGAGCTGCTGGGTGCCCACATGATCGGCGCGGAAGTGACCGAGATGATCCAGGGCTACGTCGTCGGCAAGACGCTGGAGACCACCGAGGCCGAACTGATGCAGACCGTGTTCCCGCATCCGACGATCTCGGAAGCGATGCACGAATCGGTGCTGGCTGCTTACGGGCGCGCGCTGCACATCTGATCGGACTTTCAGGTTTCGAAACGCGAAAGGCGGGCCTGCGAGGGCCCGCCTTTTTCGTTTGCGCGTCAGACAGAGGATCCGTTGCCGGTCGTGCGGGCGATGTGCTCGAAAACAGCCGGGTGGAGCGGTTCAGCAAATTCGCAGCCGACCATGTTGTCACGGCTCCAGCAGACCCGCGCAGTGAGCAAGTGCAGGCCGGGAATGCGGATGCGCAGCGGCAGATCTTCCCGCACCTCGGGAAGCCACGCGATTCGGAACCCGCCGGGGGCAAGATCGTCGAGGCGCGCGGCTTTCCAGGGGCGGGATCCCTGGCGCACTTCGCACAGCAGAGTGACGCTTACCCGTTCGGCCCGCTCGGACTGGTCCTGGGTGGGTGGGCCGGTAACGAGGCGCGGATAAAACGACAAGGCGGGTCTCCATCGATGGAAACCCGCCTTGGACCCGACGATTTTACCGGCAGCTTACTGCGGCGCGGCAAAAGGATCCGGATTGGAGAATTTTAACGGAAGGCTTTCGACAGCACGACCAGCGTCGGGTCTCCGTCGAACGGCTCGGGGGTAAAGCCCTTGTCACGCTCGACTTCGATCGCAGCACTGTTTTCCCGGCTTTCGATCGACATCACGCGGCGGCAGCCCTGCGCCTCGGCCTGCTTGCCGAGGAAGTCGAGCATGGCCCAGCCGATACCCTTGCCCTTGTAGGCACCTGCCACCGAAATGGCGACTTCGGCGGTGTCGCGGTCAGCATCGCTGGCAAGCACGCCCGAGGAGACGATCTCTCCGCTGGCCTTGTCGAAACCGATCCACGATTCGGTACGGAACTGGTCGGCATGGACCAGCGGGGCGATCTGCTGGGCACTGACCTTGTCCGCCGCGGCGAAGAAGCGGAAGCGGCGATCCTCGTCCTCGACGCGTTCGAAAAAGGCGGTCAGCGCGGCCTCGTCGTCTTCCCGTGCGGGACGCACTTCGAGTTCGATGCCGGAACGGGTGGGGAGGGTGATGACGTCATTCAGAGACATGGACGAGACTCCACTCGAGAAGTGTGGGTTCCTTAGACCGCCGCAAGGGCCCGCACCTTGATCGAGATCAGGATACGGGCCTTTTGACGGCGGATCAGGCGTCTATGTTCCGCCGGAAGGTTTCCGGAAGGAACAGCAGGCCGATCACCACCGTGGCCGCGGCGATGACGACCGGATACCACAGGCCGTAGTAGATGTCGCCGGTGGCGGCGACCATGGCAAAGGCGGTGGTGGGCAGGAAGCCGCCGAACCAGCCATTTCCGAGGTGATAGGGCAGGGACATCGAGGTGTAGCGGATCCGGCTCGGGAACAGTTCCACCAGCATCGCCGCGATCGGACCGTAGACCATGGTCACCAGCACCACGAGGTAGAACAGCACGGCGACGACCGTGATCTTGTCCATCGCGTTCGGATCGGCCTTGGCCGGATAGCCCGCCTCGGCAAGGGCAGCCTTCACGTCGTCCTGGTAGGCCGTGATGGCGACGGCACGATCCTTTTCCGACACCAGCGCAGGGTTGGGGGCCGCCAGCGTCCTACCGCCGACCGAGACCGAGGCGATCGTGCCTGCCGGCACTTCGAAATTGCTGTAGTTGATGCCGCTCTTGGCGAGGAAGGCCTTGGCGATGTCACAGCTCGACGCGTCGAACTTGTTCTTGCCCACGGGGTCGAACTGGAACGAGCATTCGCCGGGATTGGCGTGGACGATGACCGGGGCGGTTGCGGTAGCCCGGGCAAGTGCGGGGTTGGCGGCGTCCGAAAGCGCGTGGAAGGCGGGGAAATAGGTCACTGCCGCCAGCGCGCAGCCGCCGAGGATGATGTACTTGCGGCCGATGCGGTCGGACAGCCAGCCGAAGAACACGAAGAACGGCGTGCCCAGCGCCAAGGCAATGGCGATCAGCGTGTTGGTCGTGGCGCCGTCCACCTTGAGGATCTTCTCGAGATAGAACATCGCGTAGAACTGGCCCGCGTACCAGACCACCGCCTGCCCCGCGACAGCGCCGAACAGGGCGATCAGCACGAACTTGAGATTGCTCCACTGGCCAAAGGCTTCGGTCAGCGGGGCCTTCGAGGTCGTGCCTTCGTCCTTCATCTTCTGGTAGACGGGGCTCTCGTTGAGCTGGAGGCGGATCCACATCGAGACGCCCAGCAGGATCGACGAGACGAGGAACGGCAGGCGCCAGCCCCAGCCGGAGAAGGTGTCCTCACCCATTGCCGTGCGGAAGCCGAGTACGACCAGCAGCGCGGCGAAGAGCCCGAAAGTCGCGGTGATCTGGATAAAGCTGGTGTATAGCCCGCGCTTGTTGTTGGGTGCATGTTCGGCAACGTAAGTCGCCGCACCGCCATATTCACCGCCGAGGGCAAGTCCCTGGACGATGCGCAGGCCCACCAGGATGATGGGCGAGGCGACGCCGATCGTCTCGTAGCCCGGCAGCAGGCCGACCGCGAAAGTGGAGGCGCCCATCAGGCCCATGGTGACAAGAAAGGTGTTCTTGCGCCCGACCAGGTCGCCGATGCGTCCGAACACCAGTGCGCCGAACGGCCGCACCGCGAAGCCCGCGGCAAAGGCGCCGAGCGCGAGGATGAAGCCGGTCGTCTCGTTCACGCCCGCAAAGAAGACCTTCGAAATGAACGTCGCCAGCAGGCCGTAAAGATAGAAATCGTACCACTCGAAAACGGTGCCGAGCGATGAGGCGGTGATGACGAGCTTTTCGCTCTGCGTCGCCTGATGATGCTTCGGCAAGGCGTCATATGTCGATGCCATTGCACTCTCCCTTATTGTGCCCCCAGAGTGTTGTACTTCCGCGGGATTTTTCTTCAGAAACTATACTTAGCGGCAAATTCGAGACGGTCGAGATTGCCATTGTCGCCGTCGACCAGATCGCGCTCGCCGTGACGGTACTCGATGCCGAGATCGATGTTGCGGTAGGGCGAGTAGAACAGGTTGGCCGCCCCGCTCCATGCCTGGCGATTGAAGGTGGCGATATCGGCAACGGCAAGGTCGCGGGAGTAGTAGACCCGCTGCCAGCTGCCCATCACGTTGGCGCGCCAGTTGGTGCCAAGCGCGATATGCAGCGCGGCGAAGGCGGCTATGGCATCCACGCTTTCAAGCGAGTTGGTCGCGGGCGAATAGACCGCGTCCGGCGCGAAGTTGAGGCCGAGGTAACGGCTGATGTTGTGCCCGTATGTGACCATGGCGCGAAGGTCGCTGGTCTTGCTGCCGTTGAGCCAGAGCTTGCCGGCCGCACTGACGCCAAGTCCGGTGGTGCTGGCGTCCTTTCCGCCGTTCTGCACGCGAACCTGCCGAGCGAGGCCCGCCAGCGAAAGCTCGCCGATCCCGCCCTTCCAGGCTAGACGGGCGACAAAGTCGGGAATGCGCTCATCACCGTTCTCGATGATCGTTGGCGAGCCGGTGTCCACCGTGCCCGTTTCCGGCTGCTCCATCGCCAGGTGCAGCGTGGCCTGCTTGCCGATCGGCAGGCTGTAGCGGATCAGCGGCTGGCGCGCGAAGACGGTGCCTTCGGTGACGCCCACGAAGTCGGTCGATTCGGGCAGGGCCGGCACGTACTGGAAGGTTGTCCACTCCTGTCCGATCAGCCAGCGATCGAACTGCATGTAGGCGCGGCGCAGGGTGAAGTTATAGCCGTTGGTCGTGCGCTTGGAGGCCTGGATGCCGGGCGAGGTCTGGAAGTCCGCCTCCACATAGGCCTTGAGCGCGTGGTCGCCCAGGCGGGTGTTGACGTCGACCCAGAGGCGCGACTGCTTGGCGTTGAAGTCGGTCGCGTCGGTGCTCTGGCCGCTGCCGGTCGGGATCGCCTGGGGCAGGTAGAAGTCGCGCCCGAAGGTGTTGGTGGCGACCTTGCCGTCGCTGAAGTGGCTCGAAGTGGCGACCAGCTTGATGTAGCCGCCGATGTTGATCGCGGAATTGCCCGAGCGGAACCCGTCGGCGGGTGGCGCGGCCGGAGCGGTCGCTGCTGCCGTTGCCGGGCCGGACGCCTTAGCCTCGACTGCCGCGATCCGGGTGGCGGCAGCTTCGCTGCGCGCATTGGCGGCGGCGATCGCGCCTTGCGCGGCAGAAGCATCGCGGACCTGCTGCTGGCGGGCCTGGGCGAGGTCTGAACGAAGCTGTGCCATTTCCGTCTCCAGCTTTTCCAGGCGCGCCTCGAGTTGCTCCTCGCGCGCCGTGGCCGCGTGGGCCGCCTGCGGTGCGATCAGGCAGCTTGCCGCCATCAGCGCACGCGCCAGCGATCGGGTTCGCTCGTGCATCGTTGTCCCTCTCCATTCCGGACCGGCGGCGCCTCGCATGGGATCCGTCTCGGTACCGGGACACCATCCGCCAGCAGGCATGCACGGGCCATCCAGACCAAGGTGGAAGAGCTTCGACCATTGTCTAATGTCGATGCGGACAGGCCCACGTGCTAAGGGCTGGTGCAAAGCCGGGATTGCCGGATACAGTCCCGTGGAGAGGAGAAGGAATCATGGCCGAGGCCATCTATCCCGTGCCTGCAGAATGGGCCCAGAACGCCCTGATCGATGAGGCCCGGTACCAGCAGATGTACGAGCGCTCGATCGCCGATCCCGATGGGTTCTGGCGTGAGGAAGGCCAGCGGATCGACTGGATCAAGCCGTTCAGCGTGGTCAAGCAGACCAGCTTCCACGAGGCGGATTTCGGCATCTCGTGGTTTACCGACGGCACACTGAATCTCTCCGCCAATTGCCTCGATCGCCATCTGGCCGAGCGCGGCGATGCCATCGCCATCCTGTGGGAACCGGACGATCCGAAGAACCCGGAACGCCGGATTACCTACCGCGAGCTGCACGAGGCGGTCTGCCGCTTTGCCAATCTTCTGAAGGCCCGCGGCGTCAAGCGGGGCGAGCGTGTCACCATCTATCTGCCGATGGTACCCGAAGCCGCGGTCGCCATGCTGGCCTGCGCGCGTATCGGTGCGATCCACTCGATCGTCTTTGCCGGCTTCTCGCCCGATGCCCTGGCCGGCCGCATCCAGGACTGCGACAGCCGGATTGTCCTCACCAGCGACGAAGGTCTGCGCGGCGGCAAGAAGGTGCCGCTCAAGGCCAATGTCGACGAGGCGCTCAAGGCTTGCCCGGGTGTCGACAGCGTGATCGTGCTCAGCCACACCGGCGCCGACGTGCCGATGGTGGACGGCCGCGACATCGACTGGGCTTCCGCGGTCGCCGCCCAGCCTGCGGACTGCCTGCCCGAGGAAATGAGCGCGGAAGACCCGCTGTTCATCCTTTACACCTCGGGCTCCACCGGCAAGCCCAAGGGCGTGCTCCATACCACCGGCGGCTATGCGGTATGGGCCTCGATGACGCACGAATACGTCTTCGATTATCGCCCTGGCCAGATCTACTGGTGCGCCGCCGACATCGGCTGGGTGACCGGACATTCCTACGTTGTCTATGGCCCGCTGATGAACGGGGCGACCACGGTGATGTTCGAGGGGGTGCCCAACTTCCCCGACGCCAGCCGCTTCTGGCAGGTGGTCGACAAGTTCCAGGTCGAGATCTTCTACGGCGCGCCCACGGCCCTGCGCGCACTGATGCGCGAAGGCGACGATTTCGTGAAGAAGACCAGCCGCAAGAGCCTGCGCCTCCTGGGGTCGGTCGGTGAGCCGATCAATCCCGAAGCCTGGTCCTGGTATCACGAGGTCGTCGGTGAAGGGCGCTGCCCGATCGTCGACACCTGGTGGCAGACCGAGACCGGCGGCGCCATGATCACCCCGCTGCCCGGTGCCACCGCGCTCAAGCCCGGTTCGGCCAGCAAGCCGATGTTTGGCGTGAAGCCGATGCTGCTCGATAACGAGGGCGGCGTGCTTGAAGGGGCAACCGACGGCTGCCTGGTGATAGCGGACAGCTGGCCGGGACAGATGCGGACCGTCTGGGGCGATCACGAACGCTTCTTCCAGACCTATTTCTCGACGTTCGCGGGTTACTACTTCACTGGCGACGGCTGCCGCCGCGACGAGGACGGGTACTACTGGATCACCGGCCGTATCGACGACGTCATCAACGTCTCGGGGCACCGCATGGGTACGGCCGAGATCGAATCGGCGCTGGTCGCCCATCATGCCGTGGCCGAGGCAGCGGTCGTCGGCATGCCGCACGAGATCAAGGGGCAGGGCATCTATGCCTTTGTCACCTGCAACGCCGAAATCGAACCGGATGAGGCGCTGCGCAAGGAACTGGTCCAGTGGGTCCGGCACGAGATCGGCCCGATCGCGACGCCCGACGTCATCCAGTTCGCGCCGGGCCTGCCCAAGACCCGTTCGGGCAAGATCATGCGGCGTATCCTGCGCAAGATCGGCGAGAACGACTTCTCCAACCTTGGCGATACGTCGACCCTGGCCGATCCTTCGGTGGTCGACAACCTGATCGCCAATCGTCCCCAGCCTGCAACGGCGTGAGCCGTGCGGGCTGGCGCCCTTCGAAAGCCGTGATATTGCGGTGACATGACCCGCACCGTACTCATCGCCGATGATCATCCGCTCTATCGCCAGGCCCTTGCCCTGGCGGTGGGGCAGGTGGCGCCCGATGCCATGGTGGTGGAAGCAGGGACCCTAGCCGAAGCGGCCCGCCTGGCGTCGGAGCGAGAGGGGCTGGCGCTGGTGTTGCTCGATCTCAAGATGCCGGGGGCCGTGGGCTTTTCCGGCATTGCCCTTATCCATGCAGAGCGTCCCGAAGTGCCGATCCTGGTCGTGTCCAGCGCCGAGGGGGCGTCCGCCGCCGATGAGGCACGGGCGTTCGGTGCCATCGGTTTCCTGCGCAAGGACAACGATCTTTCGACCATCGAAGCCGCCGTCGCCACGGCGTTGGGCGGACGAACGCCCGCTGCTGTCACGACCAGCGATGCCGAACTCGATCCGATCCGACGCGAGGTGGCCAATCTTACGCCGATGCAACTCAAGGTCCTGCTGGCCGTGCTCGACGGCCAGCTCAACAAGCAGATCGCCTATACCCTCGGCATCAGCGAGGCGACCGTGAAGGCGCACATGACGGCAGTGATGAAAAAGCTGGATGTGCGAAATCGCACTCAGGCGGCGCTTGTTGCCCGCTCACTGGGCCTTCATCTCCAGCACTGAACCTGGGGTAATGCCCGCCAGGAAGGCTTCGATTCGCGCCGGGTCGACGGGCTTGGCATAGACCGGCACGCCCAGTGCATCGGCCTTGATCCGCAGTTCCGGGAATGTCTCCGCCGTCAGGATGGCCGCTGGGAGGTCCGGCCGATGGCTGCGCAGACGTGCGATCAGCGTGAGGCCGTCTTCCCCGCGATCGAGCCGATAGTCTGCCAGCACGACATCGATCCGCTCCGCCATGGCTTGTGCGTCGGCGATGTTCGATGCGCCGAAAGCCGCGTGCCCAAGATGCGCTACCAGTGCCGAGGTCGCCTCGACGATCAGCGGTTCGTTGTCGACGATGAGCACCGAAAGCCGATGTGCGGGAATGATACTCGCGGCATGTTGCACGTCGAATGTGGGGTTTGGCGCCGGCGCGCTGGCCATGGCAGGCAGAAGAAGGCTGAAGCGGCTGCCACGCCCTTCATGAGAAGCGACCTCGATCTGTCCTCCCAGCAGGCGCACGATCCTGTCCACCAGAGCAAGCCCGAGCCCGTGCCCTTCAGTATCCACCGTGCCCAGGCGGGTGAATTCGCTGAACACGGCATCGCGCTGGGCCTCGGGTATGCCCACGCCGGTGTCGATCACGTCGATACGCAGCCGGTCCCCCCGTCGCCGCACACCGATCAGGACGCCGCCATGCCGGGTGTAGCGAAGCGCGTTGGAAAGGAAATTTTGCATAACCGAGCGCAGCAGCCCGGGGTCGGTCTCGACATGGCCGGTCAGCGGGCCGATCTTCAGATTCAGCCCCTTGGCGTCCGCCATTGGACGAAAACTTTCGGCCATGTCGGCAAGAAATGCGCTCAGGTCGACCGGTTCGGGGCTAGGCGTGACACCGCCTGCATCGAGGCGGGAGATGTCCAGTAGTGCACGCAGCAGTTCCTCCGCGGCGATGATGGCATTGTCCACCCGCATCACCAGAGGCTTCTCTCCCTCCTGCGCCGAGCGGCCGAGCGCAGCGGTGAACAGCCGGGCGGCGTGGAGGGGCTGCAGAAGGTCGTGGCTGGCGGCGGCAAGAAATCGCGTCTTGTCCTGCGTCGCGCGGGCGAGCAGGCGGTTGGCCTCGGTCAGTTCGCGGGTGCGATCCTCGACCCGATGTTCCAGTTCCTCCAGCGTGCGTTCGAGTTCGTCTCGCACCCGCGCTTCCTCGGTCATGTCGGTGAACGACATGACATAGCCGCCGCCTGGCATCGGCCCGCCCACGGTCTTGATGACGCGGCCGTCGTTGCGGCGGCGTTCGAAGCTGTGGATGCTGCCCGCGCGCAGGTGATCCAGACGGCGCGCGATCTTCATCTCGATATCCTCGGTGCCGAAATCACCGCGCTGGGCATTGTGGCGGATCAAGGCCTCGATCGGGGCGCCGACGCGCAGCAGGTCGGCGGGATAATCGAAGAATTCCTCGTAGCGGGCGTTCCAGGCGATCAGGTTGAGTTCGGCATCGACGACGCTGATCCCTGCGTCGATGTTCTCGAAAGTCGATGCCAGGAGCTGGCGGGAAAACCGCAGAGATCGGCCGCCCTGATCGAGCAAGCGGGTAACATCGTCGAGCGCCATATGCCCGCTCGCCAGGGCCGACGCCATGAGCGCGCGGGCGGACGAGGCCCCGACAACCCCGGCAATCAGGTCCTGGGCCTGCCGCGCAGCACTCTGGGTCACCGGCGCTGCGTGCAGTGTCTGCGGGAACTCCCTCAGCGCGCGATCCTCGCCCACGAATCCGGCGACCAGCTGGCTGAGTTCGCCAAGGTTGGAAACACGGCGCTGCACGGCAAAGAGGCGTGGCAGCGCCGGCCCCGGCATCTTGCGGGCGGCAACGGCTGCGTGAACCAGCAAATTGGCGCCAAGGCTCCATGTCACGCCGTGGACCAATGGGCTGGCCTGCCCGAGCCCAAACAGGCGCATGGGGTCAAGCACGGTCCCTTGCAGCATTGCCAGCCACTCTGGTGGGAGGATGGGGGGCAGGGCGAGGGTGTAGCACCAGAACGTCAGGCCGGTGACAAGACTGGCGCGGGCGGCCAGCGGGTCGCGGCCCCGTCCGGTCGTGGCCAGCAGCAAATGCGGAGTGAACTGGGCCATGGCGGCAAAGGCGACGAGCCCCATCGACGCCAGCGACTGCTCTCGGCCGATCAGCAGGGCAAAGGCGAGCGCAAGCAGCATGATCCCGGCGATCGAGAGGCGGCGCAGCACCAGCATGCGCTCACCGATCGCGCCCGCGGCTGCCGAAGGATGGCGCAGCACGGCTCCAGCGAACAGGTCGTTGGAGACCATGGTGGCCAGTGCCGTGCTGTCGACTACCGCCATCGATGCCGCGGCGCCGATGCCGCCGAGCAGGGCGGCTGCGAGCACCAGCTGCGAACCGGCCACGGCAGGCAGTTGCAGCACGAACAGGTCCGGTCGCGTCGCTGGCGGCAGGAGCGAAAGGCCTGCCAGCGCTATGGGCAAGGCCATCAGTGCCATGACCAGGATATAGGCGGCCAGTCCGAACCTGGCGCGCACGAGATCGTCGGATTTTTGCGCTTCGACCAGCCCCATGTAGAACTGGCGCGGGAGCGCGACGACGGCAAAGATCGAGATAAGCAGAATGACCGCGAATTCGAGATCGATCCCACGCGGCGAGAACGCTGCGCCAAACCGCGCGAGGCCCCGCGTCATCCATTCCGACGGCGCTGAAAAGACCAACCATGCCGCCATTCCCGCGACAAGCAGGAGGGCGCCTAGCTTGATCACGGAATCGACGCCGATCGCGTAGAGCAGCCCCTCGCTTCGCCCCGCAAGTTCGAAGCGCCTTGCCCCGAACAAGACGGCAAAAAGCACAAGAAGCGCCGCACCTGCCACCATGGCCGGCGTCATGACGTCATGACCGGATACGATCGAAAGGGCGCTGCCGATGGAGCGAAGTTGCAAGGCTAGGTAGGGAATCGACCCGAGCAAAGCGATCAACGTGACCAGTCGCGCCACCGCGCTGTCGTGACCGAAGCGCGCCGCTATGAAGTCGGATACCGTGGTTGCGCGCTCCTCGGCTACCGCTTCGGCAAGACGTTTAAGGAACCGAGGCGCAAAAAGCAGCAGGAGCAAGGGACCGAGATAGATGGGCAAATAGCCCCATCCGCCCCGCACCGCGCTACCGACGGCGCCATAGAACGTCCAACTGGTGCAGTAGACACCCAGTGCCAGCGTATAGGCACCGTGGCGCAAAGCGGGCCATCGCCGGAGGGCACGGCCGCGCCGTTCGACAAAGGCGGCAACCGTAAAGAGCAGCACGATCAGTGCCAGGGCAATCGATATGCACGCAATGAGGCTCATGACAGGAAGGCCCGCAAGTTCACGCCGCATACGCCTTCCGGCAACTGCCAGAGGTTCCCAGTCACTCGGGCAGCCTCCCCGTCACGTTTCCCAAACTGGACGGTAGCAACCTTGGTGGCGGAGCGGTACCTGTATCGTCAGGAATTCAAGCTGGAACAGGCTATGGCGGAAGAGGTGGGATTCGAACCCACGGATAGGTTGCCCCATCGACGGTTTTCAAGACCGTTGCCTTAAACCACTCGGCCACTCTTCCAAGCAGGATTGCTGCTGCGGGCAACGCGCATAGAGCAAAGCTGACAGCATGCAAGAGCAGTCGTTGCACTGTGGACAGATTGGGACGGAGTGCAGCCGGCATGCGGTGACTGTCCACGGTTGATGCCGCCGGGGCATTTGCATCGGCGCTGCATTGTGCAAGATTTGGCGGCGATGACTTTTTCCTCGAAGCTTCGTTTTCTGCGCCTTCCCATCCTTGCCGCAGCCGCGACTGCCGCGCCGATCGTGCCGGCTCATGCCCAGGCCGTTATCCAGAGCGTCGCCCCTCAGGGTTTCGATGCCTATTTGCAGACGGTCGCCGCGAGGGCACGGCGCGAAGGTGTCAGCGAACCGACGATCGCAAAGGTGCTAACCGGCTTGACGCCCAATCAGCGCGTGGTCGAACTGGACAGCGCACAGCCCAACCGCAGCAGTTCGCCGCCGCCGATCGCCCCCTATATCGCCAAGCATGTAGGCTCGAGCATCATCGCCCGCGGTCGGGATCGCTATGCCCAGAATGCGTCCATTCTGCCTGCCATCGAGCAGCGTTATGGTGTGCCGGCCAAAATGCTGTTTGCCATCTGGGGGCATGAGACCAATTTCGGCAGCTATGTCGGCGATTTCGATCTGGCGCGTTCGCTGGCAACGCTTGCCTGGGAAGGGCGGCGGCGGCAGTTGTTCGAGAACGAGCTGATCGAACTGATGAAGATGGTCGATCAGGGGGTGCCTACCTACAAGCTCAAGGGCAGCTGGGCAGGGGCCTTTGGCTATCCGCAGTTCCTTCCCAGCGTCTACCTGCGCCTTGCCGCAGACGGCGACGGCAATGGTACGCGTGACATTTTTTCCAGCCCGGCGGACACACTGGCGTCGATCGCGAACTATTTTCGTGATGCGGGCTGGCGGCCGGGCCAACCCTGGGGCGTGCGCGCCTCGCTCCCTGCGAGTTTTTCGGCCAGCGACTATGCGTCCAAACTGTCGGCACCGACCTGCGCTGCGGTCCACGCCCGGCATGGCCAGTGGAAAAGCGTGGCGGAATGGCGGGCGCTCGGCGTGACGCCGCTGGGACCGATTGGGGATCAGGTGCAGGCCTCGCTGTTCCAGCCCGACGGTCCTGGAACTTCGGCCTATCTGTTAACCGGGAATTATCGGGTCATCCTCCAGTACAACTGCTCGAACTACTACGCCTTGTCGGTGGGGTTGCTTGCAGATGAGATTGCCCGTTAACCATGTGCTGCCAATTGCAGCGCTGATTGTCCTCGTTGCCTCGCCGCTCGCGGCGAAAGAGCGTGGGGCGCCCGTTGTCGCACCGGCAGCAAGCGGACCTGCTGCCGATTATCCGGTGGTAGTGGGGGAGCCGTTTACGGTCGCTGGCACGACCTGGACACCGGCCGACCAGCTTAATTACGACGCCGTAGGCTATGCCACGACGGGGGAGGGCAAGGGCGTGACTGCCGCGCACAAGACGCTGCCCTTGCCAAGCTATGCGGAAGTGACCGCGCTTGGCACCGGCCGCACCATCCTTGTGCGCATCGAGCGCAGGGGCCCCATGGTCAACGACAGTCTCGTCGAACTCTCCGGCGATGCCGCTGCCCAGCTTGGTGTCACGCCAGGCTCGCACACCCCGATCCGGATCCGGCGCGTCAACCCGCCCGAGGCGGAGCGGGCCCTGCTGCGCAGCGGCACGCGCGCGCCGGAACGCATGGCCACGCCCGAAGGCCTGCTTGGCGTGCTCCGCCGCAAGCTTGCCGAGCAGTCGCCGTTGCTGCCGCCGCCTTCGACGCCGCCCAGAATGCCGACGACGCTGCCCCTGCCTTTGCCCACGCCTCAGGATGGTCCCGTTAGTGCGCCCGCGCCGACGCCAAATCCTGTGCCAAGAGCGACGACTGCCGCACTACAGCCCCCCATCCGCACTGCGCCGCCCGCAGCGAAGCCAACCGAAAAGCCGACTGCGAAACCGGCAATGGCATCTGCTCCTTCCACCAGCGCCCCGCGCAAGGATGGCTCCTTCGTTCAGGTCGGGGCATTTTCCGTCGAAGCCAACGCACGAAAGGTGGCCGCGCAGCTGGGCGGCTCCGTGAGCAAGGCAGGCAAGCTCTGGCGTGTCCGGCTCGGTCCATTCCAGGCGGATACGCAAGCTGCGGCCGCGCTGCGCAAGGCGCAATCGGCAGGCTACAAGGACGCCAGGATCCCGCGCGGGGACTGATCGCCGGGTCCAGGGCAGGTCCGCTCCTTCGCAAACAGTGCACAAGCTGCCGCAGCGCTGGAGCGGACACCGCGCGCGCGGTATAGCCAATCGCGAATCTCGCGCGCCGGCCAATCTGGCGGCGCGCCCCGCACCATCGCACCCCACCGTGAGGGCGCGCCGGGAGAAGTCGCGTCTTGAAGTTCTTTCCTAAGTCCGCCCGTTTCATCACCTCGGCACTGGCTATCGCGCTCGGGGTTCCTGCAAATGCGGCAATTCCGACGCCGCCTGCGGAGTTGCAGGGCATTCCGGTCAGTCTGCTGGTCGATATCGGCTCGGGACAGGTGCTCGTGCAGAATCATCCGGACATTCCGTTCCTGCCGGCTTCCGTCACCAAGGTGATGACGGCATTCGTGGCTTTCGAGGAAATCGACGCGGGGCGCCTGCCGCTCGACCGCCGCTTCGCAGTGCGCCCGGAAACCGCGCGGGAATGGTTTGCCAAGGGTACCTCAATGTACCTGACCGAAAAGGACCAGCCCACCACGACCGACCTCCTTCACGGCATCATGACAGCGTCCGCCAATGACGGCGCGATCGTGCTTGCCCAAGGCTATGCCGGTAGTATTCCTGCGTGGACCGCAAAGATGAATGACGCCGCGCGCCGCCTCGGCATGTCGCGCAGCCACTACAATACGCCCAATGGCTGGATGGACGAGGGACACACTTACGTCACCGCCAGCGATCTTGTCCGTCTTGCCGACGCGATGATCACCCGCCATCCGGCGCTCTATCGAGAATTCTCGGGTGTAAAGCACTACATGTGGCGCGACGTCGCCATGCGCAGCCATGACCCGACAGTGGGGGTGGTTCCCGGTGCCGACGGTATCAAGACCGGTTACACGCGCGAGGCAGGATACAACTTCCTGGGCACCGCAGAACGCGATGGCCGCCGGCTGGTAATGGTGCTGGCAGCATCTCCCCTGCCCAAGCAGCGCGATGCCGCGGCGCGGGCCTTGCTGGAATGGGGCTTCTCCGCGTGGACGTCTCGACACCTGTTCGATCAGGGCCAGCCTGTCGCGCAGGCCGAAGTGCAGGGCGGAACCGACCGCTCGGTGCCGCTGGTCGCCAACCGCGAGGTTCATGCGACCCAGCCTACCGGTGACAATCGCAAGGTTACGCTCGCTGTCCATTACAAGGGGCCGTTGGTGGCACCGATCCGTAAGGGAGACGAAGTCGGAAGCCTCGAAATCAAGGTCGACGGCCTTGCGCCCGGCCGTGTCCCTCTTTATGCCGGGCGCGACGTTGCCGTGGGCGGCCCGCTGGACAGGCTCTGGAACGGCCTTATCAGTCTCTTCGCATGAAACCGGGACGATTCATTGCGCTGGAAGGCGGGGAAGGGGCTGGCAAGTCCACGCAGGCGCGGCTGATTGCCGACGCCTTGCGTGGGCGCGGACTGGAAGTGGTTACCACGCGGGAGCCGGGCGGAACGCCCGGTGCCGAGGCGATCCGCAACCTGCTCCTCCACGCCGAGGGTGAAGGCTGGGGCGCACGCGCCGAGGCGCTGCTGTTCGCGGCCGCCCGCGCCGACCATGTCGAGAAGCTGATCCGTCCGGCACTCGCCCGCGGAGCCTGGGTCATCTGCGATCGCTATCTCGATTCCAGTCGCGCCTACCAGGGCGGCGGCGGTGGGCTGTCGGATGCGGATCTGCGCACTTTGCACGCCATCGGCAGCGAAGGCCTGCTGCCGGACCTCACCCTGCTCATCGAAGTGTCGCCGGAAGTCGCCCGTACCCGCGTAACCCGCCGCGACGTCGACGGAAGCGATCGCATCGGCGGCCGTGAAGCGGCCTATCACGCGCGCGTCAACGCCGCATTTGTCCGGTTTGCGGACGAGGAGCCGAAGCGCTTCATTCGCATTGACGGCAATGGGTCGCCGGAACAGACACGTGCGCTTGCCGTGCAGGCACTCGAACCGCTGCTACCCGAAAGCGCCGGGACGTGAGCGAGGTGCTGCCGTTCGTCGGCCAACGCGAGGCATGGCACGAGTGGCTTGCCGCCATCGGCTCGGAGCGCATGCATCACGCCTGGCTGCTCGCCGGGCAGCGCGGGCTAGGCAAACGGGCCTTCGCGCGTGAAGCGGCGGCGGAACTGGTTCGCCAGCCCGGCCACCCGCGCCCGGATCACGCCTCCCACCCGGATATTCACATCCTCGAGGCATTGCCCGCAAACGACGACGAAGCCAAGAAAAAGGCGGAGGGCAAGCCCTGGCAGGCCAAGCGCAGCATCTCCGTGGACCAGGTGCGCGAGATGATCCGTCGCCTCGCCACCAAGCCCACGTTGGGCGAGCGCCGCGCTATCGTCATCGATCCTGCCGACGAACTGGAGAAAAGCGCGGTCAACGCCTTGCTCAAGGCCTTGGAGGAACCGCCGGCGGGAACGTTTTTCCTGCTGGTCACGCACCAGCCGGGGCGGCTGCTGCCGACTGTCCGATCCCGCTGCCGGGTCCTGCGCTTTTCGGCGCTCAGCGAAGCCGAGCTCGATGAAGTGATCCGGCGGGAGCTGCCGGAATCGGATGCCTCGATCCGCCGCACTGCCATCGAGGCCGCGCAGGGATCGCCCGGGGTTGCGCTGAGCTTTGTCGAGCATGATCTCGCCGGGATCCATCACTTGATGCTGAGGATCCTCCACGAAGGAGACCGTGATTACCACCTTCGCGGGGCCCTCGCTGACGAGATGGGGGCGAGGCCGGCGCGCGGCCGTCAGTTGGCGACGCTGGAACTGGCCCGCACGGTGGTGGCGGGAGAACTGGCTGCGGCTTCGCGGCCCCGGCAACTCGCGCTGATCGAGGCCCATGGCACGCTGATGCAGATATCCGCACAGGCACCGACCTACAATTTCGATGCCGGCCTTCTCGTAATGGAAATTGGCGGCTTGCTGGCATCGGCTGCGATGCCTAGAGAGGCGGCTCGCCCGTAAACTCCAGCAAGGAATTGCGACGCCGCATGGCCGAGCCTTATTACGTCACCACCGCCATTTCCTACCCCAACGGCAAGCCGCATATCGGCCATGCCTACGAGGCCATTGCCGCCGACGTCATCGCCCGCCACCGCAAGGCGGAAGGCTTCGACGTGCGGTTCCAGACCGGCACCGACGAGCACGGCCTGAAGATGGCGCAAAAGGCTCGTGACCTCGGCATCACGCCGGCGCAGCTGGCGACAGAAATGTCTCAGCATTTCATTGATATGTGCGCGGCTCTTAACATCGAATACGATGTCTTCATCCGCACCACCGAACCGCGCCATCACGAAGCGACGCAGGAATTGTGGCGCCGGATGGAAGCGAACGGCGACCTCTATCTCGACCGGTATGAAGGCTGGTACTCGGTTCGCGACGAAGCCTATTATGACGAGTCCGAACTGGCCACCGGGGAAGGGGGAGGCAAGCTCTCGCCCCAAGGGACTCCCGTGGAATGGACCGTCGAGGAATCATGGTTCTTCCGCCTGTCGAAGTACCAGGACAAACTGCTCGAGCTTTACAATTCGAGCGACTTCATCCGTCCGGACACCCGCCGCAACGAGATCCAGCGCTTCGTCGAAGGCGGCCTGCGCGATCTTTCGGTTTCGCGTACCAGCTTCGACTGGGGCATCAAGGTGCCGGGCAGCGACAACCACGTCATGTACGTCTGGGTCGACGCGCTGACCAACTACCTCACCGGCCTCGGCTTCCCGGATGAAAGCGGCGACTACGCCAAGTTCTGGCCGGCAGACCTGCACCTGATCGGCAAGGACATCGTCCGCTTCCATACGGTCTATTGGCCGGCGTTCCTGATGAGCGCAGGCCTGCCGCTTCCCAAGCAGGTCTACGGCCACGGCTTCCTGCTCAATCGCGGCCAGAAGGAATCGAAGTCGCTCGGCAACGTGACCGATCCGATCGGCCTTGCCGAGACCTTCGGCGTCGATGCCGTACGCTATTTCCTGCTGCGCGAAGTGGCCTTCGGTCAGGACGGTTCGTGGTCGCCCGAAGCGATTGTCACGCGTGCCAATGCCGAACTCGCCAATAGCTTCGGCAACCTTGCCCAGCGCAGTCTTTCCATGATTTTCAAGAACTTGGATGGGTCAATCAAGGCCGACTTCGAGGAATCTGAAGCTGACAAGGCGCTGTTTGCCGCTGTCGCCGAGGGTATCGCCGGCCTGCGCAAGAGCTTCACCGATCTTGCCTTCAGCGACGGCCTCGAAGCCTGGATGCGCGCCGTCTTCGCGTGCAACCAATATGTCGACGAGCAAGCTCCCTGGACGCTGCGCAAGACCGACCCCGCGCGCATGGAAGTTGTGCTCATGACCTTGTTCCGCGTCGTGCGCGATCTCGCCATCGCGGTGCGTCCGGTCGTGCCCAACTCGATCGACAAGTTGCTTGACCAGATGGGTATCGCCACGGATGCCCGAGGCTACGCGTCGCTGGGCGATGCGGACTGGTTTACCGCACTTGCCGCAAGGGGCTTCAAGGTGGAAAAGCCGGAAGGCGTGTTCCCCCGCCTCGAATTACCCGAGGGTACGGAAGCAACGGCTTGATGTTTATAGATTCGCATTGCCATCTTGAATACGAAGGCCTGGTCGAGGATCAGCAGGGCGTGCTGGATCGCGCCCGCGCTGCCGGGATCAAGGGGTTCCTCAACATCTCGACGCGGCAAAGCGAATGGGATCGCGTGGTCGGCACGGCCGCGCGTATCCCGGACGTATGGGCTTCGGTCGGCATTCATCCCCATGAAGCTGACCAGCATTCCGATCTGGGCGAAGCCGCACTGCTTGAAGCAACACGGCACCCCAAGGTGATCGGCATCGGCGAGACCGGCCTTGATTACTATTACGACAAGTCGGATCGTGAGGTGCAGCAGGCGCTGTTCCGCACGCATATCCAGGTCGGCCGGACCACCGGCCTGCCGCTGATCATCCATACGCGCGATGCGGAAGATGACACCTTCCGCATTCTCGAGGAGGAAATGGGGAAGGGCGCATTCCCGGCACTGATCCACTGCTTTACCGCTAGCGCGGACTTCGGCCGCAAGGTGCTGGACCTGGGCCTCACGATCTCGATCTCGGGCATCGTGACTTTCAAGAACGCGGCTGACTTGCAGGAGGTTGTTAAGACGATTCCTGAAGATCGGCTGCTGGTCGAAACGGACTCTCCTTTCCTTGCCCCGGTCCCGCATCGCGGCAAACGCTGCGAGCCTGCCTATACGGCCGACACCGCGCGTTTCGTCGCGAACCTGCGCGGCGTGAGCGAGCAGGAACTGGCAGAAGTTACGTCGCGCAACTTCTTTGCGCTGTTCACCAAGGCCGATCGAAAGGCCGTTTCGTGAAGGTGGTGATGCTTGGTAGCGGAACCTCGACGGGGGTCCCGCGCCTCGGCGGCGAATTCGGAGCCGATTGGGGGCTTTGCGACCCCAGCGAGCCTAAGAATCGCCGAACCCGCGTATCGATCCTGCTGGAAAGCGATGCCGGAAGCCGCATTCTCGTCGACACGTCGACCGACTTGCGCGCGCAGCTTCTGGCCAACGACATCCACCGCATCGATGCGGTTTTCTGGACCCATGACCATGCGGACCATTGCCATGGCATCGATGACATGCGTCCGCTGCGCTATGGGCGCGCAGGCCCCATACCCGGCTTTGCCAATTCCGAAACGGTCCGGCGCCTCCGGCAGCGCTTCGGCTATGTCTTTGCAGGTCAGTTCGGCTATCCAACCCTGATAAGCCTCGACAATCTTGATACCATGCGGCTGTGCGAAGGTTTCCGTGTCGATCACGTGCAAATGCCGCACGGACCGGCGGAATCCACCGCGTTCAGATTTGATTGCGACGGAAAATCAGTGTGTTACGCGACAGATTTCAGCGAAATTACCGGGGGAATGGTTGACCTCTGTTACGGCGCGGACCTGCTCGTGGTCGACTGCCTTCGCCGCGAACCGCATCCCACGCACGCACATCTCGGCATGGCGCTGGAACTGGCGTCGGTCTGCCGGGTGGGCAAGGCGGTTCTGACCCATCTCGACAAGTCGATGGACTACGCAACACTTTCCGCCGAAGTGCCGGACAATGTGTCGGTAGGTTATGATGGAATGGTGATCGAACCGTGATCAACAGCGCAACGATCGTAGGCATCATTTCCGTGATCGGTGCGCTGATCCTGGTTTCCAGCCATTCGCGCTTTCGGGAGCTTGGCTTTACCAAGGGCATCAAGCTGGCGCTGATCTGGGCACTGATAATCATTGCGTTGACGTTGGTGATCGAAACCCTTGGCATGCGGCTAAGGGGATGACGTCGGATCGTACCGACCGCTCATTTAACATAATACATATTATCAACCTATCAAACCCCAGGTGACCATGACCCCGCACCACCACCAGATCGATCGTCTTCTGGGCATTATGGCGCGACTGCGCGATCCGGTTTCAGGCTGTGAATGGGACCGCGAGCAGGATTTCGTGACGATCGCTCCCTACACGATCGAAGAAGCCTATGAGGTCGCCGACGCTATTGCTCGCGAAGACATGGTCGATCTGCGCGGAGAACTCGGCGACCTGTTGCTTCAGGTCGTTTTTCATGCTCGCATGGCCGAAGAACTGGGCCACTTTGCCTTTGACGATGTCGCTGCCGCAATCTCGGACAAGCTGGAATCACGCCATCCTCACATCTTTGGTGAAGAGACCTCGGGCGATCCACAGACCGAGCGTTGGGAAAAGCTGAAAGCCAAGGAACGCGCGAGCAAGGGCGAAACGAGCGCGGTCGACGGTGTGGCGATCTCCCTGCCGGCGTTGATGCGGGCCGAGAAGCTCCAGAAGCGAGCCGCCCGCGTCGGTTTCGATTGGCCCGATCCCAGCGGTGCTGCGGAAAAGGTTACCGAAGAGATGGCCGAACTCGCAGAGGCTGGCGAGGCAGACCGCCTGGAGGAAGCCGGCGACCTGCTTTTTGCTGCCGTCAACCTGGTCCGCCTCAATGGTATCGCGCCCGAAGACGCCCTGCGCGCCGCCAATGCCAAGTTCGAGCGCCGCTTCCGGTCCATGGAGGCCTTTGCCGCCCGGGATGGACTGGATTTCGCGGCGCTCTCGCTCGATGAACAGGAGGCCTACTGGCAGGCAGTCAAGCGGTCAGAGCGCGCTGAAACGGCCTAGCTCGCGGTCGGCAAGGCGTACCTGCACCCGCAGCAGAGGCCCCTGCTCGTTCTCGCCGGCATCTTCTTCGGACACGACGTCACCCCGCGCATGCAGGAATGCCAGCCGCTGGCCGTCCGCCGCAGGAATGACAAAGCTGTAGAGCTTTGCATCCTCGGTGAGAGACAAGCCCACCGTTTCCAGCAGCGCGTCGCATCCCATGCCGGTGAGCGCGGAAATCGGCACGATCGTCTCGCCAACGCGGTGATCGATTACCTCACGCAGTTCTTCGGCCTGTTCAGGCCCGAGAAGATCCCACTTGTTCCACACCTCGACCATCGGGATCGCGGGCTCGGCCTCCCCTTCTCCGTCCTCGTTCTCGCCGCTGCCAAGCACTCCGAGGTCGGCCAGTACGTCCAGCACTTGCCGCTTCTGTGCTTCAGTGTCGGGGTTGGCGATGTCACGGACGTGCAGGATAAGATCGGCGGCCGTCACTTCCTCCAGGGTCGCACGGAAGGCCGCGACGAGCTGGGTAGGAAGGTCGGAAATGAAGCCGACGGTATCCGAGAGGATCGCCTTTTCGACGCCGGGCAATCGAATTGCCCGCATCGTCGGATCCAGCGTGGCGAACAGGAGATCCTGCGCCATCACCTGAGCGCCTGTCAAATAATTGAAAAGGGTCGATTTCCCTGCGTTCGTATAACCAACAAGCGCGACGATCGGCCAGGGCGCCTTTTCACGCCGGTCGCGGTGCAAGCCGCGTGTCCGGCGGACTTGCTCCAGTTCCCGGCGGATCTTGCCCATGCGATCGCGGATCATGCGGCGGTCCGCCTCGATCTGCGTTTCGCCGGGGCCGCCAAGGAAGCCGAAACCGCCGCGCTGACGCTCAAGGTGCGTCCAGCTGCGCACGAGGCGACCAGCCTGGTAATCGAGGTGCGCGAGTTCGACCTGGAGGCGGCCTTCCGCGGTCGCGGCGCGTTCGCCGAAGATCTCCAGGATCAGTCCGGTACGGTCGATGACCTTGCGCTTGAGCTTTTCCTCGAGATTGCGCTGCTGGATCGCCGACAGGGAGCCGTCGACGATGATCAGTTCTGCCTCGTTCAGCTCGCAGGCGACGCCGATGTTCTGGATCTGGCCTTCGCCGAAGAGCGTGCCGGCGCGCGGCTCGCGGATGGGAATTGCCATGGCTTCGGCCACGACAAGGCCGATCGCGAGGGCGAGCCCTTTCGCTTCTTCAAGACGGGCTTCGGTATCGAGGTCTCCACGACCCCGCATTTGCGGATAGACGACAAGGGCACGCGCGCCGCGCGTGACCTCGCCCTTGAGTTCGTCGTTCAAATCGGTTCAGCTTTGCTCGTCAGTCTTCGTCGATTTCTTCATGCGCCTGAAGGTCGACCGGAGTCACGGGCTGAATCGTCGAAACCGCATGCTTGTAAGCCAGCTGAACGTAGCCTTCGCGTTCCAGCAGCATGCAGAACAGGTCGTAAGCGGCAACACGGCCCTGAAGCATGACGCCATTGATCAGGAACATCGTGACCTGCACACCGGCGTTACGGATGCTGGACAGGAAGACATCCTGAAGAACACGGGTCTTCTTGGTGCTTTCAGCGCCGTTGGAAAACTGACGCGCATCGATCGGCGTCGAGGGCATGATCGTCGAGATCGCATGCTTGTAGACAAGCTGCGACTGACCGTCACGACGCAGGAGGATCGAGAAATTGTCGAACCAGGTCACGATGCCCTGGAGCTTGACGCCCTTCACGAGGAACATCGTGACCGGTGTCTTGTTCTTGCGGAGGAGGTTCAGGAACTGGTCCTGGAGGTTCTGCCCCTTGCTCGCCGAAGTGCCGGCGGCAACCGGAGGTGACGCGGGGTTTTCTTCCGCAGGCGGGGGGGTGGGACGAGGACGCGCGGTCAGCGTACGGCCAGCCATGTTCATGCTCCTTTTTTTGGCGGCCGCTTATGCGGTCCGCGATCTGGCCCTGCCCTGATGACAATGACCGTTCTCGAATCAAAATCTATCGCCTTGCTGCAATGCAGTAAACGCGAAAAATGTAGCAAGACGATGACAGATGCTGAGAGACGCTCCGAATCCCTGAGGTTTCCGCCATTTTGGAGGCCTCAGATTTCCTCGTCGTCAGGCTCGCCCTCGCGCCGCTCGGCCATGCCGAGCAGCTTGAGTTTGCGATGCAGGGCCGAACGCTCCATGCCGATGAACGATGCCGTCTTCGAGATATTGCCCGAGAAACGGCGAATCTGAAGCCGCAGATATTCTCGCTCGAAGGTTTCCCGCGCCTCACGCAGCGGTGCGCTCATCATCACCGAGATTCCGGCCTCGCCGCCGGTGCGATTGGCGAAGATCTCGGGCGGCAGCATGTCTACCTCGATCCGGGCCAGCTTTTCGCGCGGTGCCATGATGACGGTCCGTTCGACCACGTTGCGAAGCTGGCGGACATTGCCTGGCCATTCATAAGCCTGCAGCGCGGTCATTGCCTCGGCGCTGACCTGCGGCGGGGCAATCCCCTGTTCGTTCGCGTAGCGTGCGAAGAAATGATCGATCAGCGATGGAATGTCATCGCGCCTCTCGCGCAGAGCGGGAATGGTGACTGGCACCACGTTGAGGCGATAGAAAAGATCCTCGCGGAAGCGCCGTTCGGCGATCTCCTTTTCGAGATCGCGCGATGTGGAGGATACCACGCGCACATCCACGCGGATCTGGCGGGTGCCGCCGACACGGACAAACGCCTGATCGGTCAACACCCGCAGGATGCGGGCCTGCGTCGATAGCGGCATGTCGGCCACTTCGTCGAAATAGAGTGTCCCGCCGTCGGCCATCTCCAGCAGGCCCGGACGCACGAGTGCCCCTTCGCTTTCTTCGCCGAACAGTTCCTGCTCGAAGCGTTCAGGCGTGATACGCGCCGAATTGACGCTGACAAAAGCGCTGCTTGCGCGCGCACTCCAGGCATGGAGCAACCGCGCGGCCACTTCTTTGCCCGATCCTGCGGGCCCCGTGATCAACAGGCGGCTGCCGGTATTGGCGACTCGCTTCAGCGTCGCGCGAACCTGGTTGATGACGCCGCTGGATCCGGTGAACTCCTCGCCACTGGTGAAATCCGAGCGCAACTGTGCATTTTCGCGGCGCAGCCGCTCCGTTTCGGTTGCGCGCTCGACGAGGTGCAGGAGCTTTTCGGCCTCGAACGGCTTTTCGATAAAGTCCACGGCGCCGCGACTGATGGCCGCAACTGCAGTATCGATATTGCCGTGGCCGGAGAAGATGATCACCGGCAGCCCCGGCTCACGCGCCTTGATCGCGTCGAGCACCTCGAGCCCGTCCATCGGGCTCCCGTGAAGCCACACGTCCAGCAGGACCAGCGAAGGACGGCGCGCATCGACCGCGGCCAACGCAGCGCCGCTGTCCCCTGCTGTGCGGCATTCATAGCCTTCGTCGCTCAACACACCCGCGACCAGTTCGCGGATGTCGCGCTCGTCATCGACAATCAGAATTTCGAGGGCCATGGCATTGTCTTCATCTGGAGGAATATGGAGAGCGATCGAAGGATCGCTGGAGACCTTGTTGGAGGACGCCCTGTCATTCAGCGGCCTCCGCCTTGCGGGCCTGCGCGGTGGGATCGACGGCGAACCGCATGGTCACCGTGGTCCCGCCGCCGAGCGTCGGCAGGAACTGCATTTCGCCGCCATGCTCTTCGATGATCTTGTTGACGATGGCGAGACCGAGGCCGGTCCCCTTCTCGCGCGTGGTCACGTAAGGCTCGATGATGCGTTCGCGGTCCTGCGACAGGCCGATGCCGTTGTCGGCGATCCGCACGAGGATGGCGTCGCTCAGCGCGTCGACAGAGACCGCGATGGCACCGTGATAGTCGTCACCGGCATCCTTGGCCTTGGCCTCGACCGCCTCGACCGCGTTCTTCAGCACGTTGGTCATGGCCTGGCCGAACTGGTGACGGTCGCAGTCGATCGAACCGATGGCCCCGTCGCTGGCAAAGCTGAAGGCGATGTCCGGACGGGCGACTTCCTGCAGGAACAAGGCCTGCCGGGTCAGTGCGACCGGGTCCTCAGGCCGGAAGACCGGCTTGGGCAGACGGGCGAAGGACGAGAACTCGTCGACCATCTTGCGCAGGTCTCCGACCTGGCGGATGATCGTGCGGGTTAGATCCTCGAACAGTTCCGGATTGTCGACGATCTGCTTGCGATAGCGCCGGCTGAGGCGTTCGGTTGCGAGCTGGATCGGAGTCAGTGGGTTCTTGATCTCGTGGGCGATGCGCTGCGCGACATCAGACCAGGCCGCGGTGCGCTGGTCGAGCAACTGGCGGGTGATGTCCTCGAAGGTGATGACATAGCCGGTCGCATCGCGCGTGACCTTGACCGCGAACGTGAGCAGGTCGCCGTGCCGATGATACTGAACAAGCCCGCCGCTGCTTCCCTGCTCGACCAGAGCGGCGAACTGCGCGGCCACATCGGCCAGCGGAGTGCCTTCCGGCACCTGCTCCAGCGTGGTGAGCAGCTTGAGCGCGGTGCTGTTCATCAGGAGGATGTAGCCCTCCTTGTCGAGCGAGATGATACCCGAGGTGACCGATTCCAGCACCGCCTCGATGAAGATACGGCGTTCGTGCAGTTGCCGGTTGGCCCCCAGTAAAGCCTGGGTCTGCTTCTCGATCTGCGCGGTCATCCGGTTGAAGGCACGGTTGAGCAGCCCGATCTCGTCGGTGCCCACCCTTCCCTCCAGACGGAGTGCGAAATTGCCGCTGCCGACCGTACGTGCCGCGTCGACAAGTTCGTAGAGCGGCTTGACCTGCCTGTCCGCAAATCGCAGCGCGAACCAGACAGCCAGCCCCACGAGTGCGAGCGAAGCGATGAACAGCGCGATGTTGAAGCGCAGCTGGAAAACCCGTGCGCGGCTTGTCAGCACTTCGTAGGCCTGGACGATATTCTCGGCGTTTTCGGCGCGTTGTCCCTGGCTCAGGGCAAGCAAGTCGTTGCTGCGCGCCGCGTAGAGATAAATGCCGGCATCCCGCTCGATCGGGACGACCGCCACGATCCGGTTGGCGTCCGAAGTGACGACGTAAGGCTCCTTTTGAAGCCTTTGCTGAACATCCGGTGCGATCCGCTTGGAATCCGATTTCCGGTCCGGATCGACGATGATCGGCGTGCGCTGCTCACCGTCGGGCGTCACCTGGACCAGGGCGGCGACCGAAAGGTTGCGGCGATAGACCTGGTCGCCGAAAAACGCCTGGAATTCGCGGCTACCCACCGGATATTCACCCAGCCAGTCCCGGGTGTCCTGCGCCATGGCCACAGATTCGTAACCGACGTCGCGCTGGGTCTGCTCGTAATAGCCACGCGCCAGCTTGTTGGCGTTTTCCAGCAGGCCGCGCGAGGAATCAGAGAACCAGAACTCCACGCCAGACTGGAACAGCCAGGACGCAAAGACCACCACAAGCAGGGTCGGCACCGCGGCGATCAACGAGAAGATGAACACCATGCGCACATGCATCTGCCCGGTGCCGCCGATATGTTCGGCCGCGCGGCGCAGGGCCATCCGGCGCCCGAACAGCACGAGGATCGCCATGGCCGGCACCAGCGTCCCGACAAGCAGCGTGGCCGTCAGGTTCGAGGGGAGCAGCGTTCGCTTGTCCGCCCCGGTATTGAGCGCCATCCAGGTTGCCGCCGTCATCGCCAGGAAGGCGAGAATGGAGGCGACTTCCATGACCGCAAAGAAATTCGCCCGGCGCGCCCCGATCTGGACACGCCGCCACCAACGCGGCCAAGCGCGCTTGCGGACCCATTGTTCGTTCATCGTGGCCGAGTTACAACGCCAGTGTTGCCGGTTTGCAAGTGCAAATGCATCAAGCGCGGCTCATGAACGACGGGTGAATTCCTCGGGATCGAGCGCAAGTTCGCTCAATCGCTTGCGCAAGGTGTTGCGATTGATACCCAATGCCTGGGCGGCCCGCAGCTGGTTCCCACCGGTCTCGCGCAGCACTTCGCTGAACAAGGGCCGCTCGAAGGCAGCCACCGCCGCTTCGTAGATCGTGCCGCTGGCAGGCCGTTCGGCTGCAAGCCAGCGACTGACCGCATCGGCAATGCCCCCCTGCCCGATCACTGCCCCCTCTCCGCCGCCCGAAAGGTCGTCCCCGGCCGCAGCGGGGGCGGTATCCGGGCTCAATAGGGCCTGTACGCTTTCGGCATCGATCATATCCTCCCGCGCAAGCAAGGCGAGGCGATAGATCACGTTCTTGAGTTCGCGCACATTGCCGCGCCACGGCTGCCGGGCCAGCAATTGCCCCGCCTCAACGCTCAACTGGCGGCGCGGAAGCCCTTCACCTGCGGCCAGTTGCAGGAAATGGCGGGCAAGAACCTCGATGTCGTCGCGCCGTTCGCGCAGGGGCGGCATATGGATCGGCACGACGTTGAGGCGGTAATAGAGATCCTCACGGAAGCGCCCCGCAGCGATCTCCGGTTCGAGGTCCTTGTTGGTCGCTGCGATGATGCGCACGTCGAGGCGAACCTCCTCGCGTCCGCCAACACGCCTGACAGTGCCGGACTGGAGGGCGCGGAGGAGGCGGGTCTGCGCCTGCATCGGCATGTCACCGATCTCGTCCAGGAACAGCGTGCCCCCGGAAGCCTGCTCGAACTTGCCGACATGGCGCGCGACAGCGCCGGTGAAGGCCCCTTTCTCGTGGCCGAACAACTCGCTCTCGATCAGGTCGGCCGGGATCGCCGCGGTGTTGACCGCGATGAACGGTCCGGCCCGGCGATGACCGAGATTGTGCACGGCTTCGGCCACCAGTTCCTTGCCGGTTCCCGATTCTCCCAGGATCAGCACGGTCAGGTCATTGCGCAGGACCCGCGTTATCATACGGAAAACCGATTGCATGGCGACACTGCGACCCACCAGCGGCAGGCCGTCGCCCAGCGGTTCATCCCCGTCCGGCAGCAGCTCCTTGCCCGCCCCGGCCGCCTGGCGCACGGTGCGCGCGAGTTCGTCGATGTCGAAGGGCTTCGGGAAATACTCGAAGGCGCCGGTATCGCTCGCCCGCACTGCGGTATCGAGCGTGTTCTGCGCCGAAAGAATGATGATCGGCATCAAGGGGTGCAGCGCCCGCGCACGATCGATCGTCTCGATCCCGTCGCCATCCGGCAGCATGACGTCGGTGACCAGGGCGTCAAAACCACGCTCACCCAATAGACGGTCACGCTCGGCGATTGTCTGGCAATGCGTCACCGCAAAACCCTCGGCCTCCAGCGCGGCGGTGATGACGATGGCGATCGAGACGTCGTCCTCGACCAGCAAAACACTCATGGCGCGACCTTTCTCCTGCTCGCCCTGCCGCGGGTTTCACGCGCAAGCGGCAGGTGAACGCGAAAGTGCGTCAGGCCTGCTTCATCGTCGCGTTCGTGGGTGATGCGCCCGTTCATGTCGCGAACGAGCTTGCGCACCAGCGGCAGGCCGAGCCCCTGCCCCGCCTTCTTGGTGGTGACGAAGGGCTCGAAAATATGTTCGCGCATTGCCGCATCGACGCCGGGACCGTTGTCGGTGACGCGCAGTTCGACGGGGAGCCGCACCGGCTCGCCCGAATCGGTGGTGTGAAGTTGGAGGCCGCTGGCAAAGCGCGTGCGAATGGCCACGCGCGGCGCGGCTTCCCCCTGACAGGCTTCACGGGCATTGGCGACAAGGTTGATGATCACCTGCACCAGGGCATCGGGACTACCGAGTACGGCTGGTAAGGAAGGATCAAATTCTTCCTTAATTCTGACCTTTACCACCGAACCTTCATGCGCCGCCGAAAGAACGTCGATGGCGCGGCGAGCGGCCTCGTGGAGATTGCACGGCTCGACCGGCGGCGTCGTGCGCCGGGACAGCTTCTGCATGCGTTCGATCAGGTTGGCGATCCGGTCCACTTCGGAAGTGATGAGTTCGGTCAGCGGAAGATCGCGCTCGCTGGCATGGCGCCCCAGCAATTGCGCTGCCCCGCGAATGCCCGCCAATGGGTTCTTGATCTCGTGCGCCATGATCTCCGGGCCGCGCAGCACGGCATTGTCGGCGCTGCCGGAATCGTCTCCCAGCGCATCGGTGGCGCTGTTGTCGTGGATCGTCAGGACCTGCCAGCCCGGCGTGTCGGCCACCGGCGCGACGTTGACATCGATGCGCAGAACCCCGCGCCCGCGGATTGAGACCGTCACCTCACGCGCGGAAACCGGAGTTTCGTAATCGTCCAGACGCTCCAGCAGGCGCGCGTCGGGCACCGTCATGACGTCGCGCAGGCGATTGCCGACAAGCCGGCGGGCAGATTGCCCGAAGAACTGTTCCGCCGCCGGATTGAGCGAAGCGATCCTGAGCCCCGGCTCCAGCACCACAACGGCCACCGGCAGGCTCGCCATCAACCGCCCGATGTCCGGCCGAGCATTGACCGAAGGGGCGTTCATGCAGCCTGACGCTGAAGGGTGTTCGCCTCGCCGGGTTCATCGCGATAGGGAGCGTAGAACTCGGCAAGTTCGGCAAGCACACGATCGGGATCGTCGATGAAGTTCACGTGATTTCTGAACTCTGCCGACCCGCGAATGCCGCGCACGTACCAGCCCAGATGCTTGCGCGCCATCTTGACGCCGGTCTCGCGCCCGTAATGGCTGAGCATCTCTTCGTAATGCTCACGAATGATCTCGTACTGGGCGCCGAAACCGGGCTCAGCCCCGAAGCCGTTTCCGCGCCACCACTGCATGATCTGCGCCAGCGCCCAGGGCTTGCCGTAGGCACCGCGCCCGACCATCAGGCCATCCGCGCCCGACTGTTCCAGCGCCTTGGCCGCATCTTCGATCCCGCAGATATCGCCATTGACGATCACCGGGATGGAAACCGCGTCCTTGACCCCGCGCACAAATGCCCAGTCGGCCGAGCCCTTGTACATCTGGTTGCGGGTACGACCGTGAACGGTGATCATCTTCGCGCCCAAATCCTCGGCAATGCGCGCGAGTTCCGGAGCGTTGAGGCTGTCATGACACCAGCCCATGCGCATCTTGACGGTGACCGGGACCTTCACGGCCTTCACCGTCGCCTCGATCAGGCGAGTCGCCAGGGGCACATCGCGCATCAGTGCCGAACCGGCATCGCCGTTGACGACCTTGCGGACCGGGCATCCCATGTTGATGTCGATGATGGCAGCGCCGCGATCCTCGACCAGCTTGGCGGCCTCGCCCATCTGCTCGGGATCGCAACCGACAAGCTGCATCGACACCGGGTCTTCCACCGGATCCCACATCGCCTTCTGGAGCGACACGCGAGTCTCCCGGATGGCCGCCGGGCTGGCGATCATCTCGGTGACGTTGAGGCCCGAGCCGAAGCTGCGCACCATACGGCGGAACGGCAGGTCCGAAACCCCGGTCATTGGCGCCAGCACGACCGGACACTCGATCCGCACGGGACCGACTTCGATCGGCTTCATGGCCGGAGGAGTGGGAAGTTCGTTCATGATGCGAGCCCGACAATTGCCTGAATGACGCCACGTGCCTAAAAAACGTGACATGCCTAAAAAACAGGCAGCGCATAGTGGATTGCCCTCGGGACGGCAAGCGATTACCGGCAGGCACGATGTCGCAGGACCAGACAATTTCGCAGGCGCGAAGCATAGCCGGGCAGAAGGCCGCAGCCATCGTCGTTGCAGCCGGCCAGGGACTTCGTGCCGGCCAGCCTCTTCCCAAGCAATTTGCGCTCTGGCGCGGCAAACCCGTGCTGCGACACTCGGTGGAGGCCCTGGCGAACGCCGGCGTGGCGCCTATCCTCGTGGTCATCCCGGAAGGCGCCGATCCGCTGGTTCGCGAGATTGTTTCGGGGATCAAGGACATCCAGCTGACGACAGGCGGCGCAACTCGTCAGGAATCGGTTCGGATCGGACTTGAGGTGCTGGCCGGGTCTGCGCCAGACCTCGTGCTGATCCACGACGCGGCCCGCCCGGTCCTGCCGGCCGCCGTGATCGAGCGATTGACGGCGGCACTGGACCGCCACCCAGGCGCAATCCCGGTGCTGCCGGTGGTCGACAGCCTTGCGCATGCGGAGATGGGCGCAGAGGGCGAGACGATGGGCGCTCCTGCCCGCCGCGAGGACCTGCGCCGCGTCCAGACCCCGCAGGCATTCCGATTCGCCGAAATCCTCGCCGCCCATCGCAACTGGGAAGGCCCTTCCCATGCCGGCGACGATGCCCAGGTCGCACAGGCTGACGGCCTTCAAATCGCGCTCGTCGAAGGAGACGAAGCCTTGCACAAACTGACGTTCGCGACCGACTTCGCGCCCTCCGCCCCGCCGATCCGCGTCGGTACCGGCTATGACGTCCACCGCCTTGAAGCAGGCGAGGACCTCTGGCTCTGCGGGGTAAAGATCGAGCACAGCCACGGCCTTGCCGGCCACAGCGACGCCGACGTGGCCATCCACGCACTGGTCGATGCCCTGCTGGGCGCGATCGGCGCGGGCGACATCGGCCAGCACTTCCCGCCGAGCGATCCGCAATGGAAGGGCGCCGCCTCCGATCGCTTCCTCGCGCACGCCGGATCACTGGTGACCAAGGCGGGCTACATGCTTGCCAATGCCGACGTCACGATCATCTGCGAAGCCCCCAAGATCGGCCCGCACCGCGAAGCCATGCGCGCCCGGCTTGCCGAAATTCTCGGCGCCGATCCCACCGTCGTCAGCGTCAAGGCAACCACGACCGAGAAACTGGGTTTCACCGGCAGGTCCGAAGGCATCGCGGCGCAAGCCGCCGTAAGCCTGATCCGCCTCTAGGGAATAGTCGATGACCGTTCACCGCAAGACACTCACCCTCGCCGCCATGCTGCTGGGAATCGCCCCAAGCATCGCGCAGGCAGAAACGGCATGCCTGACACGGCCCGAAGCGCAGGCCATGTTTACCTATGCCCTGCCCCAGGTCATTTCCGGCACCGCCAAGCGCTGCGAGCAGGTTCTGCCTGCCGACTCCTATCTAAGGACGCACGGCAGCGAACTGGCAGCGCGCTATGCGTCTCAGAAAGGACGTTCCTGGCCCGAAGCCAAGGCCGCTTTCCTGAAGCTTTCCCAAGGGCAAAGCAGCGATGTTGCCAAGTTCGCGCGCAATTTGCCCGACGAATCGCTGCGCCCGCTGGTCGACATCACGGTCGAGGGACTGGTCTCGCAGCACCTCCCGCTCAAATCGTGCGACCGGATCGATCTTGCGGTCGACCTGCTCGCCCCACTACCGCCCGAAAACACCGCCGGACTTATCGCGCTGATCGTCGAGATGACCGCGAAGGCCAAGGACGTCGCGCCCGCCGATGTGGCCGACAAGACGAAGATCGCCGGCCTGACCCTCTGCAAGGACTGACATGCCCGACACCCTCCTTTTCCCGCAGGATCTCTACGCCCTGGCGGAGCGCGTCATTACCGAGAACAAGGCTGCCGGCCGCAAGGTGGCGGTCGCGGAAAGCTGCACGGGTGGCCTCGTCTGCGCGGCATTGACCGAAGTTCCGGGCTCTTCGGCGGTACTGGATCGCGGCTTCGTGACGTATTCGAACGAGGCCAAGCAGGAACTGCTGGGTGTCTCACCGGACATCATCGATACGCTGGGCGCAGTATCACCGGCCACGGCATGGGCCATGGCGCAAGGCGCCATTGCGAACAGCCGGGCGGATGTGGCCGTGGCAATCAGCGGCATTGCCGGTCCTGACGGCGGCAGCGAGTTCAAGCCGGTGGGAACCGTGGTCTTCGCACGCGCCTTGCGCGGCGCGGAAGAGGAAGATGCCGAACAGAAGCTGCTGGACGGCACGGGCCGGACGGAAATCCGCCATCAGGCCGCGCTGATCGCACTGGAACTGCTGCTGCCCGAAAACGCCTGAAGGACGGCCAGAAGGACTGGATGTAGCGGCCCTCGTAGCAGGCCGCTCCAAACTCATGAAAACTCAGCTTTCCTGAGGCTCGCCATAGAGTTCGTGCGCCCGGGTTTCGAAAGCGGCGACCATCTTGCGGAAGGCCTTGTCAAAATACTGGCCGGCCAGCTTCTCGAACAGCACGTTGCGGAAGCTGAAACGTACGTCGAACTCGATATCGCAGCTATGCGCATCCACCGGATGGAAGATCCAGTGGTTGTCGAGATCCTTCATCGGCCCGTCGACATAATGCACCTTGATCTCGCGCGGACGGACCTTCTCGACGCGCGAGGTGAACTTTTCGCGCAGCGCCTTGAAGCCGACCAGCATATCCGCGATCATCTCGCTGCCGTCGTCCGACTTGACCCGGGTGGCGACCACCCAGGGCAGGAATTCCTGGTAGCGGCCTACGTCCGCGACAAGATCAAACATCTGTTCAGCGCTGTAAGGCAGCCGCTGCGTCTCATGAATACCGGGCATGCGCGTCAGGCCTTCGGAGCGGCCTTTGCGAGCTTGGCTTCACGCGCCGCACGCATTTCCGCAAAGTCCTTGCCGGCATGGTAGCTCGAACGCGTCAGCGGCGAGGAGGCGACCTGCAGGAAACCCTTGGCACGGGCAATCGCGCCATAGGCATCGAATGCCTTGGGGGTGACGAACTCCTTGACCTCGGCGTGCTTGGGCGTCGGCCGCAGGTACTGGCCCATGGTCAGGAAATCGATGTCGGCGCAGCGCATGTCGTCCATCACCTGATGGACTTCGAGACGCTCTTCGCCCAGCCCCAGCATCACGCCGGACTTGGTGAAGATCAGCGGATTGTGGGCCTTCACCTCTTCGAGCAGGCGCAGCGATGCGTAGTAACGTGCACCGGGACGAATGGTCGGGTAAAGGCGGGGAACCGTCTCGAGGTTGTGATTGTAGACGTCGGGCCCGGCCTCGACGATGGCCTCGACCGCGCGGCGCATCTTGCCGCGGAAGTCGGGCGTCAGGATCTCGATGGTGGTATTGGGCGTTGCTGCGCGCAGCGCCTGGATCACCTTGACGAACTGGTTGGCACCGCCATCGGGAAGATCGTCGCGATCGACCGAGGTGATGACGATATGTTCAAGACCGGTCTTCAGCGCCAGTTCGGCGACATGTTCAGGTTCGAGCGGATCGACGCGCCCCGGCATGCCGGTCTTCACGTTGCAGAACGCACAGGCGCGCGTGCAGGTATCGCCCAGGATCATCACCGTGGCGTGCTTCTTGGTCCAGCACTCGCCGATATTCGGGCAAGCCGCCTCTTCGCAGACCGTATTGAGCTTCAGGTCCCGCATGAGCTGGCGCGTTTCGCCATAACCCTTGCTGGTCGGCGCCTTCACGCGGATCCAGTCGGGCTTGCGCTGACGTTCGGGCTTCTGCTCGGGGCTCGGCACGGAAGAGAGGTCGTTCATGGGGCCCAGATAGTCGCAAGCGCCGCCGCTTGCCAGTGCGAATATCCGGTCTATGGGTTGCGTGCGTTTCAACGGAGGCCCCCATGACCGATTCTTCCACCGGAACCAGCGCAGGCGACAATCGCGTGCTCGATGGTTTGATCGCCGGCTACCGCCGTTTCCGCGACTCGGGCTGGACCCCGCATCGCGAACGCTGGGCCCGTCTCAGCGAAGGCCAGCAACCCGAAGTGATGATCGTCGCCTGCTCCGACAGCCGCGTCGATCCTTCGCAGATCTTCGACGTCGACCCCGGCGAGATCTTCGTGGTCCGCAATGTCGCCGCCCTTGTCCCGCCCTTCGAGACCTCGCCCGGCCACCACGGCGTGTCCGCCGCACTGGAATTTGCGGTACAGGTCCTCAAGGTGAAGGAAATCGTGGTCATGGGCCACGGCATGTGCGGTGGCTGCAAGGCGGCGCTGACGCAGGAACTTCACGGCACCGAGCCGGGTGAAGGCGGCTTCATTGCCGACTGGATCTCGATGCTCGACGAGGCCCGCGCCCCGGTCGCAGCCGAATTCGGCACCACCGGCCGTCCCGCCGAGCGGGAAATGGAACAGGCTGCGGTGCGCGTCAGCATCGAGAACCTGATGTCGTTCCCCTGCGTGCGCCACAAGGTGAAGAACGGTGAACTGACCCTGCGCGGCACCTTCTTCGCCATTTCCGATGGCGTGCTGCACCTGATGGATCAGGAAACCGGCGAGTTTGCACCGGTAGCCTGATCGCTCGCTACCGACAGCCCACAAATAAAAAGGGCGGCGGGTAATCCCGCCGCCCTTTGTTTTGGGCTTGTATTGCCGATCAGGCGGCCGGCTTGCCCTTGGTGGCGGCATAGGCCGACCACAGCTTGGCAATCGACGAGCGCTTGTCGGTCACCTTGGCGAGCGTGGCCTGCGCTTCGGCAACCTTGCCCTGCATGGCCTGGGCCATGCCGAGGCGCAGGTTAGCCTTGTTGGCATCGACACCCGGCTTGGTCAGTGCGGACTGGAGCAGCGCCTCGACCTTGGCATACTGTTCATAGCTCAGCAGCACGTCGGCCGCGCCCATGATCTGGGCTGCGGTCGCGCCGGGCTTCTGGGCATCGCGTTCGGTCGCGGCGAGCGAGGCCTTGTCGCCAGCGACGCGCGAGGCGGCATTGGCGCGATCGGCGCCGACTTCTGCCTGGGTCAGCTGGCCCTTCGCGAGGCCCTGATCCATGACCTTGAGTGCTTCACCCGGATAGGCGCGCGGATCGGCGTTTTCCAGGTACTCATAGTAGTCGCGCTTGTCCTTCATGCCGCCGGTGATGAACATCAGGCGCATGAGGTCGAGGTTGTCCGACTTCTCGAACGACCCCAGCTGGCGCACGATCGAAGCCGAGATGTTCCAGGTGTCGTTGCGCGGATAGTACTGCGCAAGCATCGCCGCGTAGTCTGCCGAGGCGTCGAGCTGCTTGGCGGTATAAGCCGCCTGAAGCACGTTGCGGATCGACGTTTCGCTCGGCGCCACGCCCTTGGCCTTGGCGCCGTCGACTTCGGCCTTGGCCATGTCCATGGCCGCCTGCGGGTTTCCGCCGCGCTTGTAGGATTCCGACAGGATCAGGTCGAGCTGGTTCTGGGGATCCTGATAACCAGCATCCTTTGCCTGCTTCACGTATGTCGCAGCGGTCGCATAGTCCTTCAGGTTGAAGGCGTTGACGCCGGCATCGAAATAGGTCGCGGGAAGCGAGGCGGCGGGAACCTTGCCGCTCTCGATCATCAGCAGGACACCCTTCTGCTTGAATGCGAGGTCCTGCGAAAGCACGCCATAAGTGCGGGCGAACTGGCCCATCGCCATCTTGTCGTCAGGCGTGGTGGCCGAAGGCAGGGCCGCCTCGATGGCCGCCTTGCCGTCGCCGCCAAGCGCGGTGTCGATGCTGGCCTTCGCCGCCGGGAAGGCATCAGCGCCTGCGCCCTGCGGAATCGCGGCGGTCGCGGCGTTGATCGCCTTTTCGATCGGACCGGCAGCCTTGATGAAGCCTTCCGAGTACTTGCTTTCGGATTTCTTGGCTTCCTTTGCCGAAGCAACCGGCGCCATCGCCACGGCCATGCCGCCGCCCAGGGCCACGGCAAGGGCAACACGGGAAATCAGGAACTTGCGAGCCATCAAGGCCAACTCCTCAAAAAGACATGTACGGTCGCGCCGCGAACCACGGCACTATAAATTCGCCGGGCCGGTTTGACGGCGAAATCGCCGCTTGGCAACCTTGCCGCCCGATTAGACGCGCCCCACTGAACGCTGATTGAATGCAATTCGTCGCAAGTTCGCAGGGCTTCGCCGCAGCCCTTTGGCAACGCCTTGCCATAAGTGTGGAAAAAGCAATGCCCACCCCGGTCCCCGCACGCGTTCCGGTGGCTTTCATCCGCCGCATGCCCTAGGGCCGAATATCAACCCTTGTCCCGCAGCAACGAACGATCCAGCGCGTGAGCGACGACACCGACATTCCCGAGCAGAACGGTTCCGGACACACCGGCCCCGAAGGCGAATACACACGCATCGACATCGTCGATGAGATGAAGACGAGCTATCTCGATTACGCGATGAGCGTGATCGTGAGCCGCGCGCTTCCCGACGTGCGCGACGGCCTCAAGCCCGTCCATCGCCGCATTCTCTATAGCTGCCACGAAGCGGGCTACGTTGCGGGCCGACCGTACCGCAAGTCGAGCCGCATCGTCGGTGACGTCATGGGTAAATATCACCCGCATGGCGACAGCGCGATCTACGACGCGCTTGCCCGCATGACGCAGCCCTGGTCGATGCGACTGCCGCTGATCGACGGTCAGGGCAACTTCGGCTCGATGGACCCCGATCCGCCGGCCGCCATGCGTTACACCGAAGCGCGCCTCGACAAGGTGTCGAACGAGCTTCTGGCCGACATCGAGAAGGCCACGGTCGACTTCGCCGACAACTACGACGGTTCCGAAAGCGAGCCGACCGTACTGCCGGCGCGCTTCCCGAACCTGCTCGTAAATGGCGCCGGCGGCATCGCCGTCGGCATGGCCACGAACATTCCGCCGCACAACCTCGGCGAAGTGATCGACGGCTGCCTTGCCATGATCGACAATCCGGCGGTCACCATCGAGGAACTGATCCAGATCATTCCGGGGCCGGACTTCCCGACCGCTCCGCTGATCCTCGGCCAGGGCGGCGCCCGCAACGCATACCTGACCGGGCGCGGCTCGATCATCATGCGCTGCCGCCACGAGATCGAGGAAGGCCGCGGCGACCGCCGCTCGATCGTGCTCACCTCGATCCCCTACCAGGTCGGCAAGGCCGGTCTGGTCGAGAAGATCGCCGAAGCCGCCAAGGACAAGCGCATCGAAGGCATCGCGGACATCCGCGACGAATCGAACCGCGAAGGCATGCGCGTGGTCATCGACCTCAAGCGCGATGCAACGCCGGAAGTCGTGCTCAACCAGGTCTGGCGCAACACTCCGGCACAGTCGAACTTCGCAGCCAACATGCTGGCCATCAAGAACGGCCGCCCCGAAGTCTTCAACCTGCGCGATATCCTCGCCTCGTTCATCCAGTTCCGCGAAGAAGTCATCACCCGCCGCACCAAGTTCGAACTGAACAAGGCGCGCGACCGGGCGCACATCTTGCTCGGTCTGGTCGTCGCGGTTTCGAACCTCGACGAAGTGGTGAAGATCATCCGCGGCGCGCCGAACCCGGCGGAAGCCCGCGCCCGCCTGCTGGCGCGCGAGTGGCCGATCGGCGATATCGCGCCCTATATCCGCCTGGTCGAAGCCATCGAGCCCAATGCCGAGGAAACCGGCGGCGTCTATCGCCTGTCCGAGATCCAGGTGAAGGCGATCCTCGACTTGCGCCTGCACCGCCTGACGGCACTCGGCCGGGACGAGATCGGCGACGAACTCAAGGAACTCGCCGCCGCGATCGAGGAATATCTCTCGATCCTCTCCGACCGCGTGAAGCTTTACGGCGTCATGCGCGGCGAACTGGTGGCCGTCCGTGACCTCTATGCCACCCCGCGCGTTTCCGAGATGACTGGCGCCGCCGAAGGCATCGAGGACGAGGACCTGATCGAGCGCGAGGACATGGTCGTTACGGTGACCATGGACGGCTACATCAAGCGCACGCCGCTCTCGACCTTCCGAGCCCAGAACCGTGGCGGCAAGGGCCGCGCCGGCATGGCGACGAAGGACGAGGACGTGGTGACGACCATGTTTGTCACCTCGACCCACAACCCCGTGCTGTTCTTCTCGACCGCCGGCAAGGTCTACCGCCTCAAGGTCTACAAGCTGCCCGAAGGCGGCCCGACCACGCGCGGTCGTCCGATCGTCAACCTCCTTCCCGCGCTGGACAAGGACGAGACGATCCAGACCGTACTCGCCCTCCCCGAGGACGAGAAGGAATGGAGCAAGCTCTCGGTCGTCTTCGCGACGGCCAAGGGCAACGTGCGCCGCAACGCGATGGACGCCTTCGCGAACATCCCGTCGAACGGCAAGTTCGCGATGAAGTTCGACGAGGACAGCGACGATCGCCTGATCGGCGTCGCGCTGCTCAGCCATCAGGACGACGTGCTGCTGGCAAGCCGCCAGGGCAAGGCAATCCGCTTTGCCGGCGATCTTGTACGCGAATTTGCAAGCCGCACCTCGACCGGGGTCAAGGCAATGACGCTGAAGGACGACGACGAGGTCATCTCGCTCTCGATCCTCCACCGCGTCGGCGTGAAGGACCAGGACGAGCGCGAGGCCTACCTGCGCTTTGCCCCGTGGAAGGGCGAAAAGGAAGGCGAACCCTCGCTCGAAGCCGACCGTTACACCTACCTGGCCGAGATGGAGCAGTTCATCCTCACGGTCTGCGCCAACGGCTATGGCAAGCTGTCCTCGGCCTACGAGTATCGCCGCACCGGTCGTGGCGGCCAGGGCATCACCAACATCGACAACATCGCCCGTAACGGCCCTGTCGTCGCAAGCTTCCCAGCCACGCGTGCGGACCAGCTCATGCTGGTGACCGATCAGGCCAAGCTGATCCGCCTGCCGCTCGATTCGCTGCGCGTGATCGGCCGCGGTTCGGCGGGCGTACGCCTGTTCAATGTCTCTGGCGGCGAACACGTGGTGAGCGCCGTGCGCCTCGATGAAGCCGAAGCGGAAGACGTGGCCGAAGGCGAAGCCATCGACACCCCGGCAACCGAAGCACCCGAAGGGCCGGAATCCGAAGCGTGAGCGATACCGTTGCCTACAAGATCCTGACCGGCGAGCAGTTCCAGCAACTGCTCGCCGACAAGGTGTTCACCGGCGCACCGATCGACAAGGCGGATGGCTACATCCACATGTCGACCGCAGCGCAGGCCCAGGAAACGCTCGAAAAGCACTTCGCCGGGCAGGACGGCCTTGTTCTCGCCGCCGTTGATCTGTCGGTGCTGGGCGATGCGGTGAAATGGGAAGTATCGCGCGGCGGCGCGCTGTTTCCGCATATCTACGCCGATCTACCGCTCTCCGCGGTAATCGCGCACGGCCCGGTCGCCTACGACGCCGACAGCAAGCTGACCTTTCCTGCGTAAGCGGGGCGCGCTCACCCTTTCCCATCCCGTCGCAAAGGTCTAGGCGCAGGCGCCATGACATACGACGTTCACATCATCGGCGGCGGCCTTGCCGGCAGCGAAGCCGCCTGGCAGCTGGCCCGCCGCGGCTTCAAGGTCCGCCTCTCCGAAATGCGCGGCACGGGTGAGAGAAGCCCCGCGCATCAAGGCGATGGCCTGGCCGAGCTGGTCTGCTCCAACTCGTTTCGCTCGGACGATCACGAAAAGAACGCCGTCGGCTTGCTCCACGAGGAAATGCGCCGCTGCGATTCGCTGATCATGTCGGCGGCGGGCAAGGCGCAGGTTCCCGCAGGATCGGCGCTCGCCGTCGACCGCGACGTCTTCTCGGCGGAAGTCGAAGCGCGCCTTGCCGCCCTGCCCAACCTCGACATCGTGCGCGAACGGATCGACGTTCTGCCCGAAGCCGGCACCACCATTGTCGCCACCGGACCGCTCACCGCCGAAGCGCTGGCCCACAGCATCGGCGCGGCGACCGGCGCGGACAGCCTGGCGTTCTTTGATGCCATCGCCCCCATCGTCTACCGCGACACCATCGACATGGACGTGTGCTGGATGGCCTCGCGCTGGGACAAGGGCGAGACCAAGGACTACATCAACTGCCCGATGGACAAGGACCAGTACCTGGCTTTCCATCAGGCCCTGCTCGACGGCGAAAAGACCGCCTTCAAGGAATGGGAAGCCAACACGCCCTATTTCGACGGCTGCATGCCGATCGAGGTCATGGCCGAACGCGGCGTCGAGACCCTGCGATTCGGCCCGATGAAGCCGGTCGGACTCGACAATCCGCACTGGGCGACCGAAGAGCACCCCAAGGGCCGCTGGGCCTATGCGGTTGTCCAGCTTCGGCAGGACAACAAGCTGGGCACGCTGTGGAACATGGTCGGCTTCCAGACCAAGCTCAAGCACGCCGAGCAGGTGCGCCTGTTCCGCACCATTCCGGGGCTTGAAAATGCGGAATTCGCGCGCCTCGGCGGTTTGCACCGCAACACTTTCCTGAATTCCCCGGTACTGCTGGATCGCCAGCTTCGCCTGAAAAGCGCGCCGCACGTCCGCTTTGCCGGACAGATCACCGGCTGCGAGGGCTACGTCGAAAGCGCCGCCGTCGGCATGATGGCGGGACTGATGACGGCAACCGAACTCGCGGGCCGCGAATGGCAGGCGCCCCCACGCACGACCGCACTCGGCGCCCTGCTCTCGCACATCACCGGTGACGCCGAGGCGGACAGCTATCAGCCGATGAACGTCAACTTCGGCCTGTTTCCGCCGCTTCACGAGGTGAAAAAGAAGCAGCGCAAGGAAGCCTATACCGAGCGCGCCAAGGAGGACATCGCCCCCTGGCTGGCTAACCTTTCGCCCGCCTGAGCTATTTGCAGGAACACTTGGGCTTCGGCTTCGCCGGTGGCGGAGCCGTTGACCGGAACTCCTCGGGCGTCAGGATCTGGTCGTGGTCGCCGTCGGCATGCTCAAACTTGTCGACCGTCGCCACGGCCCATTCCTCGAAAGTCAGCAGATTGTTGCCGTCCTTGTCGAGCTTGCGAAATGCGGCTGTGCGCGTCGAGAGCATCTCCTCGCGCGTGATCCTGCCATCACGATTGAAGTCATAACGCGAGAAACGCCGCTGTTCGCGCGTCAGCGGCGTTGCCTCGGGCAATTCGGGGCCGGCGAGGTCTTCAAGATCGGCGCTAGGTATTTCGGTGGGCTGCGGCTGCGCCTGCATCACCGCCGGCGGCGGAGCGGCCTTCTCCACTTCCGCCCGGCCCTGCCACCAGAACAGGCCCAGCGACAGCAGTACAAGCACTGTCACGCCGCCGAGGATGAAGCGCTGCATCGCCAAACTCCCTGAAGTCGCGCGCGGGTTATCCGCCCACCACGGCATTCCAGGGAAATTACATAACTGTTATCACGGGCAATTCAGCGCCCGAGCAGGCCGATCCTCATGGCCTTCAGTACGGTTTTAGCGGAGCCCTGCCCACCATTGGCCATGTTCTCGCTGGCCAATCCTTCCAGCACGGCGAGAGGACGCAGTATCCGCGAAACACGCGCCAACCGGCCCTTCTCGGCCTGAGCCAAACGGCGCACCACCACGCTTTCGCCTGGATGGTTCAGTTTGGTGGCAAGATCGGCCAGAGCCCAGCGCCGCCCGAGCGCGCGCGCAACCCCTGCCTCACCCTCCCGACCGAGCGCCTCGGCCAGCCCGCCAAAAGCAGCGGCACGGCCATCCACCATCTCTTCCAAAGCCGAGGGCGCCAAGGGGGCTTCTCCCGTCAGCGCTTCCCAGCCATCGACCAGGCCGACAAGAGCACGGTGCTTGCCGTTCCAGCTTCGCAAGACGGCCAGCAAGGGTTCGCCCTCAGGCCATTCGGCCGCATCGCGGTCCAGCGTCTCGCGCCACCACGCCAGGCGGATCTGCGCCATCATCGGCTCGCGCGAATGGCGCAGCAAACCGGCGAGACGCTGGTCGAGCGCCAGCAATGCCAGTGTCGGCAACTTCGCGCGCGCGGGCGCATAAGCGAGCGCCAGTTGCATGGTCTGCGGCAAAGCAGGCAGCAGCAGGTCTTCGGGGCGACTTGAAGGGGCAGATGGCTCGAACACCGAGCCTCTCTAACCGGCGCGGCCCCTCGCGCAAGTGCGTAACGCAAAACGGCGGCGAAGCCAGTGCTTCGCCGCCGCTTCAGGCGCCTACCAGACGGCAGGATCAGCGATAGCAGACCTTGCGGACGGCCTCGACGATACGCGGCGTGTCGATCAGCGCGAGCTTCTCGAGATTGGCCGCATAAGGCAGCGGCACGTCTTCGTTGCAGACGCGGACAACCGGGGCATCGAGGTCGTCGAAGCCGTCTTCCATACAGATCGCGATGATTTCAGAAGCGATCGAGCAGACCGGGAAGCCTTCCTCCGCAACGACCATGCGGTTCGTCTTGGCGAGGCTGGCCAGCACGGTTTCCTTGTCGAGCGGACGCAGGGTGCGAAGATCGATGACTTCGGCATCGATGCCTTCACCGGCCAGCTGCTCGGCGGCTTCGAGCGCAAGGCCGACGCCGATCGAGTAGGACACGATGGTCACGTCCTTGCCTTCGCGCATGATGCGCGCCTTGCCGATCGGCAGGACGTGATCGTCGAGTTCGGGCAGTTCGAAGGTACGGCCATAGACCAGCTCGTTCTCAAGGAACACGACCGGATCCTCGCTGCGGATCGCCGCCTTGAGCAGGCCCTTGGCGTCCGACGCGTCGTAAGGCGCGATGACAACCAGACCCGGCACGTTGGCGTACCAGGGACCGTAGTTCTGCGAGTGCTGCGCGCCGACGCGGGCGGCAGCGCCGTTGGGACCACGGAACACGACCGGGCAGCGCATCTGGCCGCCCGACATGTAGTTGGTCTTGGCGGCCGAGTTGATGATGTGGTCAATCGCCTGCATGGCGAAGTTGAACGTCATGAACTCGATGACCGGGCGCAGACCGCCCATCGCGGCGCCGGTGCCGATACCGGCAAAGCCGTACTCGGTGATCGGGGTATCGATCACGCGGCGCGGACCGAATTCCTCGAGCAGGCCCTGGGTCACCTTGTAGGCGCCCTGGTACTCGGCCACTTCCTCGCCCATCACGAAGACGCGGTCGTCGCGGCGCATTTCCTCGGCCATCGCGTCGCGCAGGGCTTCACGAACGGTCGAGGTCTTCATGTTGGTGCCGAAGGGAACTTCGGGGTCCTTCTTCGCAACCGGAGCAGGGGCTTCGGGGCGAGCCGCAGCCGCGCCAGCAGCAGGGGCAGCCTCGGCCTTCGGCGCCGCGGCCGAAACGGTCGATGCATCTTCGCCTTCACCCGCAAGCACAGCGATCACGGTGCCGACCTTCACGCCCTCGGTGCCTTCGGCCACGAGCAGCTTGCCGACGGTGCCTTCGTCGACGGCTTCGAATTCCATCGTCGCCTTGTCGGTCTCGATTTCGGCGATGATGTCACCCGAGGTGACTTCGTCGCCTTCCTTTACCAGCCAGCGGGCAAGCTTGCCCTCTTCCATCGTCGGAGAGAGCGCCGGCATCTTCAGTTCGATCGCCATCAGTAGCGCTCCACCAGGACGTCAGTATAAAGTTCAGCAGCTTCGGGCTCGGGCGAACTCTCGGCGAAGTCAGCCGATTCGGCGACGGCCGCGCGCACGCGCTTGTCGATGTCCTTGAGCGCGGCTTCGTCCACGCCCATGGCGATCAGTTCGTTCTTCGCGTGGTCGATCGGATCGCGCTTTTCACGCACGTCCTGAACTTCCTCGCGGCTGCGGTACTTCGCAGGGTCCGACATCGAGTGGCCGCGATAGCGGTAGGTGTTCAGTTCCATGAGAACCGGACCGTTGCCTGCGCGGACATATTCCAGAGCCACTTCGGCAGCCTTGCGGACTTCGAGCACGTCCATGCCGTCGACCTGCATGCCGGGGATGCGGAACGCGGTGCCGCGACGGTAGAAGTGCGTCTCGGCCGAGCCGCGCTTCACGGCGGTGCCCATGGCGTAGCCGTTGTTTTCGATCACGAAGATGATCGGCAGCTTCCAGAGAGCCGCCATGTTGAAGCTCTCGTAAACCTGGCCCTGGTTGGCTGCGCCGTCGCCGAAGTAGGCCATCGCGACACCGCCGTCTTCACGGTACTTGTGCGCGAAAGCGAGGCCAGCGCCGAGCGAGACCTGTGCGCCGACGATGCCGTGGCCGCCGTAGAACTTATGTTCGACGCTGAACATGTGCATCGAACCGCCCTTGCCGCGCGAGATACCGGCAGCGCGGCCGGTCAGTTCGGCCATGATCACCTTCGGATCGATGCCGTAGGCAAGCATGTGGCCGTGGTCGCGATAGCCGGTGATGACCGAATCGCGTTCACCGTCGAGCGCGGACTGCAGGCCTACGGCAACGGCTTCCTGGCCGATATAGAGGTGGCAGAAACCGCCGATCAGGCCCAGCCCATAGAGCTGGCCTGCGCGTTCCTCGAAGCGGCGGATGAGCAGCATCTGCTCATAGAAGTGAAGCAGCTCTTCCTTGCTGGGCTTGTAGCGCTTGTCGGCTTCCAGGGCTTCCTGGAGGCTGCGCAGCGCAAAGTCTTCGTCCTGTGCCGGTACTACGGCTGCTGGCTCGGCGCCGGACCCGGCGTCACTCTTAGCTTTGGGCAACGGGACTCCCCATCGTTGGTGCGATTGATTACCGGCCGCTTATAGGACGCCGGACGGAAATCGGAAGCGCGATGACGGAAATTTGCCGTACCCGGCACAAAAATTATGGTGAATGGAAATGTTGCATCGCAACATGATGCGCCACGAAGCTCAGGAGCAAAGCCCTGAAAGGCGCAAAATCAGCGCTTGATCAGCATGACCATTTCATCAGGGCGCGCGACATTGAGGTTCGAGCGCAGCAGTTCACCGGCAAGATCGGGGTCAACCTTGCTGGAATCGAGCAAGGCAACGCGATTTTTCAGGCGATCGCGCTGACCTTCCAGTTCGGCCAGCTTTTCATGGCGCTGCTCAAGAAGACGCTGATTTTCGCCCCAGGCGAGCACGCCACTGGGTCCGGCGATCACAAAACCACCCATGAGCAGGAGCAAGGCCAGGGCACCGCCCTGAACCAGCCGCTCTTTCGCAAGGTTGTTATCGTGATGCATGGCCCTCATGCCGTGATAGAATCACAAGTGATTCCGCGTTGCAAGCACGAATATTACCCGATTCGCCCCCGCAAGCGACAGACCTGCGCGCCACGCTGCACCGCAAAATGAACAATTTAGATGTTGATAAGTTTTACGCGCCAGCAACATCAAGCTGGCCGTTCAACCTGGCGGATCACTCGGCGGGACATTGCCGATGGCCTTGCTGATGGCGGCCAGGCGGGTTCGCAGCCGGGCATCGCTCTCGTCCAGATCCCGCTCCGCCCCCAGAACCGCACGGCGAGCGTCGATCACCGGAAGGTAGTTGACCTGTCCCGCCCGGTAGCGCGCCTCCACCAGCGCGGCATGCGACCTTGCGTGATCCAGCCGCATCGCGAGGTCGGAACGAACCTGCCATTCAGCCGTATAGCCGGTCAGCGCATCGTCGATCTCCTGCCAGGCCTTCAGCACCGTGACCTGGAAATTTACAGCAGCCTCGCGCTCTTCCAGCTTGCGGACCTCTACGGCCGCCCGGCGACGGCCGCCATCGAAGAGCGGCAGGCTGAGGCTGGGACCGATCTGCCAAGTCCGGCTCGCCCAGTCGAACAGGTTCTGCGAGCGATAGCTTTCCAGGGCAAATCCGCCGCCGAGCGTGATGCTGGGATAGAGATCAGCCGTCGCCACGCCGATCTGCGCGGTCGCTGCATGGAGCCTTGCTTCGGCGGCCCGCACGTCGGGCCGCCGAAGCGCCACTTCGGATGGTAGTCCAAGGGACATGTCGGGCAGGCCCGGCGGCAACGGGCCGAATGGCGCCGGTTTCAACACGTCCCGCAAAACCCCGGGCTGGACGCCGAGCGCAACCGCGATTCGATTGGCCTGCACGGCCTCCTCGGCCCGTGCTGCCGGAAGACCGGCCTGCGAGGCGCGCAAGCTGGCGGAATCGGTTTCGATCGCCGCGTGATCGCTCAGGCCCCCAGCCGTCCGGGCACTCGTCAGTTCGACCCGGCTTTGCAGGAGAGAGATGTCATCGGACGCTGCCCGGACCTGCATCTGGGCGTTTCGCATGGCAAAATAGGCTTGCGCGACTTCCGCGGTAACCGCAAGGCGCGTGAGGTCCAGCAAGGCCCCCTGCTGATCGACGCCGGCATCCGCCGCCTCGACCGAACGCCGGACCTTGCCCCAGAGGTCGATTTCCCACCCCGCATCGAAACCCGCCTGATAGTCGGTGAACGGATCACCGATGACCTTGGCGATCTCGTCCCGATTGGAGCCGGCAAGGGCGTTGAACAGGCGCGTCGACGCACCGTTCTCGCTCATGCGTTCACGCGTCACGCTGCCGCTGGCGTTGACTTGCGGCAGCGCCGCGGAGGCGATTCCACCGCGCTGGGCCCGGGCCTGGGCATAATGAAGCGCCGCCGTCTGAAGATCGGGACTGGCAGCCAGAGCCCTGCGCTCCAGATCGTCCAGGACAGGATCGCCAAGCAAAGTCCACCACTGCGCCGGAATCGCCTGCGTCCCTGCCGGAACGGCAACCACATCGCCGCTCCCGCTGCGCCACTGCGACCAGTCGCCGGGGGCGGTCACCGCCGGCGCCTTGAAATTCGGGCCGACCGTGCAGGCCGACATGCCGAGGCTGAGAGCAAGCGCGCCGCCAAGCGGCAGCCAGGCAATGGTCCGGGCACGAGACATGGCCAATTATCCTCAGGAAAGCCGGTGGCGGAACAGCCACGCGGAAAGCGGCAGGGTCACCGCCGCGACCGCGAGTAGCGGCACGAAGTTGATGGCGATCTCGCCAAGTCCGGCGCCTTCAAGGTAGACCCGGCGCACGATGGCGACCCCGAACCTCAGCGGGTTCACATAAGTCACGTACTGGAGGACCAGCGGCATGTTGCGGATGGGTGTCAACAGACCGGACAGCAAGGTCAGCGGCATGATCAGCACGAAGGAATACAGCATCGCCTGCTGCATGTTCAGCGCAAAGGCCGATAGCGTCATGCCGATGCCGACGGCGGCGATATTGAAGCAAAGAAGGCCAAAATACAGGAGGAACGGCGAACCGCTCATCGGTATCCGGAACCAGAGCAACACGATCAGCATCACGATCGTCGATTGCAGGAGTCCGACAACGATGGACGGCAGCGCCTTGCCGACCAGTATCTGCAAGGGTGTCATCGGCGTGACGAGAAGCTGGTCGAATGTCCCCTGCTCCCGCTCACGCGCTACCGAAAGGGCTGCCAGCAGCATGGTCTGAAGCATCGACAGCGTCGCAATCATGGCCGGCATGATCTGCCAGCGCGACTCCAGGTTGGGGTTGAACCAGGCGCGCCGGACGACGGCCACCCCCTTCCCGCCCGAACGCGCGGCGTTGAGCGCCTGCACCACCGCGCTGACATAGGACGCCGCCGATCCCGCCGTCGTCGAATTGCGACCGTCGAACACGACCTGCACCTCGCCATTGCCCCCGCTGGCCAGCTTGCGATCGAAGTCGGCGGGAATGGTGACGGCCATCAGCACCTGCTGACGGTCTATCAACGGCGCGATCTGGCTGGCGTTCACCAACGTCGCCTGCCGGGTGAACACCCCCGTCCCGTCAAGCCGCGCGATGAGTTCGCTGGCAGCCTGACCCCGGCTCTGGTCAAGCACGGCATAGGGCACATGTTGCAGATCGAGGATCGCGCCATAGCCGAACAGCAAGGTCTGAATGAAAGCCGGTGCGAACAGGATGATGCGGTTGGCGGGATCCTTGAACAACGCCAGCACTTCCTTGCGGAACAGGAAGGCGACTTCCCCCAGCCACCCGAGGACCGAGGCCAAGATAGGGGGCAGAGCGCGGCCGGATTCACGGTCCATCACGTCAACCCAGTCGCTTGCGCAATGTTCTGCGCGTAAGGAATGTGAGAACCACGATATAGCCCAGCAGGATCGCGCTGTTGCTGGCGACCATGCTCCAGTCGGTGCCCGCGAGGAACAGCGTCTTGATCACACCCATGAAGTGCGTTGCCGGCAGGATCTCCGCAACGATGCGGACGGCGAGCGGAATGTTGCGGAGATCGAAGACGAATCCGGACAGCATCAGCGCCGGCATGAAGCTGGCAAGCAGGGCCACCTGGCTGGCCGCGAACTGGTTGCGGGTAACGCCGGAGATCAGCAGTCCCACCAACAGCGACACCAGCAGATAGAGGAAAGACATCAGGACGATCGCCACCAGTGACCCGCGGATCGGCACGGCAAACAGCACGACAGCCGCGATGATGCACATCGCCAGATCGATCAGGCCGATGATGATATACGGGGCCAGTTTGGCCAGCACGAGTTCCAGCGGCCGCACCGGCGTGACGAACAGCGCCTCCAGCGTTCCGCGCTCCCACTCGCGCGCGATCAGCAGCGAACTGAGGAAGGCGCCGACCAGCGTCATGATCAGCACGACGAGCCCCGGCACCAGGTACCAGCGGCTGTTGCCTTCCTCGTTGAACCAGGTCCGGGTCATCAGCGTGACCGTGCCTGTGGCCACACCGCCGCCGCGATCCGCCTGCCGCGCCGTGGCGGTGGCCAGCGCGCCCTGCACATAGGCCTCGAGCGTTTGCGCCGTGGTCGAATCGACCCCGTTGAGGACGAGCTGCACCTGCGCGCCGCCCTTCACCTGCCGACTGGTGAAATCGCCGGGGATCTGGACGATGGCATCCACCTTGCCATCCACCAGCATCCCGCTGGCCTCCTCCATCGTCTGGACGTCGACAGGATCGAGGTACGGCGAACCGCGCAGCCCCGACACCAGCTCGCTCACAGTTTCGGAGCGATCCTGGATCACCAATGCAACCGGCGCATCCCTGACGTCGAACGAAAGGCCATATCCGAACAGCAGGATCAGCACGACCGGTAGCAACAACCCCACCATCAGGTTGCTGCGATCACGCAGCATCTGGCGGGTTTCCTTGCGCACCAGGGCGACCAGACGGGTGGTGAAGCCGCTACCGTCCGCGGAGGTGTTGCGCGCATCGCTCATGCCGCGGACCTTCCCTTGACCCGGCCCTGCTCGACGATGGCGATGAAGGCCTGGTTCATGTCGTCCACGCTTTCACCCCCGGCCTGCTCACGCACTTGCCGGGGAGTGCCAAGTGCCAGCATGCGGCCTGCGTCCTGGATGGCGATGCGGTCGCAATACTCGGCCTCTTCCATGAAATGGGTAGTGACGATCACGGTCACCCCCGATTGCGACAGCGATGTGATCGTGCGCCAGAACGCCCGGCGCGCCAGCGGATCGATGCCGCTGGTCGGTTCGTCGAGGAACAGGATCTCCGGCTCGTGCACGAGGCCCGCCGCCATGGCGAGGCGCTGCTTGTAGCCGTGGGGCAAGGCCCCGCTGGTCGCCGCACCGTCGAGCCCGAACCGACCGAGAATGGCGTGGACCCGTTGCTTCAGCACACTCCCGCGCAGCCCGTAGGCGCCGCCGAAAAATTCGAGGTTCTCGCGCACCGTGAGATTGGCATAGAGCGAGAATTTCTGCGCCACATAACCGATCTTGCGCCGCGCCTCGGAGCGCGCACGACGCAAGTTCACGCCGGCGACTTCCAGCGTTCCGCTGGTCGCGGGAAGCAATCCGCACAGCATGCGGAAAGTCGTGGTCTTGCCCGCGCCATTGGGGCCGAGCAGCCCGAATATCTCGCCGCGCCGGACATCGAACGAGGTATTGGCGACGGCCGTGAAATCCCCGAAACGGCGCACCAGATCGCGCACATGAATGACCGCTTCGCCCGCAGCATCTTCCTTTGCCGCCAGACGCATTTCCGGGATTGCCGCATCGCGCGGTGCATCCGGCTTCGCGGCGTCATGCTGGCGCAGCAACAGCATGAAAGCGTCTTCCAGCTCCTCGCTGCGCGGCTCGACCGGGCGCCCCTGGAGCAGATCCGCCATGCCGTCCACCGGGCAATCGGCCTGGCGGATAAAACGGACGGCGCCGCCGCGCGGCACCGCATCCACCACCCGCTCGGGAGCATCGATCAGCCTGGCCTGCAGATCGCGCGCTGGCGTTCCGGGTTCGGGCGTGACGCGGTAGGTGAGGCCGGCCGCCCTCGCGGTAATCGCCTGGGGCCGATCCTGGGCCAGCAGCCGTCCGTGATCCATGACCAGCACTTCGTCGCAGCGCCCCGCCTCGTCCATGTAGGCGGTACTGACGAGGACACTGAGGCCATCGGAGGCAATCAACTGCTCGATGATCTCCCAGAGGTCGCGGCGCGACAGAGGGTCGACACCCACGCTCGGCTCGTCCAGCAAAAGCAGGTCGGGCACGCGCACCAGCGTACAGGCAAGGCCCAGCTTCTGTTTCATGCCGCCCGACAGATTGCCCGCCGCCCGCGCGGTAAAGCGGGCCATGTCGGTCATTTCCAGCATGCGGCGGAAACGTTCAGCCCGCACCTCCTGCGGAACGCCGTGAAGATCTGCGTAAAGATCGAGATTTTCCTGAACGGAAAGATCTTCATAAAGACCAAATCTTTGCGGCATATAGCTGATACGGCTCTGAACTGCCTGCGGATCGCCAGCAACATCCGTACCCAGCACTTTGAGCGACCCGCCATCCGGCTTCAGCAGCCCGGTCAACATGCGCATCAGCGTGGTCTTGCCCGCACCGTCGGGCCCCACCAGGGCCGAAATCGTTCCTCGCTTCAGCGAGAACGTCAGATCGTGGACGGCATCGAAAAGTCGGCCGTCCGGCCCGGCGAAGACCTTGCGCAGGCCTTCGCAGACGACGGTGCAATCGCTCACCGTGTCGATCCGGCCTTCGCGGCGCCCGCGTCGATGCGTACCGTCACCGGCTGTCCGAGCCGAAGCCGGCCCTGCCGGTCGTCCACGCGCACCCGCACTTCGTAGACCAGCGCGGTACGCAACGATTCGGTCTCCACCGACTTGGGCGTGAATTCGGCGACCGAGGAAATGTACCCGATCGTTCCGGCAACCGGCTGGTCGGGGAAACTGTCACTGGTCACGGCAGCCCGCTGGCCCATGCGGACCCGGCCAAGATCGGCCTCCTCGACATAGACCCGGATCCACTTGGGGCTGGTGAGCGCCAGTTCGTAAACCGGTTTCTGCGGTGCGGCCATGTCGCCAACTTCAAGCAGGCGCGAACGCACGACCGCATCCGATGGCGCCTTGAGCGCGCCCTGATCGATCTGGTGTGTCAGCAGCGCCAGCTGCGCCTCGGCACTTTTCACCTGGGCTTCGGCGCCAGCGATGTCCTCCGATCGCGGGCCGCGCAGGGCCAGCCCCAGCGCCGCCTCCGCCTCCTTGAACTGGGCATTGGCGACTTGCGAGGCATTGCGCGCCTGATCGAGTTCCTGAGCGCTCACCCCGCGCCCGTCGGTGCTTGCGGATACCGTTTGCGCCCGCTGGTAATCGTCCGCAGCGCGCCGGGCCGTAGCCTGCGCGGAGGCGAGCCGTGCCCGTGCCTGCGCGATGTCTTCAGGGCGCGTGCCGTTCCGCAGCTTGAGCAGGTTTTCGCGCATCGCCGCCACCTGGGCTTCGGCATTGCGCGCCTGCAGACCGAGGCTGACCGTGTCGAGCCGGGCAATGACCTGCCCGGCCCTGACGGCATCGCCCTCCTCCACCGCCATCTGGATGACCCGGCTCGACCCGTCAAAAGCCAGAGAAACCTGCCGAATATCGACATTGCCGTGCAGGATGATCGCATCCTGCTCCTTGCCGCTTCGGGTGAACCAGAAGACCAGCCCGGCCGCCAGCAGTATTGCCACCACCACTGCGGCGACCACGGATTTCTTCATCGACGTACCTCGCCCAGCGTCTCGGGAATCGGAAAAGTACTCACGCTTTACCAGTCACATAGTGACACCGCGTTGGCGCAAATCAAATCGTGTTTACGCATAGGGAAGCTAGGCGGCGTGGACAGATTCCGCATTGCCACGGCTGGAGACAAAAGCCGTCAATTCAAGAAGGTGAGGCGCAGGCGTATGTCGATACTTCCAGCCGAGCCGACGCCGAAGGGACGGCTTTTGCCTCCAGCCCCGTAGGGGTTGCCCTGCAAGCTGCGCCAGCAGCGTTGCCCCGCCTTGAAAGAGGCCCGCTCTTCCTGCGGCTTCGCGCCTTGCTGGCGCAGCTTGCAGGGCAACCGTGGCTATGCGGAATGTGTCCACGCCGCCCAGGTCTCGCTGCGCCTGCGCAGTGAGGGTTTCCCCAAGCCGCAAAAATGCTCTAGGCGCTGCGCCATGCTGAATATTCGCGATATCACTGTCCGTCTCGGCGGGCGCACCATTCTCGACCAGGCTGCCGCCACCATTCCCAAGGACGGCAAGGTCGGCCTGATCGGCCGCAATGGCGCGGGCAAGTCCACGCTGGTGAAGGCGATCATCGGCCAGCTGGAACCCGATGGCGGCTCGGTGGAGATGCCGCGCCGGGCCCGTCTCGGCTATATCGCCCAAGAAGCCCCTAGCGGCACCAGAACCGCCCTTGAAACGGTCCTGGACGCCGATACCGAGCGCAAGGACCTGCTTGCCGAGTCCGAAACCTGCGTCGACCCCCATCGCCTTGGAGACGTCCACGAACGCCTCCTCGCGATCGACGCCTATACCGGTGAGGCACGCGCCGCGCGCATCCTTGTCGGCCTCGGTTTCGACGAAGAGATGCAGAACCGTCCGCTCGACAGTTTCTCCGGCGGCTGGAAGATGCGCGTCGCCCTCGCCGGCCTGCTGTTCTCGCAGCCCGACGTGCTGCTGCTCGACGAACCTTCGAACCACCTCGACCTCGAAGCGACGCTGTGGCTGGAGAACTTCCTCCAGACCTACCCCAAGACGCTGATCGTCATCAGCCACGAACGCGATCTGCTCAACAACGTGGTCGATCACATCCTGCACCTCCAGCAGGGCAAGCTGACGCTTTATCCCGGCACGTACGACAGCTTCGAGCGTATCCGCGCCGAGCGCGCCGCGCAGGCGGCCGCAGCGCGCGCCAACCAGGATGCGCAGCGCAAGAAGCTGGCCGAATACGTCGCCCGCAACTCCGCCCGCGCCTCGACCGCAAAGCAGGCGCAGTCGCGCGCCAAGATGCTGGCCAAGATGCAGCCGATCGCGGCCATGGCCGAGGATTCCTCGCTCAGCTTCGATTTCCCCAGCCCCGACGAGCTGCGCCCGCCGCTGGTCACGCTGGACCTTGCCGCCGTCGGCTACGAGACCGACAAGCCGATCCTGCGCCGGTTGAACCTGCGCATCGACCCCGAGGACCGCATCGCCCTCCTCGGCCGCAACGGCAACGGCAAGACCACGCTGGCGCGCCTGCTGGCCCGTCAGCTGGAGCCGATGGAAGGTTCGCTGAGCTTCTCGCCCAAAATCCGCATCGGCTACTTCACGCAGTACCAGGTCGAGGAACTGCCCTCGGATTCGACCCCGCTGGAACTGATGACCCGCGCGATGGAAGGCAAGCCGCCGGTTGCCGTGCGCGGGCAGCTAGGCCGCTTCGGCTTTTCCGGCGACCGGGCGACGGCGCAGATCTCCACGCTTTCGGGCGGTGAGCGCGCACGCCTTGCGCTGGCGCTGGTCACCCGCGATGCGCCGCACATGCTGATCCTCGACGAACCGACCAACCACCTCGACGTCGACGCGCGCGAGGCACTGGTGCAGGCGCTCAACCAGTTCGAGGGCGCGGTCATCCTCGTCAGCCACGACCGCCACATGGTCGAACTCGCGGCCGACCGGCTGGTGCTGGTCGATCAGGGCACGGCGGCCAATTACGACGGCTCGATGGAGGACTACATCGACTTCGTGCTCGGCCGGAACCAGCCCAAGGGCGATGGCAAGGCGCAGGCCGATGCCAAGCCCGCCCGCAAGAACGGCGCCGTCGCGCGCGAGGAACTGAAGGCCCTGCGCAAGAAGGTTTCCGAGACCGAGACGTGCATGAAGCGCATCCAGCAGCAGATCGAGGCGCTCGACGCCGCGCTGGCCGATCCCGCTTCGGTCAAGGGCGATCTCGCCAAGCTGGGCATCGGCGAGATCGGCAAGCGCCGCACGCAGGCTGCCGAGGAACTCGAAGCCGCCGAACAGGGCTGGTTCGAGGCCAGCGAGGCCATGGACGAATACATGGGCGGCGGCGCATGAGTGTCGCTTTCCGGCGCGACGGGGACGAGGAGCATCTCGAGCCCAAGTTCGAAGTGCCGATCCCGCCGGGACCGAACCTCGTCACCGCCGCAGGCCGCGCCCTGATCAACACCCGCATCGCCGCGCTGGAGGCCGAAATCCCGGCCCTCACCGACGAAACCGCGCTCAATGCCGCCAAGCGCGACTTGCGCTACTGGCGCAAGCGCCTCGCGACGGCGGACGTGCAGCCAGCGCCTTCCGGCGACCGGGCGATGTTCGGGCACCATGTCCGCTTCGCCCTCAACGGCAAGGAGCGCGAGGTGCACATCGTCGGCCATGACGAGGCCGATCCCGCCAAGGGCGCGCTGGCCTTTACCGCCCCGCTCGCCCGTGCCTTGCTCGGCGCGGAAGTCGGCGAATTCGTCGATTTCAATGGGCAGGAAGAGGCTATCGAGGTGCTTGCTCTGCGCGCTTGAGAGGGTCAGCCTCTCGAAAACACAGCCCTCGCGAATGCGGGCGCCCCTGCTTTCTTCTGCCTGCCATCCGCCAACCGCAAGAAAGGCGGGATCCCCGCCATCGCGGGGATGACGGATATGGTTTGGATCGGCCTCTGGATCCGGGCGGGGGCTCGATTTCCTCTCGCGCTCCCTGATCCAAAGAAAAAGGCGGGGAACCGAGCCCCGCCTTCTCCTGATTTCAAGCCTGGCAGAGCTTACCAGTTGCCCTTCTTCGGCTTCTTGTGGAACGGCTTGCCGCCGCCGCCACTGCGCTCGGGACGGGCACCGCCGGTCGGGCGCGGCTGGTAGCGCTGGCCCTCATAGCCGCCACGACCACCTTCCTCACGGCCGCCATGCGGCTTGCGACCGCGGCCCTGCGGGCCTTCGCGCCGACGTTCGCGGGCGACTTCGCGCGGGGTGTCCTGCGCCTGCACGATGCGGATGGTGTTCTCCACATCGCCGCTATCGTCATTCGCCGTACGCTCGACGGCGCGAACGAACTGTTCGGCCTGCGCGCGCGGGATCTGGAAGTAGGTCTCGTTGGCCATGATGCGGATCTGGCCGACCGCGTTGCGGGTAACATGACCACGGCGGCACAGCAGCGGCAGGATCCAGCGCGGATCGGCGTGCTGCTGACGGCCCACGTCCATGGTGAACCATACCACGTCGTCGAAACCGGGACGCTGGCGCGCCTCGCGGGCCTCGGGGCTGTTGCCGATGAGTTCTTCCGGCTGCGGCATGGCGGCGCGGTGGGCGCGAACCAGTGCGGCGGCCAGATCCTCGGCGCTCACCTTCTCGAGGATTTCGCGGGCGATCTCGCGATCTTCCTCGTCAGCCTCGACCGGGGCAAGCAGCTTTTCCATCAGGCGGCCACGGTCGGCGGCGCGGATGACGTCGGGGGTCGGCGCGGCCACCCATTCGGCCTCGATGCGCGCACCGCGCAGCATGCCTTCGACGCGGCGACGGCGCGGGAACGGCACGATGAGCACGGCCGTGCCCTTCTTGCCGGCGCGGCCGGTGCGGCCCGAACGGTGCTGCAGCGTTTCGGCATCGCGCGGGATTTCCACGTGGATGACGAGCGTGAGCGAGGGAAGATCGATACCGCGCGCGGCGACGTCGGTGGCGACGCAGACGCGGGCGCGCTTGTCGCGCAGCGCCTGAAGCGCGTTGTTACGCTCGTTCTGCGAGTGTTCACCCGAAAGCGCCACGGCTGAGAAGCCGCGCTCGGTCAGCGTCGAGTGCAGGTGCTTCACATTGTCGCGCGTGGCGCAGAACAGGATCGCAGTTTCGGCGTCGTGAAGGCGCAGAAGGTTGACCACCGCGTTCTCGACGTCGGCCGGGGCAACGGTGACGGCCTGATAGGAAATGTCGCCGTGGCCGCGGTTCTCGCTGATCGTCGAGATGCGCAGCGCATCGGTCTGGTAGCGGCGGGCCAGCGCCTCGATCGGGCGCGGCATCGTGGCCGAGAACAGCAGCGTGCGGCGGCTCTCCGGCATCGCGTCGAGCATTTCTTCCAGGTCTTCGCGGAAGCCCATGTCGAGCATCTCGTCGGCTTCGTCGAGCACGACGACGCGCAGCGCCGAGAGGTCGAGCTTGCCGCGTTCCAGATGGTCGCGCAGACGGCCCGGCGTGCCGACGACGATCGTCGCACCGCGTTCGAGCGCCTTGCGCTCACGCACCGGGTCCATGCCGCCGACGCAAGTGACGATGCGCGCGCCGGTCTTGCCGTAGAGCCATTCAAGCTCGCGGCTGACCTGCTGCGCCAGTTCGCGCGTGGGGGCAATGGCGAGGGCCAGCGGCGCCTCGGCGTAAGGGATGGAACCGTCCGCCAGCAGTTCGTCGCTCATGGCGATGCCGAAAGCGACGGTCTTGCCCGAGCCGGTCTGCGCGGAAACCACGAGGTCGCGCCCGCGCGCTTCGGCTTCCGAAACGGCGGCCTGAACGGGGGTCAGGGCCTCGTAGCCCTGCGCCGTGAGGGCGTCGGCAAGGGGCTGGGGGAGCTGTGAAAAAGTCATGAGTTTGTGAATCAGTCCTGTGCCGCTTGCGCGGTCTCATGGGGGTAAGTTGCCGTGGAGTGTTTTTGTGCGACCCAATGGTCCTTGCACGCCCCATAGCGGAAAAATCCACGTTTGGCGCGTCCCAATTTCACATCGTTCATCGCAGCAGTCGCAAGACTGCGGATTTACCAGTCCGGCGGCGTCACGGAATGGTCACGCTGTGCGCATAGTCCGCTCAGCGGGGACCGCAAGCAAAAAACAGGAACCGCATCAACTTGGCACCACGTCAACCCAAGCGCCTGCTGGCCTCGATCCACGATGTCGGGCCGGCGAGCGAACGCGCCGTATTGCAACTGGCGGACATTCTGGAAGCGCGGCTGGGCGGGCCGAGCTTCGCCATGCTGGTGGTGCCGGACTATTGGGGCAGCCATCCGCTTGCCCGGGACAAGGCCTTCCAGGCCCGGCTGCGACACTGGTCCGATCGCGGGATCGAGATGTTCGTGCACGGCTGGTTCCACAAGGACATGGTCGCGCTCGGCAGCGGCCACGCCAATGCCGCCGCGCGCTTCAAGGCCCGCCACATGACCGCGGGCGAAGGCGAGTTCCTCGGCCTCGACGACACCACCGCGCTCGCACGGATGCTGGAAGGCAAGGCGCTGGTCGAAGACGTGATCGGGCGCGAGAGTGCCGGTTTCATCGCACCGGCATGGCTCTACGGGGACGGCGCGCGGACCGCGCTGCGCAAGGCCCGATTCGCCCTCAGCGAGGATCACTGGCGGGTATGGGACGCATCGACCGACCAGGTGCTGGCCAAGGGACCGGTGATCACCTGGGCGAGCCGCTCGGCAATGCGCACGGCATCGTCGCTCGCCTTTGCCGGGATCGCCCGCGCCGCGCTGGGCGCACTCGATACGGTGCGCATCGCCGTGCACCCCGGCGACGTCACCAGGCCATCGCTGCTCGCCAGCATCGATGCCACCCTCGGCCGTTTCGCCAAAACGCATCGGCCGGCCCGCTATGGCGAACTGCGCGCTCCGGCCAACGCCTCCGGAATGACTGTTTGAATACGGTTTCCGATCCAGGGAATGACAGCCCCGGGAACGTCACGAACCCGACACGATAGTCGCAGTACCGCGACACCGGCCGCCGAAGCTGCGGTCTTGATCGGCCGCGAAATTTTGCGCGCGGCGACTGCGGAGGGATGCAGTCGGTGACGTCGGGGGTAGCATGAACGACAAGCTCAGGATCGTCATTCCGATCCACAGTCTCGACCCGGGGGGAGTGGAACGCGTCGCGCTCGGCCTCGCGGTGCATTGGGACCGTGCGGGACACGATGTGACGATCGTGCTGGGCCGTTCGGCCAGCAGCCACCTGACCAGCGCCCCCGCGCTCGATTACTGGCAGCTCCCCGCCCCCTTCCCCACCGCGTCCTGGGAGACGCCGTGGATGATCCACTGTCTCCACGGCTACCTCCTCAAGAACGACGCCGACGTGGTGTTCCTTGCGGGCAACACTTATGCGGTGGTCGGCGCCGCCGTGCGGCTGATGCTGGGCGAGCAGATGCCGCCGATGATGCTCAAGGTCAGCAACGCCCTGCACCGCCCCGACATGCCGCCCCTGCTGCGCAGCGGTTACCGGGCCTGGCTGCGGACGCAAGGGCGGATGTTCGACCGCCTGATCGCGCTGTCCGAACCGATGGCGCGCGAGATCCGCGAGATCGCCGATGCCCATCCCCGGCAGGTGGCGACGATCGCCAACCCCATTCTCGGACGCCGCCGGCTTGCCGACCTCGCCCGCATCGAACGGCGCCCCGCCTCGGCCTGGGGCACCCGCTATCTCGCCGCCGGACGGCTGGTCCCGCAAAAGAACTACGGCCTGATGCTGCGCGCCTTCGCGCGCTCCGCCCGCCCCGGCGACACCCTGACGATCGCCGGCGAAGGCCCCGAACGCGCCGCCATCGAGCGGCTGGCCGGCGAACTGGGCATAACCGACCGGCTGCACCTTCCCGGCCATCTCGCCTCGATCGACCCCTTGCTCGCCCAGGCAGACGCCTTTGTGTTGAGTTCCGACTACGAAGGCCTGCCCGGCGTCGTTGTCGAGGCACTGGCGAGCGGCCTGCCGGTACTCGCCACCGACTGCTGTGTGTCGATGGCCTGCCTGCTGGAAGAGGAACGCACCGGCCTGCTGGTGCCGACCGGCGACGAGCAGGCCTTTGCAGCGGGGCTGGCCCGCCTGCGCGAATTCCGCGGCGACCCGGCCCGAGCCCGCGCCATCGCCGCGCGCTACGAAATCGAGGGTGCATCCTCACGTTACCTGGACCTCATGGAAAAACTGCGCCGCGAACACGAGCGCAGCCGCCAGCGGATGCGCGACACCAGCGCCTGGCTGTCACCTGCCCCCCGGCAGCGAACGCTTTGAGCATCCGCGCACACCTTCGGAGAATCGCGTGACCGAAATCGTCACTGCCATGGCGCCCGCTGCAATCGGCGCCGACGGCCCCACCATTCAGCTTACCCCGCAGGACCGCAGCCCCAATCGCGGCAGGCAGGCCCTGTTCTCGATCGTGCTCTCGCTCGCGGTCATCGCTGCCGTCATCCACGAGATGGGCGGCCTCGAAATCGCGCGGATGCGCGCGATGATGCCGATGGGCGTCGGCTTCTGGCTGGTCTTCGCCGCAGGATACCTGGTGACGCCGGCCAGCGAGTGGCTGATCTTCCACCGCCTCTGGGGCATTCCGGCGGGCGGCATGCTCGCACTGCTGCGCAAGAAGATCTACAACGAGCTGCTGCTCGGCTATCTCGGCGAGGCCTATTTCTACACCTGGGCGCGCAAACGCGTCGCGCTGACGGCCGCCCCGTTCGGCGCGGTGAAGGACGTGGCGATCCTCTCGGCAATGACCGGCAACGGCGTGACCATGCTACTGGTGGCGATCATGCTGCCGATGGTGGGCACGACCCGCCTCGGGCTCGATTCGCACATGCTGGTCTATTCGCTGGCGATCCTGCTGGCGGTCTCGGTCGGTGCCATGGTGTTCCGCCGCAAGGTCTTCACCCTGCCGCGCGCCGACCTGGTGATGATCACGCAGGTCCACCTTGCCCGCATCGCCTTCACCACGCTGGCCAATGCGGTGATGTGGCACATCGTCCTGCCGCAAGTGCCGCTGAGCTGGTGGCTGTTCCTGGCGACGCTGCGCCTGCTCGTCTCGCGCCTGCCGCTGATGCCCAACAAGGACCTGCTGTTTGCCGGTTTCGCGGTACTGGCACTCGGCCACGAGGGCGACATCGGCGCGCTGATGACGCTGATGGCGGGCCTGCTGCTGGCCGCCCACCTCGTGCTTGGCGGCCTGCTCGCCGTGCGCGACCTGATCGCACCGGAGGCCAGCGCATGAGCCTCGCCCTGCTACTCCCGCTCGCGATGACGGCGGCGATCCCTTCCACCCCCGATCTCGGCAAGGCCGAAGGACAGTGCCGCGCGGGCGAGCGCGGCCCGGCCTTCGAGGTGGAAGTGCTTGGCCTCAAGGACCGCGCCGGCAAGCTGAAGCTCGAAGTCTACCCAGCCAACGACAAGGACTTCCTGGCCGACGACAACGTGCTGGTCATGGCCGGCAAGACCTTCCGCCGCGTGGAAGTGCCGGTCCCCGCCAGCGGCACGCCAAGGCTCTGCGTGCGCCTGCCCGGCCCCGGCACCTATGCCGTCAGCCTGCTGCACGACCGCGACAACGACCGCCGCTTCAGCTGGCGGATCGACGGCATCGGCTTTTCCGGAAATCCGAGGCTCGGCTGGGGCAAGCCTGCCGTGCGCAATGTCGCCGTCAGCGCCGGCAGCGGCCTCACGGCGCTGCGCATCGTGATGAACTATCGCAGCGGGCTGGGCGTCGCCCCGCTCAAGTCCCCATCCAGACAGGACTCCTGAACCATGCGGATTGTCGATGTCTGCGCCTTCTATTCCCCCCAGGGCGGCGGCGTGCGCACGTATGTCGAACAGAAGCTGCGGATCGGCCCGGCGCTCGGCCACGAGATCGTCATTCTGGCCCCCGGCGACGAGGATGCGGTGATCGAGCGCGGCCCCGGCGCCCGCATCGTCACCCTCAAGAGCCCGCGCTTCCCGCTGGACCGCAAGTACTGGTACTTCAACGAGGCACCGCGCCTCCACGCCGCACTCGATGCCCTCGCCCCCGATTTCGTCGAGGCGACCTCGCCCTGGCGCAGCGCGGGGCTGGTGGCGGACTGGGCGGCGCCGACACCGCGCAGCCTCGTCATGCATGCCGATCCGCTGTCGGCCTATGCCTATCGCTGGCTGGGCGACGTGTTCTCGCGCCAGACCATCGACCGGCAGTTCTCGATGTTCTGGCAGCACTTGCGCCGCAATTCGCGCCGCTACGACTATGTCGTCTGCGCCAACAGCGACCTCTCCCGCCGCCTCGACGAAGGCGGCGTAAGCCACACGGTGACGATCCCGATGGGTGTGGAGGCAAACCGCTTCTCGCCGGACCATCGCGATCCGGCCTTGCGGGCCCGCCTGCTGGCCGGTTGCGACTTGCCGCAAAGCGCCGCGCTGCTGCTGGCGATCGGCCGCCTCGCGCCGGAAAAGCGCTGGCCGCTGGTGATCGATGCGGTGAGCATGGCCAGCCAGCAGAGCCCGATCGGCCTCGTCATGCTGGGCGAAGGGCGCGAGCAGCGCACGATCCTGCGCCATATCGCCGGAAACCCGCATGTCCGCCTTTATGAGCCTGAGCGCGACCGTGCCGCTTTTGCCCGGATCATGGCGAGCGCGGACGGCCTCGTCCATGGCTGCGAGGCGGAGACGTTCTGCATGACCGCCGCCGAAGCACGGGCAAGCGGGGTTCCGGTGATCGTTCCCGATGCCGGGGGCGCTGCCGACCATGCCCGCGGCGGCGCAGGCCGGACCTATACGGCGGCCGATGTCCACGCCGCCGCCGAAGCGATCCGCGCGGTGGTGCGCGAACGTCCGCGTCCCGCCGCCACGGCACGCACGATGGACGAACATTTCATTGATCTTTTCGCGGCTTACGAAGCGCGCCTGCGCCATCGCCGCGCGGCCTGACGCCGCTTTCGGGGACTGCCGCAAGGCAGTCCCCGAACGGTCACTGCTTTTCCCAGCCGCCGCCCAGCGCCAGGAACACGGCGATCTGGTCATCCACCAGCGAGGCTTCCGCCGCCGCATGGTTGACCTGAGCCGAGGCCAGATTGGCCTGCGCCGTCAGCAGCGACAGCAGATCGCTGCGCCCGAACCGGAACAGCTTGGCCGCCTGCGCCGAGGAAACCCCCGCGCTGGACGTCGCGCTGCCGAGTGCGGCGGCACGGTCGGTATCGCGCGCATAAGTCTCCAGCGCCGTTTCGGTGCCGCGCAGGGCCTCCAGCACGGCCGCGTCGAACTTGGCGATATCGCCTTCGACTTGCGCATTGGCCGCATCGATCCGCGCCTTGACCACCGGCCGGTTCGGGAAGCTCCAGCTCAGCAGCGGGCCAAGGCTGAAGCCGAAGCTATGCGTCTTGCCGAGGTTCTCCAGCTTGCCGTCGTTGATGATGCCGCCGCCGATGCTGACGGTGGGATAGAGGTCCGCCGTGGCGACGCCGATCCTGGCCGTGTCGCCCGCGATGGTGCGTTCGGCCTGACGGATGTCGGGACGGCGGCGGATCATCGCCGCACCGTCTCCCACTGGCATCGGCGAGCGCAGCCTTGGCAGCGCGGCGCAGCTTTCGACGTCCGCGGGGTATTCCGCGGGCGGTTTGCCCAGCAGCGTCGCCAGCAGATAGAGCGCCGCCTTGCGCTTGGCGGTGAAGGCCGGGAGGCTGGCCTTGCTGGTCTCCACCGCCGTGCGGGAACGGCTGACGTCGAACGCGGTGCCGCGTCCGCCGCGCTGCAACCGGGTGGTGGCGGTGAGCGTCTGCTGCTGCAGCGCGATCACCTTCTCGACCGTCGCCTGCTGGTAATTGGCCGCGCAGACATCGGCATAAGCCTTGGTGACTGCCGCCGCGACGCTGATGCGCACGGCATCGCGCGCGGCCTCCACAGCCTCGCGGTCGGCCAGGCTGCCTTCGATGGCGCGCTTCAGCTTGCCATTGAGATCAAGCGGATAAGTAACTGAAAAACCGAGATCGTAAGTCAGAACGCCGGGCATGTTGGTGCCGGCGGACGTCGTCGTGTAGTCGCGTTCGAGGTCGGCGTCGGCCAGCACCGATGTGCCCAGCGCCTTCTGCCCGCTCGCCTCGCGCACCACCGCGTCGGCGCGGCGCAAATTGGCATCGGCCGCGCGCAAGTTCGCGTTCGCTTCCAGCGCCTGCTCAACCAGCGCATCAAGACGCGGATCGTCGTAGAGGCTCCACCAGCGGTCCGGCAGCGGCTCCAGCGAGAACTCCGGCCCCTGCCCCGAGGCGAAGGCGCCGTTGGCGGAAGGCATGGTCGCCACCGAATGCTCCGGCGGCTTGTAGTCGGGACCGGCAACGCAGCCGGCCAGCATCGCCATCGCGCCAAGCGAGGCGGCACCAAGGAGTCGGGGGAGGAGGCGGGGAGCGATGGTCACTGGGCAGGCTCCGCCGATGCGTTGGGGGCCGGGTTCCGGGCCTGCTTCTGGCTCTTGGCGGGGGTCTGATCGTGCTGCTCGATGGTCACCGTCGCGGTGCGCCCCGCGATCAGGCGCACGTCCTTGGGCACGTCGGTCAGCTTCACGCGGACGGGGATGCGCTGGGCAAGGCGGACCCAGGTGAAGGTGGGATCGACGCTGGGCAGCAGGTTGCGCGAATCGCTGCGGGTGGTGTCGTTGATGCCCGCCGCGATGCTCTCGACCACGCCCTTAATCTGGCGCGTCTCGCCCATCAGCACGACCGTAACCGGCGCGCCGACGTGGATGTTCGGCAGCTTGGTTTCCTCGAAATAGCCTTCGACGCGGATCGAATCGCTGTCGATCAGCGCCATCGCCTGGCTGCCCGGCGCCACATAGTCGCCGGGATGCAGGTCGAGGTTGGTCACGGTGCCGTTGACCGAGGCGTGGACATTGGTGCGCGCGAGGTCGAGCTTGGCCTTGTCGAGCGCGCTCAGCGCCTGATCGAGCGCGGCGCGGGCGGTGGCGACGGCGGCAACGTTCTGTTCGTGGCTTTCGGTCGCCACCAGGTCGCCGAGGGCAAGGTCGCGCGCGGCCTCGCGCTGGGCCTGCCCCAGCTTGGCCTGCGCGCTGGCGACGGCGGCCTGTGCCTGCTGCATCGCCAGCGTGTAGCGCGGACGGTCGATCACGAAGAGCAGGTCGCCGGCCTTGACCTCCTGGTTGTCGCGCACTTCCACCGAGGTGACGAGGCCGCCGATGTCGGGCGTGACGCGCACCACGTCGGCGCGGACACGGCCGTCGCGGGTCCAGGGGCTGTCTTCGTAATGGTTCCAGAGCCAGTAGGCGACGCCTGCGGACAGGACGACAAGCACGATGGTCGCAAGGCTCGGGGCGATCCGGGCAAGCAGGTTCTTCATTGGCGGAAACCGATCAGCGGAGCGGCCCAGACCAGAAGCCCGAGCACGAGGATGTAAAGGCACAGGTCAACCGCCGCACGATAGGCGAAAAGGCGGTAGAAACCCACGAGATTGGCAATGCGCATGAGCATCAGGGTGATGACCGAGGCGATCACCGCGAGCACCAGCAGGGTCGGCACGAAGACGCCGTCGAACGAGATCTCGCCCCTCATGGCGCCACCCTTTCGGGCGCGGCCATGGGCGGCGCTTCGGGGAAGATGTTGCGGCGCAGGCTGTAGAGGCTGAGCACGCCGGAACGACCGACGGCCGGATCCTCGTCATGCTGCACGGCGCCGAGCGCGACGTCGATCTCCTGCAGCAGCCTGGGGTCGGCAGGAGCGGGACGATCCGGTTCGAGGCCGCGGTAATAGTCGCCCACGCTCGCCAGCACGGCGGTGAGCGGGGCGCTGCGTTCGGGCGACATGCCCAGGCGCAGTTCACGCAGTTCGCCGATGGCAATGCCGGTGCGAAGGTCACGCAGGGCATCGTAGAGCGGCTTTCCGGGCGAACGCCCGGCCATGGCAAGGCGGGGGGCAAGGTGTGCGATACGATCGAGCATGCGGTTGATCCAGGCGCGCACGTCGGGCGGGCCCATGAGGTTGGAACGTTCGGCGATATCCCCCCATCCGGCACGGATCGTGCGCCGGATGGCGGCTTGCGCGCCGGTCGAATTGAGCAGGCGGATCATGACGATGGCGTAGAGAATGCCCACCAGCTGGGCGATGCCGCCGTTTATGTAGCTGGCGAAACCGCCGACATACTCGTTCGCCACCAGCACCGGCGAGCCGAGGCCAAGCAGCATCGGCATCGCCACCCCTGCGTAACGCGGGGACTGCATCAGCATCCCCAGCATCAGCAGCATCGGCGCCATCGTCGCGGAAAACTGCAGGTAGCCGTCCAGCCGCGGCATCAGCACGAAGCCGTAGAGCATGCCCAGCAGCACCGCGATGAAGGTGCCGACAAAAAACGTGCGCAGCGGTGCCAGCGGGTCCGGCGCGGAAGCGAACAGCGCGGTGAACACGCCTGCCAGCATGATCGCGGTGCTGCCGTCGTGCCAGCCGCTCATGATCCACAGATAGCAGCCGAACACGATGGTGGCGAAGGCCCCGAGCGCGCCGCGGACCGCCCCGCCATAATCGCGATGGACCTCGCGCCCGCGCCGCCCTTCGAGCAGTTCCGCCGCGCGCGCACTGACCGGACGGGTGCTCGGCGTCTCCAGCTGTTCGGCGAGATCGCGGCAGTCGCGATGCGCCGCGATCAATGTCGAAAGGCGCGAGAGCAGGCTGAGCAGGATGATGTCGTGCCAGGGCGTGGCGGCGCGAACCGGCGGTTCCAGCGCGGCGCAGCGGGCACGCAGCGCCTCGGCCTCGGCGGTGCGGGAGGCGATGTCCATGTGCCCGAGGCGCGCGAACCAGTCCCGCGTATCGTCCAGCAGGCGGGCGATATCGGGATGGGGGATCCCGGCCTCGTGAAGTTGCGCGATCCGGTCGGCAACGGCGGCCCCCAGCGGCATGATGAGCGAAAGCTGGTCCTGCAGGGCACGCACGGTGCGGATGCGCGGGGCGATGCGGGTGCTCTCGTAAGGAAGGTGGATCGAGAGCTGCTGCAATTCGGTGACGTCCAGAGCCAGCCGCCGCCGCTCGCGGTCGATCGCGGGATCGGCATCGACCGACAGCGAATCGCGCGACCAGCGCTCGGCGTCGGTCAGGATCGCGGTCACCCGCTGCAGCATGAAGGCCGACACCGACTGCGGAAACACCAGGGCATGGACAAAGCTGCCGCACAGGATGCCGATGGTGATTTCCTGCACGCGCAGCGAAGCCGTGGTGAAGATCAGCTGCGGGGTATCGACGCTGGGCAGCACGATCAGCACCGCCGTATAACCCGCCAGCACCGAGGCATAGGAGCGCGGCGTGCGGTCGAGCAGCGAGACGAAAACGCAGATCGCCAGCCAGCCACCGATCGCCAGCGTGAGCAGTTCGGGCGAATGGGCCAGCGGCGGCACCATGAACACCGCGGCGGCCGCCCCGATGAACGTGCCGACAACGCGGAACATCGCCTTGGACACCACCGCGCCCGCCAGCGGCTGGGCGACGATATAGGATGTCAGGAACGCCCAGTACGGCCGGTCCAGCCCGATCGACAGGGCAATGTAGACGGCCAGGATCGCGGCGAGGTACGCCTTCACCGAAAACAGCGCTGCATCAAATCCAAAGCGCTTGGTCATGGCTTGCTGCTGCTTTCAGCCACGCGGGCAGCGATTCGGTCGAGAACCGCCACGGTGGTTTCGAGGTCCGCATCGGTGATGCCATCCAGAAGGCCCGCGCGCAATGTGTTGAGGCGCGTATCAATTCGTGCGGCCAGCGCCTCGCCATCAGCGGTCAGCGACAGGTGCTTGGCGCGGCGGTCGGTCTCGTCGGCGATCCGCGCGACCAGCCCGGCGCCTTCCAGCAGGTTGAGCGTGCGCACCAGCGAGGGTTCGGTAACCCCGACGACGCGGGCAAGCTCGCTCTGGCGCACCGTCTTGCCGAGGCGCAGCAAGTGCACCAGCGCCCAGCCCGAGGAGTTGGAAATCCCGAGCGAGGAAAGCGCATCGTCCGCCAGTTGCCGCCATGATCGCGACACCGGCGCCAGCCTTTCGGCAAATGCCCGTTCGCGCTTTCGTCGTTCCTGCATGGACGGGTACTTAGCAGCCTAACTAATGACCGCAAGGCGAACGAACGGAGATATTATTGCAAGTCCCGCAAGCCAATCGGCAATTGCATCTGCTGCATTTGCGAAGATGCAGGCGCCGGAATCGGGCAGCGAGGCGCCCAGGAAGCCCCACTCTTGCACATGGCCACGGGCGGCGGGGCTGGCACAAGCCGGCAAGGCTCGTTAAGCCACGGGAAAATCGGTCGCTCCCAGACAGGAGAACGCACTTGCGCCGCCCCACCGCCTTCCGCCGTATCACCGCTTCCGCCCTCGCCCTATCGCTGACTTTCGCGCTGACCGCGCCGTCGGTCGCGCAGGCCGAGGCGCCTGTCGATGTTGCCGCTGCGAACACCCGCCCGCAGCAGTGGGGCCTTGCGCGCCACGCGATGGTCGCGGCGGCCAATCCGCTGGCGGTCGAGGCCGGGGTCGAGGTACTGCGCAAGGGCGGTTCGGCGGTGGATGCCGCGGTTGCCATCCAGGCCGTGCTCGGGCTGGTGGAGCCGCAAAGCTCGGGCATCGGCGGCGGCGGCTTCATGATCTATTACGATGCCAGGACCCGCAAGGTCACCGCCTACGACGGGCGCGAGATGGCCCCGTCCGGCGCCAGCAACCACCTCCTCGTCGATGACGGCGGCAAGCCCCTGCCCTTTGTCGACGCGGTGCTGGGCGGCATCTCCACCGGTGTTCCCGGCGCCGTCGCGATGCTCGACATGGCGCACCGCGATCATGGCAAGCTCGCCTGGGACAGCCTGTTCGGCAAGGCGCACGAACTGGCCGCGGACGGCTTCATCGTCAGCCCCCGGCTTGCCGGCATGATCAAGTCGCGCGCGCCGCAGGCCTCCTCGCCCGACGCCGTGCGCTATTTCACGAAGCCGGACGGCACCCGCTATGTCGCGGGCGACCGGCTGCGCAATCCCGCTTACGCGCAGACGCTGGAGCGGATCGCCAAGTTCGGCGCATCCGGCCTGCTCACCGGCCCGGTCGCACAGGACATCATCACCCGCCTCCACGAAGGCCCGCGCCCCAGCACGATGACGCTGGCCGATCTGGCTGCCTACAAGCCGCGTTCCGGCCCGGCGCTGTGCAATCCTTATCGCACTTACGTCGTCTGCACCCCTGAATCCCCCTCGGGCGGCCTCGGCCTGCAGGTCGCGCTGGGCCTGCTTGCCCATACCGACATCAACACGCGCTCGGCCAGCGACGAGAAGGCCTGGTTCCAGTTCGCCCAGGCCAGCCGCCTCGCCTATGCCGACCGCGACCGCTACGTCGGCGACCCGGCCTTCGTGAAAGTGCCCGAACAGGGCCTGCTCGACCCGGACTATCTCGCCGGCCGCGCCGCGCTGATCGGCGAGAAGGCCGGTCCCGTGACCTTCGGCATGCCCAGGGGGGCGCCGGTCAACGGGCCCGATGCCACCGCCGAACCGGGCGGTACCAGCCACTTCGTCATCATCGACACGCAGGGCAACGTCGTCTCGATGACAACGACGGTGGAAAGCATCTTCGGCTCGGGCCGCATGGTCGACGGCTTTTTCCTCAACAACCAGCTGACCGACTTCTCGTTCTCGCCGCGCGACCAGGACGGCGCGCCTGCCGCCAATGCCCCGGCCCCCGGCAAGCGCCCGCGTTCGAGCATGGCCCCGGCCATCGTCCTCACCCCGCAGGGCAAGCTCGTGGCCGCCGCGGGATCGCCGGGCGGCACGTCGATCCAGGCCTACAACCTCAAGGTGCTGGTCGCCATGCTCGACTGGAAGATGACGCCGCAGGACGCCGTCGCGTTGCCCAACCTTGTCGCCAAGGGCGATGCCTTCAATGCCGACAAGTTCCCCGAACCGATCATGGCCGGGCTCGCCGCGCGGGGCATGCCGCTGTCGACCGGCAGGGGCGAGGAATCGGGGCTGCAGGCCGTGGTCGTAACCCCCAAGGGGTACCTTGGCGGCGCCGATCCCCGCCGGGAGGGCGTGGCCAGGGGATTCTGACGCGCGTCCGGCTTGAGCGGAGCGGATCGGCCACGCATAGTCGGCGCCGATGAATCACACCGCACCTGCCGTTCCGCTCGGCCAACTCGTCGCGACCGACCCTGCCGGGGCCGTGCCCTTGCTGCGCGAGGCGCTGGCCCGCAAGGGCGAGGATCCGCGCGTGCTGCGCCTGCTCGGACAGGCCCTGCGCACGCTTGGACGGGACAGCGAAGCGGAACGGGCGGAAAATGCCGCGATCCGCGCCTCGGTGCGCGATCCCGCGCTGATCGCCATCGCACAGGCCCTGCTGGCGAACGATTTGCCGACCGCCGAGGCGGGCCTGCGGGAACGCCTGTCCGCCCAGCCGCGCGATGTCGCCGCGATCCGCATGATGGCGGAACTCGCCGGGCGAATTGGCCGTTACCGCGACGCCGAGACGCTGCTGCTCCGCGCGCTGGAACTGGCCCCCGGTTTTGCCGCGGCCCGCGCCAATCTTGCCACGGTTCTCTACAAGCAGAACCGCTTCGCCGATGCCGTGGCCGCGCTGGACCACGTGCTGGCCGCCAACAGCGCCAGTGCGGGCGATCTCAACCTCAAGGCTGCGGCGCTGGGGCGGATCGGGGAATACGAGGAATCGCGCAGGATCTACCGCGAGCTGCTCGAAAGTTTCCCGGACCACGCCAAGCTCTGGATGAGCTACGGCCATATCCTCAAGACACTGGGCGAACAGGCCGAAGCCGTCAGCGCCTATCGCCGCTGCATCGCCGTCGAGCCTGCCCTCGGCGAGGCATGGTGGAGCCTTGCCAACCTCAAGACGGTCCGCTTCGGCGATGCCGATGTCGCGGCGATGCGGCGCGCTCTGGATCAGGCCGACATCGGGCCGGACGATCGCCTGCACCTCCATTTCGCGCTCGCAAAGGCGCTGGAAGATCGCGGCGAGGCCGAAGCCGCGTTTGCGCACTACGCCCAGGGCAACGCGCTGCGCAGCATGGAGCTGCAGCATGATCCCGAGGCCGTGGCCGAGCAGGTCGACGCGGTGATCGGGACGTTCTCGCCGGCCTTCCTCGCCGCCCATGCCGATGGCGGCGATCCCTCGCCCGCGCCGATCTTCATCCTCGGCATGCCGCGCGCAGGCTCCACGCTCATCGAGCAGATCCTCGGCAGCCACTCGCAGATCGAGGGCACGATGGAATTGCCCGACATTCCGGCACTTGCCATGCGCGAGGCACAGGCCACCGGCGGACGCCCGCGCGACTGGCCAGCCGCGCTGGCCGCCATGTCGCCGCAGCGCCGCGCCGAACTGGGGGCGGAATTCCTCGAACGCACGCGCGTGCAGCGCAAGACCGACAAGCCCTTCTACATCGACAAGCTGCCCAACAACTGGGCCTACCTCGGGTTCATCGCGCTGATCCTGCCCCATGCGAAGATCATCGACGCCCGCCGCCATCCGCTCGATTGCTGCGTCTCCAATTTCCGCCAGAACTACGCCAAGGGGCAGGCGTTCTCCTACGATCTCGCGCACATGGGCCGCTATTATGCCGACTATGTGCGGGTGATGCGCCACTACGATGATGTGATGCCCGGCCGCGTTCACCGGGTGATCCACGAGGACTTGCTGGACGATCCCGAAAGCCGCGTCCGCGCGCTGCTGGACTATCTGGGCTTGCCGTTCGAGCCGGCCTGCCTCGAATTCCACAACAACACGCGCGCCGTACGCACCGCCTCCAGCGAACAGGTCCGCCGCCCGATCAACCGCGACGGCGTCGGCCAGTGGCGCGCCTACGAGGCCTGGCTCGCCCCGCTCACGGCAGCATTAGGAGATCTTCCAGAGACTTACGCAAAATCCTGAACGTGTGTTCATGTGGCAGAAATGTCATAGTTGCACCGCAACATGAGCGGCCTCCCAAAGCCCTATTGCCGGTTCCCGAAAATTATGGAGACCTACGCATAGAGGACATAATGGGGGTTAACGGGTGGTCGTTTCCGGCATTTCGTTTCGTCGCAGCATGGTCGCCATGCTGCTGGGGTCGTCCGCGATTGCTGCAGCGCAACCTGCCTTGGCGCAGGACGACAAGGCCGCACAGGCGCCCGCCGCCGATGGCGTCATCTACGTCACGGCCCAGAAGCGGGTCGAGAACCTCCAGGACGTGCCGATCGCGATTACCGCACTGGGCGCTGAAAAGCTGAAGGACCTGCAGGTCAAGGAACTGCAGGACGTCGTCAAGTTCCTGCCCTCGGTGACGATCCAGACGGTGCAGCCCGGCTTCAGCCAGGTCTACTTCCGCGGCGTCGCCTCGGGCGAGAACGCCAACCACTCCGGCCCGCTGCCCACCGTCGGCACCTATCTCGACGAAATGCCGATCACGACCATCCAGGGCGCGCTCGACATCCACGCTTACGACATCGCCCGCGTGGAAGCGCTGGCCGGCCCGCAAGGCACGCTCTACGGCGCCAGCTCGATGGCGGGCACCATCAAGATCGTCACCAATGCGCCAGACACCTCGGGCACGTACGGCGCGGTCGATGCGGAAGTGAACTCGGTCTCGCACGGCGACATGGGCGGCGTGATGCAGGGCTTCATCAACTACCGGATCAGCGATTCCGTCGCCGCGCGCCTGGTCGGCTGGTATCGCCATGACGGCGGCTATATCGACAATGTCCACGGCAGCCGCACCTTCGCCGTCTCGGGCATCACCCAGGACAATGCCGATCTGGTCGAGGACAACTACAACGACGTCGATACCTACGGCGGCCGCCTGGCGCTGGGCATCGACCTTGACGGCAACTGGACGATCAAGCCCACCATCATGGGCCAGGTCCAGAAGACCAACGGCAGCTTCGCGCAGGAACGCTCCAGCGCCGTCAGCGGCAAGCTGCAGACCGTCCAGTACAATCCCGAGAAGAGCAAGGACGAGTGGTATCAGGCCGCCCTCACCATCGAGGGCAAGATCGGCAACTGGGACCTCACCGCCACCGGCGGCATCCTCAACCGCAAGGACTGGACCCAGTCCGACTATTCGGACTATTCCTACTTCTACGATGCCCTGTTCGGCTCGGGCGCCTACCTCTACGACAATGCGGGCGATCTCGTCAGCCCGAACCAGTACATCAAGGGCAAGGACGTCTACCACCGCCAGTTCGGCGAAATTCGCATCAGTTCCCCGCAAAGCAACCCGCTGCGCTTCATCGGCGGCGTGTTCTACCAGCGCCAGCAACACCACATCGAGCAGAACTACATCATCGACGGCATTGCCGACGATCTGAAGGTGCCCGGCACCACCAGCGACATCTGGCTGACCCAGCAGAAGCGCGTCGACCGCGACTATGCCGCCTTCGGTGAACTGACCTACGACATCACCGACAAGCTGAGCGCCACCGGGGGCCTGCGCCTCTATCACTACAACAACTCGCTGGTCGGCTTCTACGGCTACAGCGCCGGCTATTCGAGCCGCACCGGCGTCGCCGCCTGCTTCGAGGACGCGATCGTCAAGGGATCGCCCTGCACCAACCTCGACAAGTCGACCTCGAAGACCGACGCGATCTACAAGGCCAACCTCACCTACAAGATCACGCCCGACGCGCTGGTCTACGCGACCTGGTCGCGCGGTTTCCGCCCCGGCGGCATCAACCGCCGCGGCACGCTGGCGCCCTACAAGCCCGACCGGCTCGACAACTACGAGATCGGCTGGAAAACGATGTGGGGCCCGGTGCGCTTCAACGGCGCGGTCTATCAGGAGGACTGGAACGGCATCCAGCTCTCGTTCCTGGGCGCCAACGGCCTTACCGAGATCCGCAACGCCGGCGTGGCCCGCATTCGCGGCGTCGAATTCGACGTCGGGTACAACAAAAACGGCTTCTCGCTGGACTTCTCTGGCAGCTACAACGACGCCACGATCCGCAAGGACTTCTGCCTGATCGCCAACAGCGCGTTCGACTGCAGCCTTGCCGGTTCGGACGGCGCCGCGAACGACTTGCTCGCCCCCAAGGGCACGCACCTGCCGATCACCGCCAAGTTCAAGGGCAATGCGGTTGCCCGCTACGAATTCCCGGTCGGCGGGTGGGACGGCCACGTCCAGTTCGCTGCCAACTACATCGGCAAGCGCCGCAGCGACCTTCGCACGCTGGAAAACAGCATCAAGGGCAACCTCGGAGCCTATACCACCGCCGACTTCAGCATCGGCGTGAAGAAGGACGGCTACCGGGTGGAGCTCTACGCCACCAACCTGTTCAACAGCAACGGCGTGGTCAACACCAGCGTCCAGTGCCTCGAAACCACCTGCGGCGACTATGTCGGTGACAGCAGCACCGGCGGGGTGTTCTACGATTACGTCATCCGTCCGCGCGTGATCGGCCTGAAGTTCGGCGCCGACTTCTGACATTCGCGCCGGAGTGACGCGAGAAACGCCAAAAACCGCAGGCCCGGGCGCCAGCCTGGGCCTGTTGGCGGCGACCGCGCTGGTCATGGGCAACATGATCGGTTCAGGGGTGTTCCTGCTGCCCGCCAGTCTCGCCCCGTTCGGGTGGAACGGGGTGCTGGGCTGGATTGTGACGATCAGCGGCGCACTGATCCTGGCCTATGTGCTCAGCCGCCTGACCCGGGCCTGCCCGCAGGCGGGCGGCCCTGCGGGTTTCGTCACCGATGCCTTCGGACCGACCGTCGGCTTCTTCATCAGCTGGATCTACCTCGTCTCGATCTGGACCTCGGTCGTGGCCATTGCGGTCGCGGCGATCAGCTACCTCACGAACCTGTTCCCGGTCCTGGCCAGTGGCGAAAACGTCCCCGCCCTTGCCGCTATCACGCTGCTTTGGCTGATGGCGCTCGTCAACTTGCGCGGGACCCGCGCGGCAGGCGGCTTCCAGATACTGACACTGGCCCTGAAGATCGTTCCCCTGCTGGTGGTCATCGCCATCACCGCCGTGGTACTGGCCAGCGGCGCCGCGCGGATTGCCCCGCCCGCCCCCGGCAGCATCGGCATCGGTGCGGTCAACGGCGCCGCCAGCCTGACGCTCTGGGCCCTGCTCGGGTTCGAAAGCGCCAGCGTCGCCGCCGCCCGCGTGCGCAATCCAGAAATCAACATCGCTCGCGCCACGCTGTGGGGCACCGCGCTCACCGGTTTGCTCTATCTGGTGGTCTGCTCGGCGATCGCGCTGCTCTTGCCCGTGGACCTCGCCGCGCATTCCGCCGCACCGTTCGCCACCTTTGTCGGCCGGTTCTGGAGCACGGATGCGGCCACGCTGATCGCGATCTTTGCCGTCATCAGCTGCGTCGGCGCACTCAACGGCTGGACCCTGCTCGAAGCCGAAATGGTGCGCGACATGGCGCACCGCCGCCTCTTGCCCGCGTGGTTCGCAAAAACCGATAGGCGCGGTGTCGCCCGCCGCGCGCTGCTGATCTCGACGGTGATCGCCAGTCTTTTCGCGGCAATGAACGCCAGCCGCTCGATGCAGTCACTGTTCGAATACCTGCTGCTGCTCTCGACCTCCGCAACGCTCTGGCTCTATCTGGCCTGCGCGCTCTCGGCACTGAAACTCGGCATCGCCAGGCCCGCCGCGCTCCTCGGCGCGGCTTACGCCCTGTGGACGCTGTGGGGCGCAGGGATCGGCGCCAGCGGCCTCAGCTTCGTGCTGATGGCGCTAGGCCTGCCGATCTGGCTACTGGTTCGTAGCAGGTCCGCCGAGCAGCGCGTCCAGCCAGGTCTCGACTAGCCCTTCTGCCTCCTCCGGCGTGAAGGGCGCCTTGCCCAGACTGAGTTCCAGCCAGAGCCCGTCGATCAGCGCGGTCAGCGCCACGCCGATCAGGCGGGTATCCGCCATGTCCGGCCGGCAATCACGGATCAGCGCATCCATCCCGCCGCGAAACTCGCCGTAGATGTCCTCGTGCAGACGCCCGATGGCGGCATCCTGCGGCGTCATCGCCCAGAACGCGAGCCACGTTGCCAGCAACTGCGGATCGGCAATCGGCGGCCGGAAGCTGGCGACAAGATAAGCGAGCAACCGGCCGCGGGGGCTGTCGTCCGCCGCCGCCACCGCCTCTTCCAGCGCGCGCGCCACGCGGTGCCCGGTCCAGCGATAAGCCTCGGCAATCGCATCCGCGACGCCGCCGAAATAGTGCCGCAGCAGCCCTGCCGAAACGCCCGCTTCCGCGCAGATCGAACGCACCGAAGTCCCGCCTATGCCATGCAGCGCAAGGCACCGTGCAGTGGCCTCGATCAGGCTTTGCCGCCGCTCGTCGGGATCGCCTCGACTAAAGGCGGGGGTGTGGGATTGCTTGGTTGTCATGGCATTGTTATACACTCGTACAACAAGGAGTCTCCAATGGCAACGCAGCCGATAGATCAGCCGCAGACCGATCCGCTCGATGGCTGGAGCCTGCCGGCGTGGACCTATTCGGACCCCGAGTTCCTGGGAGTGGAAAAGGAGCGCATTTTCGCACCGAGCTGGCAGATCGTCTGTCACGAGAGCGACGTGCCGAACGCGGGCGATTGGCACACGCTGGAGTACATCGGCGAAAGCGTGATCGTCGTGCGCGGCAACGACCGGCAAGTCCGCGCCTTCACCAATGTCTGCCGTCATCGCGGATCGCGCGTGGTCGACGGCGCCAGTGGCTGCGCGAAGAAGCTGGTCTGCCCCTATCACGCCTGGGTCTACGATCTCGACGGACGCCTGACCGGCGTGCCCGACAGCCAGAGCTATCCCGATTTCGACAAGGCCAGCCACGGCCTTGCCCCGGTGGACGTCGAAGTCTGGCGCGGCTTCATCTTCGTGCGCCTCGTCGATGACGGCGGCCCCTCGATCGCGCAGATGATGGCCCCCTACGAGGAAATGGTCGCGCCCTACCGGTTCGAGGATCTGAAAGCGCTCGGCCGCGTCACCATGCGCCCGCGCGCGGTGAACTGGAAGAACGTGGGCGACAACTATTCGGACGGGCTGCATATCCCCGTCGCCCATCCCGGCCTCACCCGCCTGTTCGGCCGCAGCTACGGCGTGGAGGCCGAACGCCATGTCGACCGCATGTGGGGCGACCTGATGGACGCGCCCTCCTCCAACTGGTCGGAGAGGATGTACCAGCGCCTGCTGCCGCCGGTGCCGCACTTGCCCGAGGACCGGCAGCGCCACTGGCTCTATTTCAAGCTCTGGCCCGGCGTCGCCTTCGATATCTACCCCGATCAGGTCGATTTCATGCAGTGGCTGCCCACGGGGCCGGAAACCTGCATGATCCGCGAGATCAGCTACGTCCTCCCCGATGACCGCCGCGAGATGCGCGCCGCGCGCTATCTCAACTGGCGTATCAACCGGCAGGTCAATGCCGAGGATACCGCCCTTATCACCCGCGTGCAGGCGGGCATGGCCTCGCGCACGTTCTCGGTCGGGCCGCTGTCCGACAAGGAAGTGTGCCTCCGCCACTTCTGCAAGCGCATCCGCGAACTGATCCCAGAGGCCCGCCAAAGCGAGCGGCCCGCATCTGGCTGGAGCACAGGGCGTAAACTCATAAACCGCACCATCGAGGCGCCCGAATGGCAAACAGATCGGGCCGAAGCGGCTGCCGGGCGGGCTGGTTGCCCGTCCAAGGCCGTTTCGGGTCGAGATGAAAGCCATTCAGGCGTCCCGTAGGGATTTGATGAAAATGGCCCAGCGCTACGTCGGCAGGGCTTGAAATATCGACATATTCCTTCGCCCTTCCTCCTTGCCCTGTGCCATTTTGATTCAAACCTCGATGGTGCGGTTTATGAGTTTACGCCCTGACATGACCCAGAAATACGATGCTGTAATTATCGGCGGTGGCCACAACGGCCTCGTCTGCGCGTTTTACCTTGCCCGGGCGGGACTGAAGGTCCGCATTCTGGAGCGCCGCGACGTGGTCGGCGGTGCGGCGGTGACCGAGGAATTCCACCCCGGCTTCCGCAATTCGGTGGCCAGCTACACCGTCAGCCTGCTCCAGCCCAAGGTCATCGCCGACATGCGCTTGGCGGACCATGGCTACCGCGTGATCGAGCGGCCGATCTCCAACCTGCTGCCGCAGGAAGACGGCGGCTACCTCAAGCTGGGCGGCGGGCTGGAGCGCACACAGGCCGAGTTCCGCCGGTTCTCCAGGCACGATGCCGATGTACTGCCCGCCTATTACGATTCGCTGGAAGTCGTGGCCGAAGTGCTGCGCGATCTGGCGCTGAAGTCGCCGCCCAACGCTGGCGATGGTTGGCGCGGACTGATCGACGCGGCGCTTCAGGGCCGCAAGCTGGCGGGCCTTTCCATCGAGGCGCAGCGCGATGTGCTGGACCTCTTCACCAAGTCCGCGCGCGGGCTGCTGGACGGCTGGTTCGAGAGCGAGGCGGTGAAGGCCGCATTCGGTTTCGACGCGGTGGTCGGCAACTACGCCTCTCCCGATACGCCGGGCAGCGCCTACGTGCTGCTGCACCATGTCTTCGGCGAAGTGAACGGCAAGAAGGGCGCCTGGGGTCACTCGGTCGGCGGCATGGGCAACATCACCCGCATCATGGGCGAAGTCTGCCGCAAGCTGGGCGTGGAGATCAGCCTCGAAAGTCCGGTCGATCAGGTGCTCGTCGATGGCGACAAGGTTGCCGGCGTGCGGCTTGAAAGCGGCGAGGAGATTGCTGCCAGGCGCGTGATCGCCAATGTCGGGCCCAAGCTGCTCTACGGCAGGATGATCGCGCAAAGCGATCTCAATCCCGATTTCCAGCGCCGCATGAAGGGCTTCAAGGCCGGCAGCGGCACCTTCCGCATGAACGTGGCGCTTTCGCAGTTGCCGAAGTTCAACTGCCTGCCCGAACCGGGCGAGCACCACCAGTCCGGCATCATCATCGCGCCGACACTGGACTACATGGACCGCGCCTTCCTCGACGCGAAGACCCATGGCTGGTCGAAAAAGCCGATCGTGGAGATGCTGATCCCCTCGACCGTGGACGACAGCCTCGCGCCCGAAGGCCAGCACGTCGCCAGCCTGTTCTGCCAGCAATTCGCGCCGGAACTGCCAGATGGCCGCGACTGGGATGCGGAGGAAGACAAGGCCGCCGACACCATCATCGATACGGTCGAGGACTATGCGCCGGGCTTCCGCGCCTCGATCCTCGGCCGGCAGGTGCTCAGCCCCAAGGGGCTGGAACGCAAGTTCGGCCTTGTCGGCGGCGACATCATGCATGGCAACCTGACGCTCGACCAGATGTGGTCGGCGCGCCCGGTACTGGGCCACGGCGCCTATCGGGGCCCGCTCAAGGGGCTTTACATGTGCGGCTCGGGCACGCACCCCGGCGGCGGCGTGACCGGGGCGCCCGGCCATAACTGCGCACACGAAGTGCTGGCGGACAAAGGCCGTTTCGGGCGCTTCCGCACCTGAAACGGGGCCTTTCGTCCCTTTGAGGGGGCGATCCGCCGCTAGTGGGTTGGGTTCGGGGGCGAACGGCATCAGGTAGGCGGCAAGGTCGCCAACTGCCCGGATGTTTGTTTGCCCCAGTCCTTCATCGCCGATGCCCCGCGCAAATCCGCCGCGATCTCGATCGCACGGGTCATCTGCATCCTCGGCGTCGTCTACGTCCATGCCTGGACCGGCCTCACCGGCTACGACCTGCAACTGGCCAGAGGCTCCCCGCAGGAAGACTTGCGCTGGATCCTGATGGACGTGTTCGGACGCAGCGCGGTGCCGCTGCTGGGCCTCATTTCCGGCTGGCTGGTCGCCTCCTCCAACCGCACGCGCGACTGGCCGAGCCACGTTGCCCGCAAGGCCCGCACCATCCTGCTGCCGATGGTGCTGTGGAACGTGCTGGCGCTGGTGCTGGTTTCCGGCACCGCCTGGCTGCTCACCCTGCCCGCGCCGACGCCGCACTCGCTGGACTGGGTATTCGAGGAAATCTTCGTTGCCAGCCGCAACCCCGACATCAACGTGCAGATGCCGTTCCTGCGCGACCTGTTCGTCTGCATGCTGGCGGCGCCGCTGCTGGTGAGGCTGGCCAATCCGTGGCTGGTCGCGCTCGCCTCCATCGCCGCCGTGTGCCAGATCCTCGGGGTGGGAGCGCCGGTGTTCATGCGCGCGTCGATCCCGTTCTTTTTCGTGCTGGGCATTCTGGCGCGGCGCGGCCACGTCGCGGACCGCATCGCGGCCTGGCCCCTGCTTCTGACCGTTCTGCCTTTCGCGGGCCTGACCTGCCTCCAGCTCTACAGCGCGCTGCGGCTCGGCACCGATCCCGCGACGCCCGAGGCCGCCGCGCTGGACCTTGCGGTTCGGGTCGCCGCTGCCGTGACCTACTGGCGCGTGGCATGGGCGCTCTCGGACAGCCCTGCCCGCACGTTCCTGCTGCGGATCGAGCCTTTTGCGTTTTTCCTGTTCTGCTCGCACCTCATCCTGATCTGGCTGGGCGGACCGGTACTGGGCGCGCTGTTCGGCAAGCTGGGCTCACCGCTCTATCCGCTCTACCTTCTGACCCAGCCACTGATCGTGCTGCTGGCCGTGATCCTGCTGGGCACCCTGCTGGTCCGGGCAGCCCCCGGACCGGCACGCGTGCTGAGCGGGGGACGGCTCACCGCCAGTTGAGCTATTTTTCGAGTACCCCCGCCTTCATCACGTGCGAGACCTTCTCCAGCACGCCGATGTCGCGCAAGGGGTCACCCTCGACCGCGATCATGTCGGCATATTTGCCGAGCGCGATGGAGCCCAGTTCGCTCTCATGGCCGATCAGCGTCGCCGCATCGATGGTGGCCGAACGGATCGCCTGCATCGGCGTCATCCCGTATTTCACCATGTAGGCGAACTGGCGCGCGTTGAGGCCGTGCGGATAGACGCCCGCGTCGGTGCCGAAACCGAGCTTCACGCCCATCTTCACGGCTTTCTCGAAGCCGTCGCGCTGGGTCTGGGTGGTCTCCCGGTTCTTGCGCAAGTACTCGGCGGGCCAGCCTTCCCTGGTGCCCTGCTGGTCGATCCAGTCACCATCGTAGATGTCCATGACCAGCCAGACGCCCGCATCCCTGGCCATCCGGAGCCCCTCGTCGTCGATCAGGCTGGCATGTTCGATCGAGTGGACACCCGAGCGGATCGCCGCCTTGATCCCTTCCGCGCCGTGGGCATGGGCGGTGGCGTAGGAATGATGCTCCTTCGCGACCGCCACGGCGGCGCGCATCTCATCCTCGGTCAGTTCCACCTGGCCCGGTTCGGTGCCGATGGCGAGGACCGCGCCGGTGGCGATCATCTTGATGAAGTCGGCACCGTGTTCGAACAGGAACTCGGTCTTGTCGTGGGCTTCCTGCGGATTACGGATCACGCCGTAGCGCATGTCAGAGGGAAGCTGGTCGTTGGGGATCACCCCGTTAAGCTCGCCCCCGCCGCCGGGCTTGGTGATGTAGGCACCCGCCACGAACATGCGCGGCCCCGGCACGTAGCCCCGGGCAATGGCATCACGCAGGGCGACATCGGTCAGGCCGCGATAGGTGCCGACATCGCGCACCGTGGTGAAGCCCGCCTCCAGCGTCACCTTGGCATTATGCGCGCCGATCAGCGCGGTAAGCTGGGGCGAAGTCCGGTAGGGCGCGGCAACATCCGCGCTCTGCCCGGCATCGGCAAGATGGGTGTGCAGGTCGATCAGGCCCGGCAGCACCGTGTAGTTCGACCAGTCCACTTCCTTGGCGCCGGAAGGCGTCTTGCCGCAGGCGTCGACGCGGGTGACGCGGCCGTCGGTCACCGTCACGCACTGGCCGGTGCGGGTGGTCTGGTAATCGACGTCGATCAGCCGGCCCGCCCGCACATAGAGCGTTTCCGCCATGGCGGGCGCTGCCAGCACGCCCGCCACCATTGCCGCCAGAAGCGCCCCCCGCTTCGCCCCGTTCCTGCTCACTTGCTCGCGAGGTCCTTGTACATCGAGAGGTAGTAGGTGATGCCCGGACGGATGTTGACCAGCGAGACACGCTCGTTGAGGCCGTGCGCGAACTCGTCGGAATCCTTCATCATCGATGCACTGGCGCCGTAGCTCGGCACGCCGACCGCGCGGTACCACATCGAATCCGACGCACCCGAGGCCTGCGCCGGAATGATCGGCACCGGCCCCCAGGCCGCCGTCACCGCCTTGCGCGCGGCGGCAACGAAATCGGGCCGCATCGGCGAGGCCGGGGCCATGGTGGAATCGTCCCCCGTCACGTCGCTGAACTTGGCGGCGGGCATGGCGGCCACCTTCTCCAGTTCGGCCATGATCTCCTCGCGGGTGTGGCCGGGGAAGATGCGGCAGTTGATGTTGGCGGTGGCGCGCTGCGGCAGGGCGTTGCGGGCATGGCCGCCCGAGAGCATCGTCGGCACGCAGGTCGTGCTCACACGGCCCACGGTGGCCGGATCGGCGCGCAATACGGCGAGCGCGGCGGGATCGTTGGGGTTGGCGGCAAAGTCGCGCATCGCCTTGGCCTTCCTGGGATCGGCCTCCAGCTTGGCGGCCTCGGTCCAGTAGGCGCGGGTGACGTCATTGAGTTCGGGCTTGAACGTGTAGGCGCCGATGCGGGCCAGCACTTCGGAAAGCTGGACGATGGCGTTGTCCGGGCGCGGCGCGGAGCTGTGGCCACCGGGATTGGTAACCTCGATCTGGTAATCGATGTAGGTCTTCTCGGCGCCCTGCCAGGTCCAGTAGAGCGGCTTGCCGGTCTCTTCCGACAGGGTACCCGAGGCGCCGTCGACGTTAAGCACGAGTTCGGCGTTCTTGAGCTTCTCGGCAATCAGCTTGGAGGTCGCCATCGAGGTTTCCTCGTCGCCCGAATAGGCGATCACCAGCGAGCGCCGGGGCTTGAAGCCTTCCTTGCGCAGCTGGATCATCGATTCCATCGCCAGCACCGCCTCGAACTTGGTGTCGCTGGCGCCGCGTCCGAAGAGGTAGCCGTTCTCCACCACCGGGGTGAAAGGATCGCGCTGCCAGTCGGCAGGCTTGGCCTCAACCACGTCCATATGCGCGGAGACGACCAGCGGCTTGAGCGACGGGTCGCTGCCCTTCCAGGTGGCGATCAGGTAGGCGGTGTCCTTGTAGGGCACGATCTCGATGTCGGAGGCGCTCCAGCCCGCTTCGACCAGACGCTGCTTGAACAGTTCGGCCACTTGCGGGGTCTGGTTGCCCTCTCCTTCGACCGAGCGCAGGGCGATGGCCTTCTTGGCCATGTCGAGCACATGCGCTTCCGCATCGGGATAGGCCTTGGGAGCGGCCTCGGCGCTCGAAGCGCCCGACGCCAGCGCCATGGCGCCGAGGGAAGCCACGGTAAGAAGGATATGCCTCATGAAAATTGCCCTGCCCTGTGATGCGATCTGGCCCGAAGGTTCTTGCTGAACGGGGCCGGAAAGAATCGGCCCCGAAGCGGGCACTCTGTCGCATTCGCAGGGGCGGCGCACCTGTTTTGGTGCGCCGCCAGACACTTCATTGAAATTTACGCGATGTCGAGCGCGCCGGTCAGGTCTCCGGGGGCGACACCGCCGGCTGCCAGCATCGCATCCTCGCGCATCTTCAGGCCTTCGAGCTTCTCCAGTCCGAAGCGGCGCGTGAGGAAGCGGGCGATGGAGCCGGTGTCGTAGATCGTGTGGTCCACCGCGCCCTTCTTGGCATGGGGCGAGACGATCACCGCGGGGATGCGCGTGCCGGGGCCCCAGCGGTCGCCCTTCGGCGGGGCGACGTGGTCCCACCAGCCGCCGTTCTCGTCGAAAGTCACGACGATCAGCATCTTCTCCCACTGCGGGCTGGCGCGCAGGGTATCGATGACGGCGGCGATATGGCGGTCGCCAGCATCGATGTCCGAATAGCCGGCGTGCATGTTGAGATTGCCCTGCGGCTTGTAATAGCTGACCGCAGGCAGCTTGCCCGCCTCGGCATCGGCCAGGAACCTGTTGGTGCGCGCGGTGCTGCCCTCGCCGCCGTCCCGCAGGAACCTTGCGCGGTCGGCGGTGCCGGGGGCGAAGCGATCGTAATAGTTGAACGGCTGGTGGTGCGGCTGGAAGTTCGGACGCGAGGGGGTGGAGGTGTCGTTCATCCGCCCTTCGAGCGCCGCGTTCCATCCGCCCGCGTACCAGGCCCAGTCCACGCCCTTGGCGCTGAGCATGTCGCCGATGGTCTTGTGCCGCTGCGGCACCAGCGTGCTGGCGCTTTCGGCATTGGCGTAGCCGGGCTTCTCGGGGTCCAGTTCATAAGTCGGCGCGTAAGGCGGCAGCATCGTGTTGACCGCCCAGAAGTCCGGCGAAAGCGTGCTGGGGCCGAATACGGCCGGGCCGTCGAGCGCGCTGGCCGGGGTCTTGGGATCCGGCTTCAGGCGCGTGCCCTTGGGGTCGCCGCCTTCCAGCCTGGCGATCTTCCTGGCGGACGGGCTCTTGTCCGCATCGGGATAGAACGGCGGCTGCGCGGCGATCAGGTACTGGTGGTTGAGGAACGAGCCACCGAACGCGCCCATGAAGAAGTTGTCGCAGAGCGTGAACTCGCGCGCGATCTGCCACAGGCGAAGCTGGGCGCGCATGTCGCCGTAATGGCCCATGACCAGCGCGCCGCTGTCCCCCCAGGCGACGAACTGGTCGTTGGCGCCGCCGTTGATCTGCATCTGGTTGTGGTAGAAGGCATGGACCAGATCGCGGGTGACAAGGCCGTGCGGCAGCGGATCGCCCTCGGGCGTCTTCAGCGCGAAAGGACCGTTCGGGATCGGCGCGAGGTCGTCCGGCCCGATCTGGTATTCGGCATGCTCGACAACCTGCCGGGTCGGCACGAGGCCTTCCCAGATCTTCGGCAGCTTTTCCATGACCTTGCCGTCACGGTCGCGCTGGCGGGTACGCTCGGCGGGCACTTCGGACAGCGGCTGCTGGAGGCCGGGGAAGTCGGCGAAGAGATTGTTGAAGCTGCGGTTCTCCGCATAGATCACCACGACCGTATCGATCGCCGCGCGCAGCTTCGCATCGCTGACCGGGCGCGCGGACGATCCCCTGGCCGGTTTCGCCTCGGCCGTCTCGGCCGCGCCGCCAGCAACGGCGGCAGCGCCCAGCGCCGCGGCAAGCCCACCGAGAAAATCGCGGCGGTCGGGATTGCCGGACGCGGGTTTTGATGAGGGGGGCTCGGCGGGATCGAAATCGGACATCGGGGGCAGCCTCGAAAGGATTGGAAATCAGGCACTCTGTGGGACGGTGACGCCCCCCGCGTCAACCGCCCCACCCATCAATTACGGAAAAGCAATCAGGCCTTTGCGAAGCGGCGCTCGCCCCATTTGACGGCCAGCGTGGTGCTGTCCGTGTTCGCCGTGGTGCGCCGGGCAATGGTCGACATGAAGTGCCAGGTGCCGCGCACCTGATCCGGCGTCACATCCAGCGAGACATAACCCCGGCGGCTGACGTCGGTGAACGCCAGCCCCGGATTGGCCTGACGCATTGCCCCTGCCAGCGCCTGCGGCCCGGCGCCGGGAAGGTACGCCTCGTACCCCGGAGACGTGACCGAATGGCCCGCGTACTCCACGCCCGCGGCAGCGCCACCGAACGACAGTTCGTTACCCCAGGCATTGTGGCTGTCGCCCGAGAGCACGACGAGGTTGCAATCCGCCTCACGCGCGGCCTTGAGCAGACGCTCGCGCGCCGCCGGATAGCCGTCCCACGAATCCATGTTGAACGGCAGACCGACCCTGGCGGCCGCGGCGGCGGCCATGAGCGCGCCGCGAACCTTGGCGTCGCCGCCAGCCGGAACGAAATCGGCCAGCGCGGCAGGCGACTTGAGCGAGCCCATGACGATCTGCTGCGCCAGGATCTGCCAGCGCTTGCCCGCCCTGGCCGATGCGGCGAAGCCCTTGTAGAGCCAGTCTTCCTGCACCCCGCCCATCAGCGTGCGCTCAGGCGCCATCCACGGACCGTCACGGAAAGCCAGCAGCGCCTTGGCGACGTCCTGCTGCCCCTTGAAGGCATCACCGAGATCGAGTTGCTTCATGCGCGCGGACACGCGCGTCTCGGGGCGGAACAGCGTCGCCAGCGAACCGATCTCGTAGCTGCCCCAATCGGCATCGGAAACCGGCATCCACTCACGGTAAGCCTTCTCCGCCGCTGCCTTGCGAATGGACCACGGTCCTTCGGTCTCGCTCTGGTGGTTCTCGGCGCCGTCCTTGTAGGCGTCATTGGCGAACTCGTGGTCGTCCCACTGCGCGATCATCGGGAAACGGGCGTGGAGCGCGCGCAGGTCGGGGTCGAGGCGGTAGCTGGCATAGCGCAGCCGGTAGTCGGCCAGACTGACGATCTCGTTCGCCGGCTCGATCGCCCGGCCCGCCATCGGATGTGCGGGATATTCGCCCTGCTTGTATTCATAGAAATAGTCGCCGACGTGGACGACAAGGTCCAGATCCTCGCGCGCGGCGGCATGGGCATAGGCATTGAACCAGCCGAACGGCATGTTCGAGCAGGAGAACAGGCCGATGCCGAAGCGCCCCACCTCGCCCACCGGCAGGGTGCGGGTGCGGCCGACTTCGCTTTTGGTGCCGTCTGGCGCGATGAAGCGATAGAAGTACCACTTGCCCGGCTGCAGCCCGCCGACCACCACTTTCGCGCAGTTGTCGCGCGCGGGGCTGGCGATCACCTCGCCGCCGCTGGCGACCTTGCGGAAGTCCCGGTCCTCGGCCAGTTCGCAGCGCAGTTTCGTCTCGCTGCTGCCGACGTAGCGGGTCCACAGCAGCACCGAATTGGCCGCCGGTTCGCCGCTGGCAACGCCGTGCGTAAAGCCCCGCGCGGTAAGGATCCGGGCCATGCCGGGCGTCGAAAGTGCGGCAAGACCGAAGGCGCCGGCCTTGATGAGAAGGCGGCGGTCGAGAGCGATGGTCATGGGATCGTCCTGTCGTCGGAAGGTCAGTAGCGCGCGGTGAACTCGATACCGTACGTGCGCGGTTCGGCCGGGATGTAGGTCGCATGGCCGAAGGACCCGCCGGTGTTTCCGGCATCGAGCAGGTACTTCTCGTTGCCCAGATTGCGGGCGTACCCGGCGATCTGGAACTTGCCGTTCATCAGCGAAACGCCGCCGCGCAGGTTCACCAGCGTCACCGGATCCTGGCTGATCGCCTCGCTGTTCGGGATCTCGAAGTAGATCTTGCTGCGGTAGGTCACGCTGGGCGTCAGGAACACGCTGGTGTTCTCGGTGACCGGCACATTCAGGTTGAAGCCCGCCGCCCACTGCCACTTGGGCTGGAGACGAAACTGGTCGCCCGCATAGACCCCGTTCGAGGCATTGTCGTCGATACCGCCGCTGATGAAGCCGACATTGCCGAAAGCGCTCAGCCAGGTGGTGAGCTTTGCCTCCAGCTCGGCTTCCACGCCAAGGTTCGATGCCGATCCGGCGCTGCGGGTAACGCTCTGCCCGTTCTCGGTCACCGTGACCTGGAAGTTGCTGTAGTCGTCGTAATAGACGCCCAGCGAGCCGGAGAAGATACCGACCGAGCCCTTTATGCCCGCTTCATAGTTCCACACCGTCTCCGCCTTGATCAGGTCCAGATCGGCAACCGGACCGGCTGCCGCCGAAAGCTGCACCACCGGCGAGCGGCGGCCTTCGGAGATCGTGGCGTAGACGTTGACGTTCGGCGTGAGGTGATAGAGCGCGTTGAAGCGCGGCAGCACCGCCGCGAAGGAGCGCTGGGCGGAGTAGGTCTCGCCATCGGTATCGACCAGCGGCAGCAGCGGCTGGCCATAGACCGGGGCATCGGGCTGATAGGCCGAATAGCCCGAGCGGCGCTTCTCGATCAGCACGCGCGCACCGGCGGTCAGTTCCAGTTGCGGCACCGGCTTGAAGGTAACGTCACCGAACATCGACCATGACTGGTTGCGCCCCTTGTTCTCGTACCAGCTGGAGTAGGGAACGGCGCTATAGGCACCGCTCGTCAGGTACGATGTCGCCAGTGCGCCTGTCGCCACGTTGGAGGCGTTCACGCAGCCCAGCGACGGGATCAGGTTCGCCGTGCACTGCAGGTAGGTGCCCACTTCCGAGGAGAACGGCACGTACTGGGAGCTGTCCTCGATGAAGTAGTTCCATCCGAACGAGGCGCGCCACTGGTCGTCGCTATAGGTGAAACGGCCCTCGTGGCTGGCCTGCCAGCCCTTGGCGTGTTCGGCGAATTCGAGATACCAGGCGGCCGAGCCGTCCGCATCGAAGACTTCGAGGGCGTCGAAGTGGCGATAGCCGTTGACGGTGGTGAAGTTCCAGCCGTCCGCGAAGTCCCAGCTGGTCGTGAAATTCACGTCGTAGACGTCACGGTTGAGGCCCAGCTTGTCGCTACCCAGCACTTCAGCGGAATAGGGAGAGCCGCCGAGGTAGGCCGCGCCGTAGAGCCCGTCGACCGAAGTCGACCCGAGGTCCTTCGACAGGAACGGCGTACCCGTGTTGCGCTGGCGGTCGTAAGTGAAGACAAGGTCGGCGGTGAAATCGCTGCTCGGCGTGAAGCGCAGCGATCCGCGCAGGCCAAGCTGGTCCTGCCCGTAGAGATCGTCCTGATCGGGCGCGAGGTTCTTCACGTAGCCGTCGCGCTTCTTCCACTGCCAGGCCACGCGGCCGGCAATCACGTCGTTACCCGCGTTCACGAAACCTTCGACGCGGTAGGCGTTCAGGTTGCCATAGCCGCCGGTCACTTCGGCCGAGACACCCGGCTGAGGCTTCGCCGATACAAGGCTGATGGCGCCGATCGTGGCGGCGGTGCCGAACAAGGTCGCCTGCGGGCCCTTCACCACTTCGATGCGCTCAAGGTCGTAGTTGCCCTGATAGGCCCCGCGCGAGCGCGAGATGTCGACGCCGTTGTAATAGAGCGTCACGCGCGGCCCCTGCTGGGCCGAGCCGCTGTCCGAGGTGATGCCGCGGATCACGAAGCCGGGGTTGTTGGCGCTCTGCACCTGGATGTTGAGCCCGGGGATGTAGGCCGAGAGTTCGCCGATGTCGGTCACGCCCAGTTCGCGCATGCGCTCGCCGCTGGCGACCGAGAGGGTGATCGGCACATCGACCGCGCGCTGCTCGACCTTCTGGGCGGTGACGACGATCTGGTTGGAATCGTCAATATCGGCAGCGCCCGAGGCGGCAGCCCCGGCCTCGTCGGCGTAAGCAGCCACCGGGATCCCCGCCAGCGCCGTGCCGACCATCAGAGTCTTGATGCAAATACCGAATTTCATTGCCGTTTCCCCTGCGCCCACGAGCGTATGTCGTGGCGGGGCGTTAACGGCTTCAGATGAAGCTTCAATGGCGATTTGTTGCAGCAGCCGCAATCATGCGTGGGCGCTGCGCAATTTCTCCCCTCCCGCAACCGGCAAGCCAAGCCGCCGAACCGCCTGCTTCATGGCCACCCGGCCCTGCAGGCGCGCCGTGATGCACGCGAGCCCTGCTTCCGCGTCGGCCTGCCGGCCGCAGACAAAGAGGTCCACGGCGGCCACGCCGTGCTCCGGCCAGGTGTGGATCGAAATGTGCGATTCGGCCAGCAGCGCCACCCCCGTCACCCCCATGCCCGGCCCGAAGTGGTGGAGCCGCACGTCGAGCACGGTGGCATGCGCGGCCTCCGCCGCCTCGCGCAGCGCTGCCTCGACCCGCGCGAGATCACCAAGGCCCTGGCACTCCGCAAGGTCGGCGATGAGGTGCAGGCTGCTATCGGGTTGATGCGCCATCAAGCGAGACTTTCGAATGGAAGACCAAGGTGGGCGAGCGCCGCTTCGGCGGCGACGACGCCGCGATAATGCGCCTCCTCGAACAGCGACAGGCCGCTCATGTCCGAATGGGCAAACAGCACCGGCGGCCGGGCGGCGATCGCCGCGCCGCGGGCCGGATCGGAAAGGAAACCGGGCGTGGGGCGGATCATCGCATGTCCCCAGCGCCACACGTCGATCCGCTCGATGGCGCCGTCAAGATCGGGGTTCATGCCCAGCAGGTCGTCGCGCACGATCCGCTGCCACTCCCGCAGCGGGCGCGTCATCATGATCTTGCGCGCCGCTTCCGGCTTCTCCTTCGACAGCGGCAGGTACCAGGTCAGCACCGTCGGCCCGCCGTCGCTGGCTTCACTCTGATGCGTGGCGACCACGTAGCCGAGCGATTCGCTGGCGGTCGAGACATTGTCCCACGCGAGCGATACGCCCTTGCCCTCGGGATGGCGGCCCACCGTGACATTGGCCACCACCCAGGGCGCATAGGACATGGCGTCCTCACCTGCGAACTTGGCCACGAACTTGGGCGCGACCCGCGCGGCCACGAAATGGGGCATGGCCATGATGACGGCCCTGGCCCGCAAGCGGCGGCTGCGGCGCGCGGCGTGATCGAACAGGTCGACCAGCGCGCCATCGCCGTCCGGCTCCACCCGGAACACGCTATGGGCCGGTTTCAGGTGCGGCGCGATCCGCCCCGCCATCAGCGAGACGAGGCGGCCGTTGCCTTCCGGCCATGTCAGTTCCCGGTCGCCGTCGCCATCGCTGGCCCAGCCCCGGCGTCCTGCAAAATAGTGGATGCCCGCCCATGCCGAGACATGCTCGGGCTCGCTGCCATAATCGTCCCGGCAGCAATAGCGCAGATAGGCGCGCAGCACCGGCGAGGTGAAATGCTCGCCATCAAGCCACTGCGCGAAGTTCATGCCATCAAGCGCGCGGAAGGCTGGGTCGGCGCTCGAAAAGGCCATGGGAATGGCAAAGGCGGGACGGCCATCCGATCCCACGGCCTTGCGCAGATCCGCCATCCGCCGCTCAAACGCGGCATGCTGGGCGCGATCGGCCGCAGTCACGCCCGAATTGGGAAACAGCCCTTCCTGCCAGCGCCCGCGCCAGAGCAGGCGTTCCTCAAGGTCCGCGCAAAGCTGGTAGGGATCGTAGACCGGCACCCCGTCCCGCTCACCCGTCATCATGCCGAACTGGCCGAGCATGCGGCGCAGCGCCGTCGCCTCGCGGTTGGGCACCGGCAGGTAATGCGCGCCGAGCGGATAAGCGCTGACGGCATTCCTGCCATGACGCGCATTGCCGCCGGTCCTGTCTTCCAGTTCGAACAGGGTGAAACGGTCAAAGCCGGCTTCCGCCAGCCGCCATCCTGCCGCGAGGCCCGCCGCGCCGCCGCCCGCGATCACGACATCGATTTCCTCCACCGGCCCCTGCGGCTCGGGAAAGCGCCGGTCGCGCAGCAGGTGGCCGCGCTGCCAGTCCGCCCCGCCGAGTTCTCCGGCCATGGCCTCCTCGCCGCATCCGCCCAGCGCCATCGCGCCGGCGGCAAGCGTACCGCCCGCCAGAACCTGCCGCCTGCTCGGCCCGGCTGTTTGCTCAGCCTTCATACTTGCCCCATTCCTCGGCAAAGCTGCGCACGAGGGCCTGGTTGTCGAGGCGGTTCACCGGGGTCGGCCGGCGGGCCATGTCGGGCGGGAAATCGAACATCGCCCGCTCGCTGGAGGCGGTCAGGAAGCGCAGGCCGCCGGGCAGCTTCACCGCATCCGTCAATGGCCTGTGCGCGGCGAGCGTGAAGCCCCATTCGCCGAAGCTCGGCACATAGGCGTGATAACCGCGCGAGAACAGACCGGCGGCCTCCAGCGTGGTTGCCACCGTCCAGTAGGAGCGCGGGGCGATCAGCGGCGAGGTGCTCTGCACCGTCATCACCCCGCCGGGTGCGAGCAGGCGGGCGACCTCGCGGTAGAAACTCTCGGTATAGAGCTTGCCGAGCGAGAACTCGGTGGGATCGGGAAAGTCGACGATCACCGCATCGTAAGGGCCCCTCGCCTCGCGCACCCAGCGGAAGGCATCGGCATTGTGCACGGTGATGCGCGGCGAGGAGAGCGAGTGGGCGTTGAGCGCGGCCAGTTGCGGCGTATCGCGGAACAAGTGCGTCATTTCCGGGTCGAGATCGACCAGCGTGAGATGCTGCACGCGGGTGTCCCGCAGCACCTCGCGGGCGGCAAGGCCGTCCCCTCCGCCAAGGATCAGCACTTGCGCGGGATGGGCAACGCGCCCCAGCACCGGCCAGACCAGCGCCTCGTGATAGCGATACTCGTCGCGGGTCGAGAACTGGAGGTTGCCGTTGAGGTAAAGGCGCAGGTCCTCGCCCCGCCGGGTGATGACGATGCGCTGGTAGGGCGTCGAGCGGGCATGGATCACCGGCTCGGCATAAAAGGCCACTTCCGACCAGCGCTGCATGCGGTCCGCCATGGCAAGTCCGACCAGCAGGCTCGCCGTGACCACCAGCGCCGCCGCCATGTCCGCGCCGATCCGGCGCTGGCGGCGCAGCGCGACCAGCAGCGCCAGCGCAACGGCCACGTTGGCAAGGCCGAAGACAAAACCGGTGCGGATCATCCCCAGCCAGGGCACCAGCACCAGCGGAAACAGCAGCGAGGCAATCAGCGCGCCGACATAGTCGTACGTCAGGACATTGGAGACCAGTTCGCGAAACGCGAAACGGTGGCGCAGGATGCGGATCAGCAGCGGGATTTCGAGCCCCACCAGCACGCCGATCGCCAGCACCAGTGCATAGAGCGCGACACGGAAATCGCCGACCAGCGGGAACAGCATGAACAGCCCCGCCGCCGACCACCCGCCGAGCGCGGCAATCATCACTTCCACCCGCACGAAAACGCCGATCTCGTCGCCCCGGACATGGCGCGAGAGCCAGCTGCCCACGCCCATCGCAAAGAGGTAGGAGCCGATCACTGTCGAGAACTGGGTAACGCTGTCGCCCAGCAGGTAGCTCGCCAGCGTGCCCGCCAGCAATTCGTAGATCAGCCCGCAGGTGGCAACGACCAGGACCGAAACCAGCAGAATGACCGCAAGCGAGGCAGGGCCCTTTTCCCCGCCCTCACCCACGGCCCCATCTGCCACAAAGTCCCCTTCAGCCATGAATGGCCGCAGCAATGATGTTCGAGATGCCGAGCGCCACGGCGCCCGCGAGGATCGCGACGGCCATGTTCTTGCGCTCGATGATCTCGCGCCAGAGTTCGCCCGGGGTCAGCTTGTCCACCAGCACGAAGCTGATGATGAAGATGACGATGCCGAGCCCCGCGTAGAGCAAGGTCGCGAGGAAGACGGAAAGCGTGAGCATGTCTGGGCTCCCTGCCGTTAGGGCGTTTTCCGATCAGGTGGAATCACCGGATGTCCCGGAAAGCGCGTGGAAACAAAATCTTGGAGCATTTCATCCGATGCGATCGGATCGGAAACGGCTCCAGCGTGAATTACTTGTGGGTGGGGCCGCTGCCCCGGATGCCGGAACCGCTGTTCCCTCCTGCCTCGTGTTTCTCGTCGGAATAGGGCGACCAGGCGTAGAAGCTGGATGCCGCCACGCCCGCCAGCAGGAACAGGCAGCACAGCGCATGGAAGAACAGGCGCGCGCTCATGGCAAAGTCTTCATTGCGCAGACCTCATTGTTCGGGCCTCATCGGTATTTCCATCCGCGATAGAGTGCGAAGGCGGGCATCAGCGCCACCAGAATGCACAGCGTCCAGAAGTTGTCCCTGGGCACGGTGTTGGTCTTCACCGTCACCTCGACCGGAACCGGGCCCGGCCGGTCCTCGCCCCATCCGCCATACGTCGAAGCCTCCCAGGGCGAGGCGGTATTGACCGGCGGCACGTCGGTCGGCCAGCGGTGCGCACCGGCATCGACAAAAACGTCGTACGTGCCTTTCCGGATATGACCGAACTGGATCGTCGCCTTGGTATCGCCTTCGCTCCACGCGCCGTCGCTGTCGCGGCCGGTGTAGTGCTCGACGAGGCCATAGGCATCGATCGACTGGCCGGTCGCCCGGTCGACAAGGCTGTAGTCGAGATCGACCCACTGATTGTCGAGGGTATTGGCCCGTGCGGTGACGCTGACGAACTGCCAGGGGCGGTTGACGGTGATCGAACCGAGGCGAATGCCTTCGGCGGTGCGCCCGAACGGCGCTTCGATATCCGTCCTGACCTCGGCCGAGCCGCCCGCAAAGCCCAGCATCAGGACCAGCGCGGCGATGAGCGTCAGCAACGAAAGGCCAAGCATCGCCGGAATATCGTCGACGCCGCGCGCCGCCTCGGCCTGCGCCTCGGCCTCGAACAGCGCATAGCCGCGCGCCTTGTCGCCGCTCCCCCGGCGTTCTTCCGGCTCGGGAGGCAGGATTCCGAAGGCGCTTTCGACATGGCCGCCGGAGAGCGCGGCAAGGTGGGTCCAGTTGACCTCGCCGTCCGCTTCCTCGCGCGAGAGCGTGAAATCCCGGCTGGTATAGGATGCACAAAGCACGCGGTCCCCGCTGGAAACGCGCCAGTAGAATTCCCCGATCACCGTCTCGGTAGTGGCCAGCGCCGCCTCGTCCTCCTGCCGGTAACGCTGCCCCTGCCACACGACCGTCTTGCCGTTCTCCTCAGGCCGGCCCAGCAGCATCGTGCCGAACTTCCAGTCGCCCTCGTACTCGACCAGCCAGCGATACCCGGCGTAAGGATTGAGCAGCAGGTATTCGCGCCAGGTCGACCAGGCATCGCTGCGTTTCAGCGCGCCGATCACTTGCCATTCCGTGTCGAACAGCCGCCCCCGGCTGCCAAGCGGCAGCGCGAAACCGGCAGCGGTACGGTTGTGCTGCTCAAGGAGCTGCACTTCGGGCCGCGACACGTCGAGAATGGAGCCGCAATACCGGCAGGCCAGGTTCACCGACCAGCCCGCCGCGCACACCTCCAGAGTGCCGCCGCAGCTGGGACAGGTTACCGCGCGCACGGCGTGCTTGGGTGCGTTCACCGCATGGCCTCCGGCACCGTCCAGCCCTCGATCTCCGCCAGCGCACGCGGCGCGAGGTCGGCGAGTTCATGCCAGGTGCCGAGCCAGGCCGACGCCCCCTGCCCGTCCCGCTGGAGCGACAGCGCCGCGCCGCCGGTCGTGCGGAAATCGACATTGGTCATTGCCCAGCCGGTGCGCGGCGGAAACGGCAGATCACCCTCGCCGCCAAGGCATTCGGCCTGCTTCACATCGGAGACGGCATATTCCGCAGCGTCCACCACAAGCGTCTGCCCGGGCACGAGTTCGCCGCCCCCCGCAAAGGCGCGCGCGAGCGGTGACGTCATGACATCGGCACGCTCGGCAGTCAGCATGTACATGCCCATGGCCTCACCCAGCCAGCGCGTCTGGCCATCGGCCGCATAAAGCAGCCATTCATTCCAGGAACCACCGCTCCAGCCCCAGCGCACGCGGCCCGCGGCAACGAAGTCCACGCCGCCGACATGAAAGCGCGTGCCGATCCGCACCGGCGACACGTCTTCCGGCACCACGGCAACCTTGCCGATCTCCTCCACCGCCTGGCCCTGCCGCAAGATCAGCGACTGGCAATGACTGCAGGTCGTATAAGGCGCGGAAAGGCCCCGCACAGGCAGGGCCGCGCCGCAGGACGGGCAATTGATCACGCCGCTATTCCCCCCGAACCCTTCGCGTCAGCGAATACGCGAAAGCAGTTCGGCTTTCTTGGCGTCGAATTCCTGCTGGCTGAGCGCGCCGAGCGTGACCAGCTTGTGCAGCTTCTCGATCGTGGCGATGGGATCTTCCTCCGCCTGCGCAGGAGCGGCCGGGGCAGCCCCCAATCCCGAGCCCAACCCTGCCGACATGGCTCCGCCGAGCGCCGTCGCCGCCGCAACGCCCGCACCGATCCCGGCCACGCCGCCATCGGCGCCCGCCGCCTGCTCGATCGCCTCTGCCGCCTGGAAACGCGTATACTGCGCCAGATCGCCCAGCACCCGCATCGAGGAGCCCTTGTCGAGATGGGCCTGCACGTCCTCAGGCAGCGACACGCTCTCCACGTAGAAGGTCAGGCATTCGAGGCCCCACTGGGCAAACGCCTTGTCGACTTCCACCTTGATGCGGTCCGACAGCGCCTGCTGGTTGGCGGCGAGGTCGAGGAAGGCGATGCCGCTGCCGCCCAGCGCCGCGGCCAGCGCGGTCTGGATCGCGGCGCGCAGCTGCGGTTCCAGCGAAGCGGCGGAAACGCCCTCCAGCGTGCCGACCACCCGCGAGACAAATGGTTCGAGCTGCGCCACACGGAACGAATAGGAGCCGAAAGCGCGGATGCGCAGCGCGCCGAATTCGGCATCGCGCACCGTTACCGGCTGGGCAGTGCCCCACTTGAGCCCGTGCTGCTCCTTGCGCGACAGGAAAACGACGTCGGACTTGAAGGGTGACTTGAAGCCCTTGTCCCAGTTCATCAGGCTCGTCAGCACCGGCAGGTTCGCGGTATTGAGCGTATGCAGGCCGGATTCGAAGAAATCCGCCACGCAGCCTTCATTGACAAAGACCGCGACCTGCCCCTCGCGCACCGTCAGCTGTGCGCCGTTCTGGATCTCGCGGTCCTCGAACGGCACCCGCCATGCCAGTTCACCCGGCTTTTCCAGCCATTCGATAACGTCGACGAACTGCTTCTTCAGAAAACCAAACATGTCGCACATCCCCCTGGGGCATCGGCCAAGACTAATCGCTTCGGCGGCAAGTGGAAAGCACCCTTGCTGCTGCCGGTCTGGTTCGAATCAGCGGTTCGACGATGAAATGGCGGGAGTTTTTTCAGACCGGCAGCCACGCCTGCGGCCAGGCCGGGGCACGCCCGACAAAGAAAAACCCCCGGGAATACCGGGGGCTTTCCTGAAACGTGGTGCGCCCGACGGGATTCGAACCCATGGCCCCCAGATTAGGAATCTGGTGCTCTATCCGGCTGAGCTACGGGCGCCCCTGCCCGGCCTCCTACCGTGAGGAACCGGAGTTGGCAATTCGTTCAGTTCGCGCTTTCGGGGGGAACCACCGGAAACGGCAGGGCCGCGACGGCAATGCCTTCCTCGATCAGTTCCTGAGCCTGCTCGGCACTGGCTTCGCCGTGGATCACTTCGTGCTCGCGCTCGCCGTAATGCATGGCGCGGGCATCCTCTGCAAAATTCCTGCCGACATAGCGGCTGTCCTTGAGCGCCTCGGCCTGCATCGTCGCCAGTTTGTGGATCAGTTCCACCGCCTGCGGCGGCAGCGGCACGCTGGCCACCGGTGCGGCGGGTGCCGCAGCCGGCTGCGCCGCACGGGTCGGAACCGGCTCGCTACGCTGGTTGCCCTTGCGGGTCAGTCGCGGCGCCTGCAACGCCTTCTCCACTTCATCGGTGCCGCATTGCGGGCAGCAGAGCAGGCCGCGTTCCTGCTGGCGTGCGAAGTCGTCCGAGGACTTGAACCAGCCCTCGAAACGGTGGCGCGCCGAGCGGCACTCGAGATCATAGACAATCATGGCGATATTCTTGCGCGAAACCCGTCAGCTTTGGGACTTAATCGGCGATCATGCGCCGATTGGCAAGGCTCGGCAATTGGGCGCGCACTTCGGCGATCCGCGCAGGATCCAGATCGGCAAAGCCAAGCCCCGCCGTTTCACCACCCATGTCGAGCAGGATCTCGCCCCACGGGTCGATGGCAAGGCTGTGACCGTATGTTTCGCGCCCGTCCTCATGCCTGCCCACTTGTGCCGCGCTGAGCACATAGGCGCTCGCCTCCACCGCGCGGGCCCGCTGCATCAGGTGCCAGTGCGCCTTGCCGGTCGGCACCGTGAAGGCCGCCGGGGTGGCGATCACATCGCACTTGGCCCGACCTAGCGCCTCGAACAGTGCGGGGAAGCGCACGTCGTAGCAGATCGCCAGGCCAAGGCGGCCCAACGGGGTTTCCACCGTCACCACCGTGTCACCGGGAGCATAGGCATTGGATTCGCGCCAGGATTCGCCCGTCGCCAGATCGACGTCGAACATGTGCATCTTGTCGTAGCGGGCCCGGATCTCGCCCTTGTCGTCGATCACGAACGCGCGGTTGGCATAACGACCGTCACCGCCTTCGGGACGCACCGCCAGCGAGCCGATGTGGACCCACAGCCCCTCGCGCGCGGCCGCTTCGCGCACGGCGGCCAGCACAGGGTCCTCGTCCTCGGAAACGATGTTCGCCGCCGCCCTGTCGCGCTGCCGGTCGAGCAGGCCGGACATCTCCGGCGTGAACAGCATGGCCGCACCGCCCGCCCTGGCTTCGGCCACGGCGGCAACGATTGCCTGGGCGTTGGCCACGGGATCGATGCCCGTGGTCATCTGGAACAGCGCGGCGCGGGTCATCTCAGAGCCCCAGCACGGGATCGAGCTCGCCCTTGCGATCGAGCGCATTGATGTCGTCGAACCCGCCATAGGGCTTTCCGTCAACCAGCACCTGCGGGACCGTGCGCGCACCGGGCACACGCGCTTCCATCTCGGCGCGCTTCTCGCCGCCCATGGTCACGTCGTATTCCTCGTAGGCCACGCCTTTGCCGTCCAGCAGCGACTTGGCCATCACGCAATAGGGGCAGCCCCACTTGGTATAGATCTCGACCTTGGGCTGGCTCATCGAACACTCCTTGAATTCAGACTCTTGGCATTTTTTCGGCGACCGCCTCGCGCCTTGCTGGGCAAGCCTTGAAACGCGGCGCGGCTAACATATCTAGGGTTACAAGTCATGGCCCACGATGGGGATGGCTTGCAAACGAGGCGCCGGCGATCCGGGCCTCCTCACACGAAGATTGCTCAAACGAGGATTTTTGTCATGAACCGTATCGACTTTACCCCCTACCGTCGCACCATGGTCGGCTTCGACCGTCTTTTCGACATGATCGAAAACCAGGGCCGCGCCAATGCGGGCGACAAGTATCCCCCCTTCAACATCGAACGCCGCGGCGCCGATGCCTATCGCATCACCCTGGCGGTCGCCGGCTTCAAGCCTGCCGACATCGACATCACCGCGCAGGCCAACCTGCTGGTCGTCAAGGGCCACAAGCCCGAAGAGGCCCCCGAAGGTGAAATGCTGCACATCGGCATTGCCCAGCGCGGGTTCGAGCGCCGGTTCGAACTGGCCGACTATGTCCGCGTGGACGCCGCCGACCTTGCCGACGGCCTGCTGGTGATCGACCTCGTGCGCGAAGTGCCCGAGGCGATGAAGCCCAAGAAGATCGCGATCGGCGGCAATACGCTGACCGTGGTCGAAGGCGGTCCGGGCGAAACCGCCGCAGCCTGACGGCCCGCAAACGCGTGGAATTGACGGGGCGGTCCGGTTTCCGGGCCGCCCTTTTTGCATTCGCAATTGCACGGCCGGCAACCGCGACATGCTGGAACTGCGGGCTTTCTCCCGATAAGCCCTGGGCTTTGACGCAAGCCCGGGCCGCCATTCCGCAATGCTATCCATTCTCTCCATCGTCCTGCCCATCTTCGCGCTGACCCTCGTGGGATGGCTTGCCCGGCGGGTGGGGATCTTCAGCCCGCAGTCGACGACCGAACTCAATCGCTTCGTCGTCTACCTTGCCCTGCCCGCACTGCTGTTCGACATCGTCGCCAAGGCGAACTTCGCGCAGCTCTGGCAACCCCGCTTTGTCGCCGTCTTCGCGGTCAGCACGTTCCTGTTCTTTGTGCTGACGGTAGCGGTCAGCCGGATCATGGGGCGGCCGATCGGCAATGCCGCGATCCTCGGGCTCAATGCCAGCTATTCGAACACGGCATTCCTTGGCTTTCCGCTACTGCTCGCCACCCTCGGCCCGGCCTCGCAGACCCTGACCCTGATCGCCACGATCAACACCGTTTGCGTGCTCTTCGCGCTGGCCATCGTCCTGATCGAGTTCGGCAACCAGAAGAGCGGCAACCCTGCGGTGATCGCGCTGCGGGTGGGGCAGGCGCTGTTTCGCAATCCGCTGGTGCTGGCGCCGCTGGCTGGCGCGGCGGTCATGGCCAGCGGCATCGGCGTGGCAGCCCCGCTCGATGCCTTTCTCAAGCTGCTGGGCTCGGCCGCCAGCCCCTGCGCGCTGGTGTGCCTGGGCATGTTCCTCGCCGAACCGCGCGACAAGGGCGAGGGCGCGGGCGCGGGCGCGGGCGCGGCGGGCGAGACCGTGGCGCTCGTCGCCCTCAAGCTCTTTGTCTATCCCGCGCTGACCCTGGCGCTGGCGCTCTGGGTCATCCCCCTGCCCGCCGCCTTGCGCCATGCCGCCGTGCTGCTGGCGGCATTGCCCACCGGCACCGGGCCGTTCATGCTCGCCGAGTTCCACCGCCGCGAGGGCGCCCTCACCGCCAAAGTCATTCTTGCCTCCACCGTGTTGTCGGTGGGAACGGTCACGCTGCTGCTCTCCCTGCTGGGCTGAAACGAAAAAGGGCCGGTTTCCACGGAGGAAACCGGCCCTTCCCGAATTTCGTATCGCCTGATGGATCAGGCGCCGCCGGATCAGACCAGGCGCGCCTGACGCAGTGCCGCCGAGACGAATCCCTTGAACAGCGGGTGCGGTTCGAAGGGACGCGACTTGAGTTCGGGGTGGAACTGCACGCCGACAAAGAACGGATGATCCGGACGTTCGACGATCTCAGGCAGCAGGCCGTCGGGCGACATGCCGGAGAAGATCAGGCCATTGGATTCCAGCGCATCGCGGTACTTGGCGTTGACCTCGTAGCGGTGACGGTGGCGTTCCGAGATTTCGGTCGCGTCATAGATCGCCGAGACATGGCTGTTGGGCGAGAGCTTGGCAGTATAGGCACCAAGACGCATCGTGCCGCCCAGGTCGCCGCCTTCGGCGCGAGTCTGCAGGCCGTCCTCGGTCATCCATTCGGTGATGATGCCGACCACCGGTTCCTCGGTCGGGCCGAATTCGGTGGAACTGGCCTTCTCGATGCCGGCCGCGCGGGCGCCCTCGATGCAGGCCATCTGCATGCCGAGGCAGATGCCGAAGAACGGCACGCTGCGCTCGCGCGCAAAGCGCACGGCAGCGATCTTGCCTTCCGAACCGCGCTCGCCGAAGCCGCCGGGCACCAGGATGCCGTGCATGGGTTCAAGTGCCGCGGCGATCTCGGAATCTTCCTTCTCGAAGATCTCGGCATCGATCCACTGCACGTTGACCTTCACGCGGCTGGCCATGCCGCCGTGGACCAGCGCCTCGTTCAGCGACTTGTAGGCATCGGGCAGGCCGACATACTTGCCGACGACGCCGATGGTCACTTCGCCTTCGGGATGTTCGAAGCGGTCGGTGATGTCGTCCCAGCGGGTAAGGTCGGGCGCGTCCGAGCTCATGCCGAAGTGGTGCAGCACTTCCGCGTCGAGGCCTTCAGCGTGGTACTGCTGGGGCACCGCGTAGATGTTCGGCGCGTCGAGCGCGGGGATCACCGCCTGCGGACGCACGTTGCAGAACAGCGCGATCTTGCGGCGTTCGCTCTCGGGCAGCTCGCGGTCGCAGCGGCACAGCAGGATGTCGGGCTGAATGCCGAGACCGGTCAGCTCGCGCACCGAGTGCTGGGTCGGCTTGGTCTTCAGCTCGCCGGCTGCGGCGATGTAGGGGACCAGCGTGACGTGGACAAAGCAGGTCTGCTCACGGCCGAGTTCGTTGCGCATCTGGCGCAGCGCCTCGACGAAGGGCAGGCCCTCGATGTCGCCGACGGTGCCGCCGATCTCGCAAAGCACGAAGTCGAGATCCTCGGTCTCCGCCATGGCGAAATCCTTGATCGCGTCGGTCACGTGCGGGATCACCTGCACGGTCGCGCCGAGGTAGTCGCCGCGGCGTTCCTTGGCGATGATGTCCTGGTAGATCCGGCCCGAGGTGATGTTGTCGCCCTGATGCGCCGAGACGCCGGTGAAACGCTCGTAGTGACCAAGGTCGAGGTCGGTCTCGGCACCGTCATCGGTGACAAAAACCTCGCCGTGCTGATACGGGCTCATCGTGCCCGGATCGACGTTCAGATAAGGGTCGAACTTGCGAATGCGGACGCGGTAACCGCGTGCCTGAAGCAGAGCCGCGAGGCTCGCCGCCATGAGACCTTTGCCGAGCGAGGAAACCACGCCGCCGGTGATAAAAATATGCCGCGCCATGGGAGTCGGCCCTTAAATTGCATGGGGGCACAAGGGCAAGAGCCCTGTGCCTCAATCCACAGAACAAAACAGATCAAATGCCGCCTGACAACGCCAGACGGCATTCGCGCTACAGTGATACGCCGGAAGTTACCGGGTCAGATCAATGACCGGCAGCACCCGAAAGCGGATCGTTGGCCGGAGTCGACTGACCCGCGGCCGGGCTCGCAGGAGCCCCAGCGGCCGGATTGGCCGCACCGGCGAGCGGGTCGTTCTGCGCGGGCGCCTGCTGCGCCGGCGCAGCGGGAACCGCAGCGCGCTGAAGGGAAGTGTCGACGTCGTCGCCGGTCTTGCCGACGGCCAGCGCCGCAAGAACGATCGAGAGAATCACGAAGGCGGCAGCAAGGCCGCCGGTGGCGCGGGTCAGGAAGTTCGCCGCACCGCGTGCCGACAGCATGCCCGAGGGGCTGCCACCCACACCGAGGCCGCCGCCTTCCGACTTCTGCACCAGAATCACGACCACCAGAAGGAGGGCGACGATCGCCTGGACTACGGTCAGGAAAGTGAACAGCATCGTGTAAATCTCGATCTTTCGAAGGGGACGGTGACCCGTCCGCGATTCAAGCCGCGCAGATAGGCGCTCGAACGCCCCGGCGCAAGCCGTCTGCCGGAGATGGGCGGCAAGACGCCCGCCCGCCCCCGGAAAGCCTCAGGAATTGCGCGTCAATCGGCGTCCAGCAGCGCGGCAGCGCCGATGATCGCGGTGAAGCTCTCGGCGCTCAGGCTGGCGCCGCCGACCAGCGCCCCGCCCACGTCGGGCACGGAGAGCAGCTCGGCCGCATTCTCGGCCTTGACCGAACCGCCATAGAGAATGCGCACGTCCGCCCCGCCTTCGCCGTAGAGCGCGACCAGCTTGGCACGGATTGCCGCGTGCATTTGCGCCACGTCCTCGATCGAAGGCACGCGGCCGGTACCGATCGCCCAGACCGGCTCATAGGCGATCGACAGCTTTTCCGGCGCCCCGTCAACACGCGGGCACGAACCGTCGAGCTGGCCGGTCACGACGGCAAGCGCCTCGCCCGCATCGCGCTGGGCCTCGGTCTCGCCGACGCAGAGAATCACCGCCAGCCCCGCGCCAAGCGCGGCCTGCGCCTTGGCGTTGACCTGGGCATCGCTCTCGCCGTGGAGCGTACGGCGCTCCGAGTGGCCGAGAATGGTGAAGTCGGCACCGGCATCCTTGAGCATGGGCGCGGAAATGTCGCCGGTGTAGGCGCCGCTCTCTTCGGCGCGGCAATCCTGCCCGCCGACGCCGATCAGTTCGACGGCATCGCGCATCCGGAAGATCAGCGTGGCTGGCGGCGCCAGACCCACCTGCACCTTGGGAAAGCGTGCGGCTGCCCGATCGACCGCGCGCGCCTCGCTGAGCATCGCGCGCGTGCCGTTCATTTTCCAGTTACCGACGATGTAAGGCAGACCAGCCATTTAACAAAAACCCTGAATCATTTTCTGCGTCCGGCCACCCATCAACCGCTTCTTGATGAGGTCAAAGCGGGAATCGTCCGGATGCTTGCCGGGCCGCTGCTAGGCACGGCAGGCCCAATTGTCAAAATTCGCGCCGTCCCGGATCTGGCAAAACCGCCCGCGCGTGGCGCAACTGCGTCACTTTGACACAGGCAAGGAGACCTCCGACAACGTGAACCCAAATTCCTCCGCACCGGCTGCCGGGCGGGGCGCCTGTCGGCAATCGGGCGGGGCGCCTGCCGGCAATGCCCGGCAAGACCATGTCAGCCATTGCAGGATCGCACCGCGCCCCCTAAAGCCTGCGCCCGCATCGGCTTTGCCTTTGCGCTGCTTCGCATATTCGTCTCCACGCTGAACGGCACGGTCCATGCTCTCATTCTTCCGTAACTTCCTGAAGTCCAAGATCGGGGCCGGCATCGCCCTGGCAGTGCTCGTGCTGATCACGCTTGCCTTTGCGGGCGGCGACATCAACGGCATGCGCGAGACGGCAGGCCTTTCCAGCACGACCTCGGTCGCCACCGTCGGCGGCAAGAGCGTGGAGGCCAACGACCTCGCCACCGCCGCCAATTCGCAGCTGGAACAGATCAAGCAGCAGAACCCGACCGCGACGATGAAGATGCTGGTCGCCGAGGGCGGGCTCACCCGCATCCTCGACGAGATGATCTCGCGCACCGCGATCGGCGTGTTCGGCAAGGACAACGGCGTTGTCGCCAGCAAGCGCCTGGTCGACAGCGAGATCGCCCGCATCCCGGCTTTCCAGGGTGTCGACGGCAAGTTCAGCCAGGACGCGTTCCGCCAGGCGCTGGCCCAGAAAGGCATTCCCGAGGCCGCGCTGCGCGACGACTTCACGCAGGGCCTGATCGCCCAGCAGCTGATGATCCCGGCCCAGTTCGCAGCCACGATGCCCAGCTCGCTCGCCGCGCGCTATGCCGCGCTGCTCGAAGAAAACCGCAAGGGCCAGGTCGCCACGCTGCCCGCACTCGCCTTCGCGCCGACGCAGCCCGCCACCCCGGCCGAGCTCGAGAGCTTCTACAAGACCCATATCAACCAGTTCGTCCGCCCCGAGCGCCGCACCATCCGCTACGCCACCTTCGGCGAGGAAGCGCTGAAGAACGTCGCCGCGCCCACCGACGCGGAAGTGGCCAAGCGCTACGAGGCCGACAAGGCCGCACTTTACGCCGCGCGCGACGATCGCAAGCTCACCCAGCTGATCGTGCCGACCGAAGCCGCCGCCAAGGCCGTTGCCGCCGAAGTGGCCGGCGGCAAGTCGCTCGAACTGGCCGCGACCGAACGGCGCCTTTCGGCCGCCAAGCTCGAATCGTTCACGCGTGAACAGCTGGCATCGCAGTTCTCGCCCGCCATCGCCGACGCCGTTTTCGCGGCCCCGGTCGGCAAGCTGGCGGTGCCGCAGAAGAGCGCGCTGGGCTGGCACGTGATCCGCGTGGATTCCGAGCAGAAGACGCCCGAAAAGCCCCTCGCCGCCGTGCGCGCCGAGATCGTCACCAAGCTGGCTGAAGAAAAGCGCCGCGCCGCCTTCACCGACCTGCTCGCCCGTATCGACGACCAGTTCCAGAGCGGCGCCAGCCTCGTCGAAGTGGCCAAGGCCGTCGGCGCCACCGTCGCGACGACGCAGCCGATCATCGCCAATGGCTCGGTCTACGGCAAGGCGGGCGAGACTGCCCCGGCCCAGCTGCAGCCGATCCTGTCGACCGCGTTCGGCATGGAGCAGGAAAAGCCGCAGCTCGCCCAGCTCACCCCCGGCACTGCAAACTCGCCCGGCCAGAGCTACGTGATCTACGACGTGACCGCGATCACCGCCTCGGCCCCCGCTCCCTTCAAGGAAATCGGCAACGACGTCGCCGATGCCTGGAAGCAGGACAAGGGCGCTGCCGCAGCCAAGGCCGCCGCGCTGAAGATCCAGGCAGCCGTCAAGGGCGGCAAGTCGCTGAACGAGGCGATCGCCGCGCTCGGCAAGAGCCTGCCCCCGGTCCAGGACGTCGCCATGTCGCGCCAGATGCTGACCGCCGCGATGCGCCAGGGCCGCCAGGTGCCGCCGCCGGTCTCGCTGCTGTTCCACATGGCCAAGAACACCGTGAAGGTGCAGGCGGTCGGCGGAAACCGCGGCTGGTTCATCGTCGCGCTCAAGGACGTGGTGCCCGGCAAGACCGACAACCCGCTGGTCGTCCAGGGCACCCAGCGCGAACTGTCGAGCCAGCTCGGCAGCGCCTATACCGAGGCTCTCGCCCAGGCGATCCGCAAGCAGGTCGGCGCCACCACGCACCCCGCCGCGATCAAGACGGTCAGCGACCGTCTTGCCGGCACCGGCACCGCTGCCAACTGACCCTCAACTACCCGAAAAAGAAGGACACCCACCGATATGAAGCGCGAATCGGATCGCGAAGAGGCACTGGCACGGCTGCGCGAGGGTAAGCCCGCGCTGCTGTGGCGCAGCCTCGTCGCCGATACCGAAACGCCCGTTGCCGCCGCCCTGAAGCTCTTCACCGAAGGGCGCGGCGACTTCCTGCTCGAATCGGTGGAAGGCGGCGCCGTGCGCGGCCGCTACAGCCTGCTGGGCCTCGACCCGGACCTCGTGTTCCGCGCCGAGGGCCATGCCTGCGCGATCAACCGCAAGTGGCAGCACGACCGCGAGGCCTTCGCGCCGCTGCCGGGCGATACCCTGGTCGAACTGCGCGGTCTGGTCGAGGCCTGCCGCTTCGATGTGCCGGCGGAGCTCCCCAAGGCCCTCGCCTGCCTCGTCGGCTATTTCGGCTACGAGACGATCGGCCTTGTCGAGAAGCTGCCGCGCGCCCCGCAAAGCGCGCTCGAACTGCCCGACATGCTGTTTGTCCGCCCCTCGCTGATCCTCGTGTTCGACCGGCTGAGCGACGAACTGTTCTGCGTTGCCCCGCTCTGGCCGGAAAACGGCACGCCCGAGAGCCTTGTCGAAGCCGCCGCCGAGCGGATCGACGAAGCGCTGCGCAAGCTCGCCGCGCCGGTCCCCGCCTCGCCCGCCATCGCCGACCTGCCGGAGCCGGTGCGTACGCCGGTCATGGCCGCGGACGACTACAAGGCGATGGTCACCCGCGCGAAGGACTACATCGAGGCGGGCGACATCTTCCAGATCGTGCTGGCCCAGCGCTTCACTTGCGAATTCCCGCTGCCGCCGGTCGCCCTCTATCGCTCGCTGCGCCGCGTGAATCCCTCGCCGTTCCTCTATTTCCTCGACCTGCCCGGCTTCGCGCTGATCGGTTCGAGCCCGGAAATCCTGGTCCGCGTGCGCGAGGGCGAAGTCACCATCCGACCGATCGCGGGCACGCGTCCGCGCGGCAAGACGGTGGCGGAGGACAAGGCCAACGAGATCAGCCTGCTGGCCGATCCCAAGGAGCGCGCCGAACACCTCATGCTGCTCGACCTCGGCCGCAACGACGTCGGCCGCGTCTCCGCTGCCGGCTCCGTGGAAGTGACCGACAGCTACACGATCGAGCGTTACAGCCACGTGATGCACATCGTCTCGAACGTGATCGGCAGGCTCGACACGAACAAGCACGACGCCATCGACGCGGTCTTCGCGGGCTTCCCGGCAGGCACCGTCTCGGGCGCCCCCAAGGTCCGGGCCTGCGAGATCATCGCCAGCCTCGAACCCGAAACCCGCGGTGCCTATGCGGGCGGCGTCGGCTATTTCGGTCCCGACGGCTCGGTCGATTCGTGCATCGTCCTGCGCACCGGGGTGCTGAAGGACGGCGTGCTCCACGTCCAGGCCGGGGCCGGCATCGTCGCTGACAGCGATCCCGACTACGAGCACCACGAGTGCGAGGCCAAGTCCGGCGCCCTGTTCGCCGCCGCCCGCGAAGCGATCCGCGTCGCCGGAGAACCGGGCTTCGGCCAGTGAGGCACGCAGCCCTGGCGGCTGCGTTCACTCTCGCCGCCTGTTCGTCGGGCGCCCAGCAGGATCAGCGGAAAGCGGAAGCCCCGCCTCCGCCGCCCTGTGAAGGCGCTTCGTTCGAAGGCGCGAGTTTCACGCACTGCACCGCCACGCCCGGTCGCCACACGATCCACCTCGTGCTGGGTCCGAAGGACGGCGCCCCCTATCGCAGCCTCTCGCAGCTTGCGGTGAACCGTCCCTCGGGCAGCCACGCCGTCGCCTTCGCGATGAACGGCGGGATGTTCGACGCGGACGGCAAGCCCATCGGTTATGCCGTGATCGAGGGCCAGCGCATCCATGCGATCAACACCAACGAGGGCTGGGGGAACTTCCACCTCCTGCCCAACGGCGTGTTCTTCGGCGATGCAGCGGGCCACTGGCAGATCCGCACGAGCGAGGACTTCGCCGCCCATGTCGACAACCGGCCCGACTTCGGCACCCAGTCGGGCCCGATGCTGGTGGTGGACGGCAAACTGCATCCGAAGATCGACGCGGACGGCCAGTCGCTCAAGCTGCGCAACGGCGTCGGTGTCGACCGGCAGGGCCGCGCCCATTTCATCATTTCGGACGAGCCGGTCTCGTTCGGCAAGCTGGCGCGGCTCTTCCGCGACAAGCTCGATTGCCCCAACGCGCTGTTTCTCGACGGCAGCGTGTCCTCGCTATGGGACCCCGAACATGGGCGCGTGGACGGCGGACCGCCGCTCGGCCCCTTGATCGTCGTCGAGAAAAGCGCGAAGGGCTCTAACGGAAAGGACAGGCCATGATCCTCGTCATCGACAATTATGACAGCTTCACCTGGAACCTGGTCCATTACGTGATGGAACTGGGCACCGAAGTCGAAGTGGTGCGCAACGATGCGCTCTCCGCCGGGCAGGCGATCTCCAGCGGCGCGCAGGGTTTCCTGATCTCACCCGGCCCCTGCACCCCCAACGAGGCGGGCATCAGCCTCGATCTCGTGGGCGCGGCGGCCGATGCCGGGAAACCGCTGCTCGGCGTATGCCTCGGCCACCAGTCGATCGGCCAGTATTTCGGCGGCAAGGTAGTGCGCGGCGGGCTGATGCACGGCAAGACCAGCCCCGTAACCCATGACGGCACGGGCCTGTTCGCGGGCCTGCCCTCGCCCTTCACGGCCACGCGCTATCACTCGCTGATCGTCGAGGACATTCCCGAGGCCCTGGTGGTCAATGCCCGATCGGACGATGGCCACGTCATGGGCTTCCGCCATGCCGAGCTGCCGATCCACGGCGTGCAGTTCCACCCGGAAAGCATCGCCACCCAGCACGGCCATGCGATGCTGGCGAACTTCCTGCGGATCTGCGGCATCGAACCGAAGCTCCCGGCACGCCTCGACACCGGCCTGGCGGCGGCATGACCACGATGATCCTGCCCGATCCCCTCCACCCCATCGAGGAAGCCGAGGCCGAACAGGCTTTTGGCGCCATCCTCGACGGCCGCGTGGGCGACGATGCCATCGTGCACTTCCTGCTGGCCCTCACCGAACGCGGCGAGACCGCCAGCGAGATCACCGGCGCCGCCCGTGCCATGCGGGCGCGCATGATCCCGATCCAGGCGCCCGCCAACGCCATCGACGTCTGCGGAACCGGCGGCGACGGCCATCACACGCTCAACGTCTCCACCGCAGTATCGCTGGTGGTCGCGGCCTGCGGCGTGCCGGTCGCCAAGCACGGCAACCGTGCCGCCAGCTCCAAGGCGGGCGCGGCCGATACGCTGGAGGCGCTCGGCCTCAATCTCGACCGCGCGGCCGAGACAGCGGAAGAAACGCTGGCCGACCTTGGCATCTGCTTCCTCTTTGCCGCGCGCCATCACCCCTCGATGGGCCGCATCATGCCGATCCGCAAGGCGATCGGCCGCCGCACCATCTTTAACCTGATGGGGCCGCTGGCGAACCCCGCCAACGTGCGCCGCCAGCTCGTCGGCATCGCGCGCCCGGCTTACGTTCCGATCTATGCCGAAGCGCTGATGCACCTCGGCAGCGAGCACTCGCTGGTCATCTCCGGCGACGAGGGGCTCGACGAACTGAGCCTTGCCGGCGGCAACGAAGTGGCTGAAATCCGGCACGGCGAACTGTCGATGCGCCGCGTCTCGCCCGGCGACGTCGGCCTCCCGGTCTCGCCGGTCGGCGCGATCCGCGGCGGCGATGCCGCCTACAACGCCGATGCCCTGCGACGCCTGCTCATGGGCGAGCACGGTCCTTACCGAGACGCCGTGCTGCTCAACGCCGCTGGCGCGCTGATCGTGGCGGGCGAGGTCGAGACCTGGCGCGACGGCGTCGAGGAAGCGGCCGAAGCCATCGACAAGGGCCTCGCCAACGCCCTGCTCAACTGCTGGATTTCCGCGCTCAAGGCCTGAGCCGCGCGAGAGGGATACGATGTCCGACAAGCTTACCGAGATCTGCGACACCAAGCGCGAGGAAGTTGCCGAGCGCAAGGCCGTCGCCACAATGGCCGACCTCGACGCGCATGCCGCCTATCAGACCGCCCCGCGCGGGTTCGAGACGGCCTTGCGCGCAAAGGCCACGACCGGCTTCGCACTGATCGCCGAAATCAAGAAAGCTTCGCCGTCCAAAGGACTGATTCGGCCTGATTTCCGTCCGGCCGAACATGCCCTGGCCTATGAGCGCGGCGGCGCCGCCTGCCTTTCGGTGCTGACCGACGCGCCCTACTTCCAGGGTCATGAGGACTTCCTGATGGACGCCCGCGCGGCGTGCTCGCTGCCAGTGATCCGCAAGGACTTCATGGTCGATCCCTGGCAGGTGGCCGAGGCCCGCTCGATCGGTGCCGACGCGATCCTCATCATTGTTGCCGCTCTCGATGACGTGCTGATGGCCGAGATCGAAGCCGCTGCCCACGAACGCGGCATGGATTGCCTTGTCGAAGTTCACAACGAATCCGAAATGGAGCGCGCAAGTCGCTTGAAATCAAGGTTGATCGGCGTGAACAACCGCGACCTCAAGCGCTTCGTCACCGATATCGGCACCACCGAGCGGCTTGCCCCGCTGGCCCCCGAAGGCACGCTGCTCGTCGCCGAAAGCGGCATCAACACCCACGCCGACCTCGAAAGACTCTCAGGTTGCGGCGCACGGACCTTCCTCGTCGGCGAAAGCCTGATGCGGGAAGCAGATGTCGAGGCGGCAACCCGCGCCTTGCTGACCGGCGCCTGATCCTCAGGCCAGCGGCAAGATCAATTCGGTAAGCGCCTCTGCCGCGGACACTTGCGGATAGAGGCGCCCCCGTTCGCAGAAGAGCGGGAAATCGCGAAGGGTTTCGCCGCTGGCCGGCAACCAGTCCCGGTAGAGCAGCGTCGCCGGTTCCTCCAGATCCATCGCCGGGCCGGTAACGGCCAGGACCGCGCACCGACCACCGGGGATCTCCTCCACCCGAACCCGGTCGTCGCCCACAAACCATGACGGCACGGAGGCACAGAGCCATACGCGGTGACCGCCTTCGACTGCGGTGCGAGGATCCGTCGGAAAGACATTGAAAGTACGGCTTTTACCCGGCGAAAAACCAAATTCCCTGCGCCAGTCGATAAAGCGGCGGATGCTATCCCCGATGCCCGCAGGATCGCCGCGATGCTCCATCACCGCCACACGCACGGCGGCAAATTCACGGATCTCGACTGCTGTCGTCATGACGTCATTCATGGCCTTGCTCCTTGCTGCCTGAAGTGACGCACTCACCGCCTCCCACGCCGACCAGTCCGGCGCCGATCGAAATGCCGATGGTGTCTGGCCAAGCCGCGCGCGGAACGCCCGCGCAAATGCCTCGGGCGCCTCGTATCCGGCATCCAGCGCCGCGTCGATCACCCGGGTGCCGGGGCGGAATGCAAGTTGCATCGCGGCCCGGTGCAACCGGGAAAGCTGCACGAAACGCTGAAGCGGCATCCCGCACAGGGCCCGGAACTGGCGATGGAAGTGAAACGGCGAGAACCCCGCCCAAGCTGCGATCGTTTCGAGGTCGGCCGCGGCATCCGGCTCGGCCTCGATCCGCTCCACCACGCGCGCCATCCGCTCGAGATAGCGGCGCCTGGAATGCTCAGGTCTTTTCGAGGTTTGCGTCATGGTCACCACATTGCCCGCAATGACCCCGGCCATCCTGACCGATCTTGCGAAAATTGCCCCGGAGCACCTGTCCTACCACGCCGAATTCTGCCATCGCGGTGTCATGACCGATCGCCTGTTCTTCGTTGAAAGCGCGCAAATCCGCCCGTTCGGCAGCCAGCGCGCTTTCACTTCAGAACCGTGTCAACCGTGTCAACCGACCTGTCACCTTGTAGCCCGGACGAACCGCCCGAAATGACCAAGAACCTCACCCACATCGATTCGGACGGCACCGCCCGCATGGTGGACGTCGGCGCCAAGGCCGAAACCCAGCGCCTCGCGGTCGCCTCGGGCCGTATCACCATGACAGCCACGGCGCTGGAGGCGATCCGCGCCGGCAATGCCCCAAAGGGTGACGTACTGGGCACCGCCCGTATCGCCGGGATCATGGCAGGCAAGAAGACATCCGACCTGATCCCGATGTGCCACCCGCTGATGCTCGATGCCGTCAATGTCGATTTCAACTTCGAGGACAACGCCATCCGGGCCACGGCGACCGCTTCACTCACCGGCAAGACCGGAGTCGAAATGGAAGCAATTACAGCAACATCAATGGCACTCCTGACAATCTATGACATGGCCAAGGCGCTCGACAAGGGCATGGTCGTTGGCGAGATCCGCCTGATCGAGAAGCGGGGCGGAAAGTCCGGCCACTGGATCGCGGAGGACCTTGCCTGATGACCCCAGGTCGAATGCTGACGCTCGAGCAGGCACAGGAAAGGCTGCTGAAACTGGTCACCCCGCTGTCGATCGAGCGGGTCGACATGGAAGGCGCACTCGGGCGCTATCTCGCCGAGCCGCTGTTCGCGCGGCGCACCCAACCTGCCGCCGATGTCTCGGCCATGGACGGTTATGCCGTCGCCTCCAGCGATCTGGCCGGTCCGTGGCACGTCATCGGCGAAAGCGCAGCCGGCCATCCTTATGCCGAGACGGTCGCCCCGGGGCAGGCCGTGCGCATTTCCACCGGCGCACTCCTTCCTGCAGGCGCCGATGCGGTGATCGTACAGGAAGACCTTGCCCGCGATGATCATCATATCACGCTGACCGGCGACGGCCCCTCTCCTGCCGGCAAGCACATCCGCTGCCGAGGCATGGACTTTCCGGAGGGCCGCGAAATCCTGCCGGCGGGCATCCGGATTGGCCCCGCGCAGGCGGCCCTGGCAATTGCCGCCGGTCACAAGCACCTCCCCGTCTGCCGCATGCCGCGCATCGCGGTGATCGACAGCGGCGACGAACTCGCGCCCGATCCGGAAACCTGCGAAACACATCAGGTCCCCGCCAGCAATGGCGTGATGCTCGCGGCCCTCGCACGGACCCTTCCGGTGGAAATCACGCGGATCGGACCGGTCGCCGACCATCTCGACGCCCTGCTTGCCGCCTTCGAATCCGCCAAAAACGTGGACCTTGTCATCACCAGCGGCGGGGCATCCGTCGGCGATCATGACCTGATCCGTCCCGCCCTCGAAGCGTGGGGCGCCCGGATCGACTTCTGGCGCGTGGCCATCAAGCCGGGCAAGCCGCTGCTGGTTGCCGTCAAGACTGCAAGCGCGCGCCAACAGATCGTGCTCGGCCTGCCCGGCAATCCCGTGTCCAGTCTGGTCACCGCCTATCATTTCCTGCTGCCGGTATTACGCGCGATGCTGGGCGCGCGCAGCCCGCTCCCGCTGTCATTCGAGGCACGCCTTGCCGCACCGCTTCCCGCCAGTTCGGATCGCCGGGTATTCCTGCGGGGGCTCTGGGACGGCGCGACGGTCACCTCTCATGTGCTCCAGGATAGCGGCGCACTGGGCGCCCTGGCGGCCAGCAATGTGCTCATCGATCGACCGGCAGGCATGCCAGCCGCCGAAGCCGGAGATCCGGTACGGGTCTACTTGCTCCAGAATGGCGGTATCGCTTGACGATGCACATTTCGTTGCTTAGTTGTTCTCGCATTGTTCGCGAACAGAACTCGAAGTGTTCTACGCGAGAGGAACAAGGCCGCATCGCGCGGCCCATCAGGCGAGGCAGGCCACATGTTGACGCGCAAGCAGCACGAATTGCTCCGGTTCATCCAGCTCAGGCTTGAGGACAGCGGCGTCTCGCCCAGCTTCGAAGAGATGAAGGACGCGCTGGACCTCAAGTCGAAGTCCGGGGTGCACCGCCTGATTTCCGCGCTCGAGGAACGCGGCTTCATCCGGCGCCTGCCGAACCGCGCGCGCGCTCTGGAAGTGCTCCGCCAGCCCGAAGACATCACCAGCAAACCGATTGCCACGCCAAAGGCTCTCGAAGTGCCGCAATCCGCGCCTGTCGCGGCAAGCAGCGCTCCGGCAAACGACGTGATCGAAATTCCGCTCCACGGGCGCATTGCCGCGGGCGTTCCGATCGAGGCACTCGAAGGCCAGTCTACATTGCCTGTGCCGGCCGCCCTGCTTGGAGCGGGAGAACACTACGCTCTTGAAGTATCCGGCGACTCGATGATCGAAGCCGGCATTCTCGATGGCGATCTCGCCTTGGTGAAGCGCACCGACATCGCCCGTGACGGCGAGATCGTAGTGGCGCTCGTGCGCGGCGAGGAAGCGACGCTCAAGTACTTGCGCCGCGAGGGCGGCAAGGTTCGCCTCGATCCGGCGAATGCCGCGTACGAACCACAGATCTACGGCGCCGATGAAGTTCAGGTGCAAGGCAAGCTGACCGGCATTCTTCGCCAGTATCACTGACGAGAGGTAGCCGCCTGCCGGAACCCCGGACTTCGGCTGCCCCAGCCACTGCGCTTGCTGCACGAAGATGCATGGTTTTTCCCTTCGCCAACCACGTATGGAACAGGCGCAAATCGCCAGGCATAGGCGGCGCAAAACGGTATCCGGGCGACATGAACCCGCCGTTTTTCAGCCGCCTTGTGCCGTACGCCACCAACCGTGCTGGCCCTGTTCCTGAGCAACGCTCTGAAAAGTCGCATTCCCAAGGTCAACCGTTACACCGCCGGTCCGCGCAAGCGCCTGTCGATCGAATTTCAGCCATCTCGGGCTGCACGCTGGTGGCAGGTAACGATCGGCGATGACGATGTCGCTGGCAGCACAGGCCCGAGCGAGTGAAGCCAGAGGCACATGCGCACGGTTGCGCGAAAGCAGGATCCGCCAGATCCGTCCGGTTTTCTCGACCGTCACCAGGCAAAACTCAGCGTTGCAACGCGCGCCCGACCAATCCTGCAAGGCCACCGTTCCCGACCGGAGCCCCGCAGTCTCGACGAGACTGTCTCTTGCATAGTCCCCCACACCGTCGCGCAGCACGGCCAACTTCGAGCCGTTGTCGACCACCAGAGCGACATGGCGGCCATCGCCGGAAACCATGATGTCCGGCGGTTGCACCATCAGCAGCCCGCCTAGCCCCAGGACAGCGGGAACAACACCCCAGAAACGGACCCGGTGGCTCCACAGCGCGAACCACAGCCCGCCGATGACAAAAAGGAGGAAATGGCCGCCGCCCATCCTGGGCATGGCGCTGACCGCACCCGGGAAATGCGCGACGTTCCTGGCAAGCGCAAGGAGCATCGAGATCGCCTCCCCGGACAGCCACCAGACCGGCTCACCGACACCCGCAAGGTCGAGCAGCAGGCTGAATGCAACCAGCGGCATGATGACAAATGTCGTAAGCGGTATGGCTACCAGATTGGCAAGTGCGCCGTACACCCCGGCGCGGTGGAAGTGATAAAGCCCGATCGGCATCAGGACACATTCGATCGCCACGCCCGTCACCAGCATCAGCGTCAGCGCGCGCGCCAGCTTCATCGGCCAAGCATCGTCGCGCGGACTCAGCATTCGCTGAATCGGCCCCGCATTGCCAACAACGATCAGGGCAAGAACTGCCGCAAAACTCATCTGGAAGCTCGGCCCGACAATGCTCTCCGGCCAGAACAGCATCACCGCGAACGCAGCTGCCGCAAGCAGGCGGACCGACAGGGCCTCTCGCCCCAGCGCCAGCGCAGTCAGTACCAGCAGGGCCCCTGCACAGGAGCGGACCGTGGGTACCTGAGAACCTGTAAGCACCGTGTAGCCTATTCCGGCGAGCGCCCCGACGGCCGCAGCCGCTACAGGTAGCCGGACCCGCAGCGCAACGGCGGGGAAAAGCGCCAGGAGCCGCAGGATGACGACATATACCGCCCCGATCACGGCGCTGACATGCAGGCCACTGATCGAAAGCAGATGCGCCAGCCCGGAATCGCGCATCGCCTGGGCATCGCTTTCGCCGATGCTGCCCATATCGCCAGTCACAAGCGCAACCGCGATTCCGGCTTCCGCGGGAGCGAGCCGTGACCGGACATGGCCGGCAAGTTCGGAACGCCATCGTGCCAACCGATCTCCACTCTCGCTCGCGCCCGGCGCAAGCACCACGATCGGCGCGGTGACGCTTCCCGTCGCGGACAGGCCGGAGAACCACGCCGCCCGGGCGAAATCGTAGCCTCCCGGAAACATCGGCGGTGCAGGCGCAATCAGCCTGCCATGGAATCGGATCAATGCGCCCGGCGCAATCAAGAGCCCCTGTGAGTTGCGTGCAAAGCGTGTCGAAACGTTGACCCTGACCTTGATCGCACGCCCGGTGCCCGGTTCCCGCATTGCCAGCACCAGCCTGTCACGCGAGAATGCCGGTTGCTCCTCCACCGACAGCACCCGCCCCACCAGACTGCCCGAAATCGGACGCGAAATCGCGGCCGTGCCGACCAGCGCGGACTTCCCCCAGATCACCAGAAAACCCGCAAGAATCAGCACCGCCAGCGACCAGGCGGCACGGCGCAGGAACGGATAACGGGACCTTCCCTCCCGCCACGCCGCGCCCCCTGCTCCAATGACGACACAAATGGCGCTGAATGCGATCCAGTACGCCGGCCCCGGCAAGGTAAACCAGCACAGGATTCCGGTTCCGAAAGCTGCAACTAACCATGGCCCTCTATCGAAACCGCAGTTCGAAAGAAAACACTCGACTTCGTCCAATCTGCTCGACATGTGGCTCTGGCTGATCCATGGGCGATGCTGCAATGCAGCGCCTCCGACGCACGTCGGAAGCTCGGGATCATCGGTCGTGGCGGCTTGGCTGGCCATGGCCGACATTAGGACGGAAGGTAATAACAATGGCAAGCGGCAGTGCATCGAGCGGACAGACGGAAAAGAAAGCCGTCGTCACTCGTTTTGCCCCCTCGCCCACGGGTTTCCTGCATATCGGCGGGGCCCGTACCGCGCTTTTCAACTGGCTTTACGCCCGTCACCACGGTGGCAAATATCTGCTCCGCATCGAGGACACCGACCGCGCCCGCTCGACGGAGCCCGCAATCGAGGCCATTTTCGACGGACTGACCTGGCTCGGCCTTGAAGGCGATGAGCCCGCCGTGTTCCAGTTCGCCCGCTCGGACCGTCATGCCGAAGTCGCGGCCGAACTCATGGCGCGCGGCCACGCCTATCGTTGCTACCTGACGCCAGAAGAACTGGCAGAGCGTCGCCAGAAAGCACAGGAAGAACGTCGCCCGTTCCGAATCGACAGCGAATGGCGCGATGCCGATCCGTCGACCTGGCCGGCCGACAAGTCCTACGTCGTGCGTATCAAGGCACCGCGCGAAGGCGAGACCACGATCGCCGACCTCGTGCAGGGCGAAGTCACCGTCAAGAACGAGGAAATCGACGACTTCGTCATCCTGCGTTCGGACGGCACGCCCACCTACATGCTCGCGGTCGTGGTCGACGACAACGATATGGGCGTCACCCATGTCCTGCGCGGCGACGATCATCTCAACAACGCGTTCCGCCAGCTGGTCATCATTCACGGCATGGACTGGGACGTGCCCGTCTATGGCCACGTGCCGCTGATCCATGGTTCGGACGGCGCCAAGCTTTCCAAGCGCCACGGCGCGCTGGGCGTCGATGCCTACCGCGACGAGATGGGCGTGCTGCCCGAAGCCCTCTTCAATTACCTGCTGCGCCTCGGCTGGGGTCACGGCGATGAAGAATTCATCGGCCGCGACCAGGCCGTGGAATGGTTCGACATGGCGGACGTGGGCAAGTCGCCCTCGCGCTTCGACTTTGCCAAGCTGCAGAATCTCAACGGCCATTACCTGCGCGAGGCGGACGACACCCGCCTTGCCGATCTGGTCGCACCGCGCCTCGCCAGGGCCGGTTACGAAAATCCCGACATGGCCCTGCTCGCGCAGGCCATGCCCGTGCTGAAGGTCCGGGCCAAGGACCTCAACGAACTTGCAGAAGGCGCGGCCTTCCTGTTCGCCAAGCGCCCCCTCGCATTCAGCGAGAAGGCGCAGGCGCTCCTGACCGACGAGGCGCGCTCGCGTCTTGCCGACATTCACGGGCGTCTTTCCGGGGTTTCCGATTGGAACCTCGAGGCATTGGAAGCCTGCCTGAAGGCAATGGCCGAGGAGCTGGGATTAGGCCTCGGCAAACTCGCGCAGCCGCTGCGCGCTGCCCTGACGGGTCAGACGACCTCTCCGGGCATTTTCGACGTACTGGTACTGCTCGGCCGGGACGAAAGCCTTGCTCGCATTGGCGAGCAGGCAGACGCCACGACCGGGTCGCACATATAAGGAGTAATAACTGGTGGGTGATCAGGTCAAACTGAATGCTGGTGGCACGGAATTCGATTATCCCGTGCTCAAGGGCAGCGTCGGTCCGGACGTAATCGATATCCGGAAGCTCTACGCCCAGACGGGCAAGTTCACGTACGACCCCGGCTTCACGTCGACGGCCAGCTGCGAGAGCGCGCTCACCTATATCGACGGTGACGAGGGCGTCCTTCTGCACCGCGGCTATCCGATCGGCCAGCTGGCCGAGAATTCGTCGTTCATGGAAACCAGCTACCTGCTGCTCAACGGCGAACTGCCGAACGCAGACGAACTGGCGACTTTCAAGAACACCATCACCCGCCACACCATGCTCCACGAGCAGCTGGCGAACTTCTACCGCGGTTTCCGCCGTGACGCCCACCCGATGGCGATCATGTGCGGCGTGGTCGGCGCCCTTTCGGCGTTCTACCACGACTCGACCGACATTTCGGATCCCGAGCACCGCAAGATCAGCTCGCACCGTCTCATCGCCAAGATGCCGACGATCGCCGCTGCCGCTTACAAGTACTCGGTCGGCCAGCCCTTCGTCTATCCCGACAACAAGCTGAGCTACACCGGCAACTTCCTGCGCATGACCTTCGGCGTGCCGGCGGAAGAATATGAAGTGATCCCCGCCGTCGAAAAGGCGATGGACCGCATCTTCATCCTCCACGCCGACCACGAGCAGAACGCCTCGACCTCGACCGTGCGCCTCGCCGGTTCGTCGGGCGCCAATCCCTTTGCCTGCATCGCTGCCGGTATCGCCTGCCTCTGGGGCCCTGCCCACGGCGGCGCGAACGAAGCCGCGCTCAACATGCTGAAGGAAATCGGCACTCCCGACCGCATCCAGCACTACATCGACCGCGCCAAGGACAAGAACGATCCGTTCCGCCTGATGGGCTTCGGTCACCGCGTCTACAAGAACTACGACCCGCGCGCCACGGTCATGCAGAAGACCGTCCGCGAAGTGTTCGAAGCGCTCAAGGTCACCGATCCGCTGTTCGAAACCGCCCTTCGCCTCGAAGAAATCGCCCTCAGCGATCCGTACTTCGCAGAAAAGAAGCTGTTCCCGAACGTCGACTTCTACTCGGGCATCATCCTCTCGGCCATCGGCTTCCCGACCACGATGTTCACCGCGCTCTTCGCCCTTGCCCGCACCGTGGGCTGGGTCGCGCAGTGGAACGAAATGATCTCGGATCCAGGCCAGAAGATCGGCCGTCCGCGTCAGCTCTACACCGGCCCGACGCAGCGCGACTACGTGCCGATCGCCCAGCGCTGATCGCACGATACCGCGAGCAATCCCGGTACCCGATCAAGGCCCTCGCGCAAGCGGGGGCCTTTTTCGTTGCGCATCAACCACTCCGATTTGCAGTGGCCACAAATTTGCCGCAACATTGTCGCAAAGCACCGTCGAACCACTGCGAGTCGCGACTATGCTGTTTCTCAAGATCCTTGCTTACGCTTTCGGCGCGCTGGCCGTGGCATGCGGTTTGCTGTGGGTATGCCAGGGCACCGGGCTGCTGCTCTGGCCGGCCAACAGCTTCATGCTCGACGATCGCGGATGGGCCATTCGCGGCGCCGTCATGGTCAGCGTGGGCCTGATCCTGGTCTGGCTGGCCTATCGCGCCGACGGGCGCAGCAGGAACGGACTGTGACAGCCCATCCTTTTCGGGTTCGTTCAAGAATTTCAACTGGCCCGGCGGGCACCTGCCGCCCGTAGCGGCGCCGACCAGCAAGTACTCAGCCGGCCGGACGGTCCAGCGGCAACTCCAGGGTAAAGCGGGCCCCCTGCCCTGGCGCACTCTCGACCGAGAGATCACCGCCCATCGCCCGTGCCAGTCGCTGTGAAATATACAGGCCCAGCCCCGATCCACCGTCGCCGTTACGGCCAAGCCGTTCAAACTTCTCAAAGACGCGGCTCTGGTCTTCAGCCGCCAGCCCCGGCCCCTGGTCCGCCACCGTCACCCGGGCGCGGCCGCCTTCGGATGCCAGGCGGATCCAGATCTGCGAACGCTCGGGAGAGTAGCGGATGGCGTTGCCGATCAGGTTCAGGAGGATCTGCAAGACCCGACGGAACTCGGCAATCGTGGGCAGCTCTTCCGCGGGGTGCGGCGCCTCGACACAAATGCCCTTTTCCTGCGCCCGCACGTTGAGGATCCCGGCAGCCTGCCGCGCGACCTCGGACAAGTCGATCCGGTCCGGCGCCGTCGAGAAACTATCCGCCTCGACGGCTTCAAGATCGGCAAGGTCTTCCAGCAGCCCGAGCAGCAACTTGCCGGCCCCGGCGATCTCGCCTGCATATTCCGCATAAGCGTCGGGCAAGGGCCCGGCGAGGCGCGTGCGGATCGTCTCCGCATTGGCGATGATCCGGGCGATCGGCTGACGCAGGACCGGCGCCAGATCCTGCCCGACCAGGCTGCGGCGGGAAAAATGCTCCGCCACCGGGACGGCGCCGACGGCTTCGGATGCCGGAACATCGGAAACCAGCAGCAATTCGAAACCGCCCGGCTCGAACCCTGGTTGCAACTGCGGCACCAGGCTCACTCGCCAGGGACGCTCCGACCCGGCAACGACGACACGGGTGCCATCCAGCAGGCGCCAATGCAGCGGCTGCTTGTGGGTGACACTTTCAGGAGGGAGAAACTCCGTCCATGGGCGCCCCAGTCCTGCCGCCATCGCCTGCGCGGCGGCAGACAGTTCGGCGCTTTCACAATCGACTGCCAGAACACGCTGGGCACTGTCGAGCCTTGCCGTCAATTCAGCCAGATGCCGGTCGATGGCCATGCGCCGCAGGTCTGCCACCGAAGCATCTTCGGTGACCAGCGGGATCGCCTGCCAGTGACGAACAAGGATCTCGCACTGGCCGTTTTCCTGCGGCTCGACCTCGACCCAGGCGGTCACCGCCTCGACACCGTCCTGCGCGGCGATCGCACGGGCCAGACGGAAACCGTAGCTGCGGGCCTTGCGCACAAGTTCGAGCAATTCGGGTATGGCGATGACGCCGGGAATATCGCCGCCGCAACGCTGCTGCAGCCCGGCCAGCGGCTCGTCCACGCGCATCAGGACATCCTGCGCGTCGCATTCGGCTCGTGCCAAGATGCTTCCCGGTGCCAACATCAGCCGCCGTATCGCCCCGTCGCCAGGATGGCGCCGGCCAGATCGGAGCCGATCTGTGCTAATCCGCCGGGCAGAACGATGCCGGGCTGAAGTGTCAGCATCTGACGCGAGACGTCATCCGCGGTCAGGCCTGCCGCCCGCAAGGCCAGCACGAAACGGGCGATCTGCGGCTCATGCGTGGAAAGCGCGAGCACGTCGCGCGGCTGCCCCGAAGCCAACGAAAGCGCTGTCAGAAACAGCCCGAGTCCAGCCCTGTCGAGCGCCAGGGCCACGCCGGCATCCCGGCCAAGGCCCATGATCAGCCTTGCTCCAAGGCCAAGGCGGCTGCTTCCCTCGTCATAACGCGCGCGGATGGCGGCCTCCGCCGCGTTAGCGCGCTGCGCACTTCCCGCCAGCACCGAGCGCAAGGCAAGGCGGGCACCATGCAGGAGTTCGCCGGGAAGTTCGGTAAACGGCAAGCCCATGCGCCGCTGCGCCTGGCTCCACCGCGCCTGCGCTGCCAGCCATGTCATCGCCAAGGCTTGCGCAGCCTCGTCATCGCCCGAGACAAGGGACTGGACAAGCGGCGACACCACCGGGTCCAGCGCCGCGCGTGCCTGCAGCCGATCAGTCAGGAGCCACTCGATGGCCAGGGCGTGAACGTGCAAAAGCAGCTCCCGCCTGTCCATCAGGGCCCGCACCAGCAGTTCATGCTCTGTCACGCCAGGATCCCGGACGCCCGCGCCCGGCGACGCCTCATCCGCGGCCGTCAGAAGATTGCGTGCGAGATCGGCAAACATGCCGCGCACCCGCGCCAGCACCTCATCGCTGAACAAGGGGGCATCGTGCGCCGACAGCAGATGGCGCAGGACCGGCTGAACATTGCCCGCCAAGGCATCCCCGCGTGCGAGCTCGGCTCGCATCACGGCCTCGGCGTCTTCGACGCCGGCGGGATGGACAGCATTGTCTAACATCCGTCCCGTCTACCTTGCCCCTGGTTAAGCTCCGGTTATCCTTGCCGACGCAGCGGCAGCGCCATTCCGACAATGACCAGGGCAACCGCCATGATTTCAACAACCGGTTCAACCTGCCCGAAAGCAGCGGCAAACGCCAGTACCAGCGCGATCAGCACACGATCTCCCGCAAGCCGCACCGGACCACCCGCCACCACACGAGGAACCAGGGTCATAAGCAGGATCAGCATCACCGGTGGAAACAGCCACGACAACAGGGTTTCCCCGAACAGCCGCGGCACGCTCGCCAGCATGAGGCCGCCCAAGGCCACGTCGACAAGCCACCCCAAGGCATCGGCACGCGGAATGGCCGGCGGCATTTGTCCAAGGGACTGGCGTTCCGCCGCGCGCAGCAACCGGCTGCTTTCCACCAGCACCCCCGCCAGCGCTACCAGCAGGAACCCGAAGAGACTGGCCCCGAACCACGCGAGCCCGCCGGAAATCGACAATGCGACCAGAACGGCAGCGCTCAGCACATTGCTCGCGTTGCCGGCATGAAGCAACGAGGAACCGAACGTCAGCACCCCGTGCCGTGCGATGGCCGCGCCGGTTCCTCCGCCCTGCACTTGCGAGAAGCGCGCCCTCAGCCATTCGATCTCGACACCATGCGCTTCGGTATCGTCGTGAACCATGCGCCAATTCGCCGCGGTCCTGGCGGGCGCGGGAATTTCGCGCATCGCCACGCCCGATTGCAGGGCAATCCGCATCAAGCCCGAGGGCACATCGCAGTCGGAGGGCAATTCGTGCAGATTTTCCACCAGCCTGCCCGGGATCTGCATGATGCCGGCACCCGCGCGGTTGAGGTCGATCCGCTCAAACCCTTCGGCAAGCGCACCTTCCACAGGCTGCACCAGAACCGCAGGCGTAGTGCCGTCGAAACAGGGAACCACGCTGGCCGGATCGACAAACAGCCCCTCGCTGACGACAACAAGCTCGTCCTGCGCGGTCACCAGACCCGAAAGCGAGCGCGAACCGGTGGATATGTAGAACTGGAGCCCGGCGTTCTCCGCCGCATGCTGAAGCGCGATCAGTTCGGGCGAAGTACCGCGTGCAACGCAGATCACCCGCTGGCAATCGAGCGCAAGCGCCAGGCCAAGCTGATGCTGCGCAAGCGTCGCGCCGCCGACACGCAGGAACGCGCGCGGGCGCGGTTGCCCGGCAAGTGCAGGCTCCGTGATGGCGAGCAAGGCGATACGCAGCTTGAAAAACCTCCAGCAACCCGACAACGTTCAAGCGCCCCCATGTAAGCACAGGGGACGTGGGTGCCAAGCGCGCCGACGATCAGCCGGCGGAAAACTCTTCCAGATAAGTCCGCAACTGCCGGATCACGACCGGCTCGCCGGGAGCCGCATCCAGAGCCTGTTCGGCAAGCTCCAGCAAGGCATTGGAATGGAAACTGGCGGCCAGCCCCTTCAGCCGCATCGCCGCGACATGCCAGTTGCCGTCGCACCGCGCCCGGGCGAGCAGATCGATCTGCCGCGCCACGCTCTCGGCATAGGAGGCGCGCAATTCCGCGAAAAGTTCGGGATCTCCGCCCGCCGCCGCCGCGATTGTCGCTTCCAGAGCTCCAGGTTCATAGGCCATTTCCCCAGTATAATGAGCAAGGGGTTAATCCGGGGTAAACTGGACATTAACTTAACTCCTTGTTTTACAACACTTCCCCAAAAGGTTTTCCAACCCGTTTTCCTGTACTCGTACTGTTCTCTAGCTTGAGAATGGCCGCTTGCCCGAGGCGCCGACGGTTCACTCGAGCCGCATATTTCTCCACGATCTGGAAGGTCTGCCCAGTGATTGCCGACACCTCAGCGATCGTGCAGCCTGCCTCCAGAAGCGCGATGACGGCATTCTTGCGCAAGCCATGTGGCACGCACTCTTGCCCCTGACCCTTGGTGAAAGCCTTAAGTTCGTCACGAATCACATCGGTGGAGACCGGCCCACCAAGGTCATTCGCCAGGATCGTCATGCCGCGCTTCGGCGTGCGTGCCAGTTCGGCTGCAAGCGCGCTGTGGATCGGGGGGGAGACTTCCTTCTTCGTCTTCTTCTGGGTCACGAAGACCTCACCATCGCAGATGTCCGACCACCGCATTTTCACGACGTCGCTGATCCTCTGCCCTGTGAAGTAGAGCAAATGGACCGCGAGCCGGGTCCGGTCGTGTTTGGCATTAAGGCCGGCGTGCAGGATCGGCTCAGGCCAAGGCTCATGCTCGCCTCCTTTCCGCTTCTTCATGTCCTTCGTAGGTTCGAGAGCTGTCTTCTTGTTGAGCCTTCCCCAAGTGTAGAGGATGCCAACAAGTGAGAGGAATATGTTATAAGCACCTGTTCCAGATAGCTTATTGTCCAACACAAACTGCACGTCGTCGCGCTGCAGATCGTTGACGGGAAAATCGCCGAGGAATTTCACGACCTGGCGGTTGGTCTTGCGGTACAGGTCCTTGCTGCTGTCTGCCAAGTCGGTCCGCTTCTCCATGGCCACCTCATATTCGCGCACGAGATCCGCGATCGTGTAACCGGTCGCTTGGCGCTTCGTACGACCACCCAAGAGCGACGCATAACTGTCGTAAAATCCAACAGAACTCGGATGCGGAAGCCTGGCATAGATAGGCTTGTCATCGCCCGTTCTCTTGCCGGTGTTGAAGTAGGCGTAGAGCTTGCCCTTGGCCTTCACATACTTGACGTGATCGAGCTTAGGCAGCTTTGCCATATTCCCCTCTCAGCTTCCGGCGGTAGTCCGGAACGATTTCGCCGGACAGTCGGGCGAACGCCGCATCAAGCGCCTCCTTGCTCCAATGCTCACGTCCTCCGAATGTGATCCCGGCGGGCAGGCGCCCGGCGATGATCTCCCGCTCGAAGGCAGCCTCCGACATGTCGCAGTATTCAGCCGCGGTCTTGCGCTTCATCATGGCGGGCCAGCGAGCGATCGTCATGCCAATGCCCTCCCCACGGACGTCTCCCGCGCGCGCCGCGCCTCGCGTGCCTCGCGCACCTGATCGGGATGGACGATCTGCCCATTGTTTCCGTGCCAGGTCAGCCGGCCGCCATCAATCCACTCGCTCGGAAGCTCGCTCACGCCACCGTTCAGGAACGGCTCGATGTGCTCCGGCTTGAGGGCGAGATAGGAGATGATCGCCCCGGCCGTCTCCCGGCCGCCGACGCCCGCCTGCCGCGCCATGTCCTCGGACACCTTGGCGATGAACTCGATGAGGGCGGCCGGGGTCCAGTCCGCCAAGCGTTCTTCCATGCTCATGCTACATCCTCCAAGCCGAGCAAGCCGAAGAGCGTAGGCACGGCCGCCTGCGCTTCCGCCTCCTGCAGGTATCGGATGCTGTGGGCGTAGTAGTCCGGGTTGAGCTCGCTGCCCGCCCCGCGCCGGCCCTTCAGAAGCGCCCGCATGGGTACGGTGCCCAGACCGCAGAAGGGATCGTAGACGAGATCGCCTTCCATGCTGAACCGATCGATCAGCCGGTCGACGATGTCGAACTGCAGTGGGCAGACGTGCTTCTCCCGGCCCTTCGCCACCTGTTCGGCATTTAGCGTGCGCATCCTCACGACATCGTCCCAGGTGTCAGGATCGTGCGCACCGGGCGCCAGGCTCATGAAGGTGCGCGGAAGGTGACCGCGGGTGTCGTTCTTCTCGCGCGCCTCGATGTGCTCCCCGATCGCAACGTGCGCGTCGAAGTCATAGATCATCCCGCGCGTGCCCTGCATGAACGCCTTGACCAGCGGTCCCACGCCCATCTCGCCGAAGTGCTCGGCAGCTTCCGCGAGCTCGGGCGGCATTGCCAGGCGTTCGCCGCTCGATCGCCAGAAGGCATGCGCGTCGATCTGCCACTTGGCGAGGCTGTAATCCTCCGCCGACTTGCGCACCGGACGGTCAGCATAGCCCCGGCTGCGGTCGCTCTGCGGTTTACGCATCAGCAGGACATACTCCGGGGAGCCGACGCCCATCTTCGTGCCGTCCTTCAGCATCTCGCTGTAGGACAGGCGATAGGTCTGGTTGTTCTCCCGGACCACGTCGGTGTTGACGTGGATCATGCCCATGTACTGGAAGCCGTGCCGCCGGTAATGCATGATGCAATCGGCGTGGAACGGGTTCACCGTCGGCACGCCCTCGCCGGTCACGTTCCCGAACAGGATCCGGTCCTTCACGTGGACGCAGGCGAGACGGCCGGGTGCAAGTGCGCGCAGCAGTTCCGGCGTCAGGAAGTCCATCTGCGCGAAAAAGTGCGCATCGTCGTCAGTGTGGCCGAAGTCGTTGTAGCTGGGCGTATACTCGTAGTGGTTGCTGAATGGGATCGACGTGACGATCAGGTCCAGCGATCCCTCTTCGAGCAACCGCGCCTCTTCGACGCAGTCGTTATGCGCCAGCGTCCAGCCGGCGCCGGTGGTTTCCGTCCGTTCCACTCCGATGCTCCTTTTCATGGCGTCTGCGGCAGCGGCGTGGTTGAGGCCATACTTGCGGATGATCTCCGACATGCGGGCCTTCATCTCTTCGTCGCGCTGCCACTTGGCGAGCAGTTCACGTCGGACCGCGTCTTCGGTTTCGGCATAGATGATGTCGATCACGACCTGCCCCGATTGCAGGAACCGGTAGATGCGGTGGATCGCCTGGATGAAGTCGTTGAACTTGAAGCCAACGCCCGCGAAGATGGCGCGGTGGCAATGGCGCTGCAGGTTCGCGCCGCTGCCCAGCATCACAGGCTTTGCAGCAAGGCGCGAAAGCTCGCCGTCGGCGAACCGGCGCACAATCTCCTCGCGATCATCGAGGTCCTGCGCTCCATAGACCGCCTCTACGCCGTCCAGCTTCTCCAGCGCGCGGCGCTCATCCTCGAGGTCGTGCCACAGCAGGTAATGGTCTGCAGGATCCTCGGCCATGATCTCGCCAACCTTGGCGATACGTGCATCGAGGGTGCGCCGCTTCTCGCGGCTGGCGCCCACAACGCCGACAGCCTTGTCGCGGAAGAGCGCCGCTTGGCCGAAGTTGTCGGTCTCCCCGCCGCCGGAGATGTCCGTCTTCACCTCGTGCCACCGCACGATCATCTCGGGCAGGTCGTAGCCGTCATCGCTGAAACCGAGGTCGCTTGGGCGCTGCAGGAAAACAGACCAGCTGTTCACCCACAGCCAGAACTCGTCTTCCTTATGCGGGTACAGGTTGAGGTCGTTCGCTTTCTCACTGTTGCGCTGGAAGAAGCGGGTCAGGGCCTGCCCGGTATCCATGATGCCGAGGAAGCCGGCATAGTGGATCAGTTCCTTGTAGCGGTTCGGGCTTGGGGTGGCCGTCGCTACGAAGCGGTACGGGACCGCTTCGAACAGCGGCAGGAACTCTTGGAAGGTCTTCGAGCCATAGGAGCGCAGCACGCTTGCCTCATCCAGGCTGACGGCCGTGAACCGGGATACGTCGATCTTGCCGTCGCGCACGCTCTCGTAGTTGGTCAGGTAAAGGCCGCAGCTGTCCCCGATCTCGTCGATCTCAGCGTCAGACTTCACGAAGTGCAACGGAATGCCGAGCTTCTTGGCGTCGGCGATGAACTCGCGGCGCACGCCGAGCGGGGCGACGATAAGGCCCATGATCGGCACGGCAGGGCCATCAGCCCCGCGCCGCGCGGCCTCGAGCTTGTCGAGGACGATGTCGAGGATCAGCAGCTGCTGGATCGACTTACCCAGGCCGAACGCCTCGAAAAGCGCGCGACGCCCGCCCTCGACCGCCCAGCGGATGATAGCGCGCTGGTGCGGCCTAATCTTCTCGCCCGTCTTCAGGTGCGTGGGGACATCATCCAGAGCGCACGGCAGCCCGGCCGGCTGAGCCAATGGCGCCTTCGCTTCGAGAAAGGCCCGATAGTCCTGCTGCATCATGCCATGGCGCTCCGCACAGCATCTCGAGCCCTGATGTTCTCGCAGATGTGATTGTACTTCTCTCGGGAGATGAGGCCGGAGTGCTCAGCGCCAGCACCCCACTTCACGCCGAGGCGCACCGTGGCGAGATCGGCAGCATAGCAATTGTCGCAGCCGGGTCCGACCTTGGTGCAGCCGATCCACGGGTTGAAGGTGTGGTGGGTCCACTCGATTGCGCTGTTCTCGGCCATGGTCAGTAATCGCCGACCGAGGTTACGACGTCGTCCTCGTCGAGGATGATCTTCGTCCCGCAGGCCACATAGGCGCGCAGCTTCTGCTCAAGTCCGTGAGCACGGCCAATCCAGCCCTTGCTGACATCGCGATCTGCGGTGCGCGCTGACGAAATCACGCCGTCTCTGCCGACCAAAATGCTGTGCTTGCACTTGTACTTGTCGCGGCGCTCGTGATGAGCTTCCTCGTCAAGGTACAGCCAGGCCGAGCCGTATTCGTTGTGTTCAACGATTACGGTGATGACAGGACCGTACCCTTCGCCCTCATGATGCTCTCGCATCAGGTCGGCGATCTCGGATAGCTTCACTTCCTTCGGCGCTAACCCCAGCAGTTCATCCATGTCCGCTGCAAGTCGGCCGGCAACCAGCGTCGCCACCCGCGCCTCGATTTGAGTTTTCAGCATCTGAGTGACGATCGCGCCGTATGAGGGCAGGTCCAGATGATCGACGCGCAGGGCGTCTTCGACAGCCTTTTCGATGAGCTTGCCGGTGTCGCTGTAGCTGCGCAGAGCGCGGTCGACGCTCTCCACGATCAGCTTTTCGACGCGGCTGTTCACCTCCTTCTCGATGAAGTCGGGCGTCATCTTGGCAGTGACGGCTGCGCTGATGAGGTTGGTCAGGGTGTCGATCACGCAGCTTTCCTTTCGATGGGATCAGTGAACTCGATGCCGTGCTCGGCAGCGAAGCAGTGGATTGCCTCGATCAGATCCGAGAACTCGGCCTTGTTGAGGCGGCTCGACTTGAAGCCGAGAGGGATCACGCCGCGCCCATCGAGCGTGGGCTCGAAGGTGCAGGTGAACCCGGCGGCATTCATGAAGAGCGATTTCCAAACTTCAGTGCTGAGCACACGACCCTGCGGCTTGGCGCGGGCAATGTCGGACAGCATTGCCCACATCTTCGCGTTGGCCTGGCTGCTGCGCGCCTCTGCCTTGATCGTGACGGTTGCCCGGTCGGGAGCTAAGTCGATCAGGCGGTGGGCGCGAGCGCGGGCCACCGGGTGCGCCAGAATGATGGTTTGTCCGCTCACAGCGTCATCCCCTTTGCTGTTCTGCCGTGCTTGAAATTCGGGTTTTTGGCGCCGAAGCGATTGGGGTTCCGGCCCTTCGCCACCATGTCCTGCATGTTGTCAGCGTTGGTGCCGGCAAAGAGATGGTCGGCCCGGACGCACACCGGGTTGTCGCAGTGATGGCACGCCATCATGTCGCCTGGGTCACGGCCATCGAGTTGCATGGCGGCCCGGTGCGCGCGATAAGTCTTACCGGCGTACGAGAAGATGCCGTAACCATCGCGATCGATGGCGCCGGTCCATTCCCAGCAGCCATCGCCCTGCAAAAACCAGCGCAGAAAATCCTGCTCGAAAGGCAGTCGGGTCTCGACCTTGCGACGAGCATCGAATGCGCCGAAGCACTCGCGCGAGCAGAACCTCGCCTTTTGCCAGTAGGCACGGGTGTTTCGCTTATCGCGATAGAATGGGTTGCCGCAGTTCTCGCACCGCTTCGAACACGACATGTCCTTGAATGCCATCGACACAGGCTTAGCCATTGCGGTGCTCCCTGATTTGCTGGCGGCGCGGCGATGCATTGCAGAGGCTCTCGATCAGCTGCTCTACGGACTGGCCGGATGCCGCCTGGTAGGCGCGCCAGAACGACTGCTCGCCGATCTGGTGCTGCTGCTGGTGGTGACCGATGAAGTCGAGGTCGCGGCCGCAAAGCGGCACCGCGCGCCAATCGTCCGGCTTCTGCGACATGCCTGCCCCGCTGCCGATGCGAACGTGCGCCGCTTCCACGGGTGCGCGCTGGCAACCCGGCCAAGCACAATGGAACGACCGGACGAACGACAGGTGAGCCTGCGACTTCCAGCGACCAGAGCGGCGCTCCTTCTTGGGCGCGGGATCTTTGAACTTGCGGGGTGGGAGTGCCATCGCGCGCCTCCTCAGAACTCGATGTCGTCGTCGAGGTCATTGCCCCAAGCGCCACCACCACGATCATCGGCCCATCCGCTACGGCCATTGTAGACGTTCTTGTCACCCGTGCTTCCGTCAGCCCAACGGCCGGTGCTGCGTTCTCCGCCGCGTCCGTCTCCGTCACGCTGGCCGTTGCCGCGATGCTGCTGGCGACCGCCCTGCCCGTCTCCATCCGGCTTGCTATCCAGCATGGTCAGGGTGCCGCCAAACGAGGTCAGCACGATCTCGGTCGAATACCTGTCGCTGCCATCCTGCGATTGCCATTTACGGGTGCGCTGCTCGCCGCTGATGGCGATGCGGCTGCCCTTGCGAAGGAAGCGCTCGGCCACGCCGATCAGGCCGTCGTTCTGGATGACGACAGATACCCATTCGGTACGTTCACGGCGTTCGCCCGATTCCCGGTCTTTCCACTGAGAACCGACGGCCATCCGCATGGTGCAGATGCGGCCTCCTGACTGGAAGCTCTTGACTTCCGGGTCAGCACCGAGGCGTCCGGTGAAGGTGCAGATGTTGATGTCGGACATGGATTAAACGACCTTCTCTTCGCGAATTTTGAAGCCAGGAATGCCGCGAACGCGGGTCGCCTCGACGCGGGCGTCACGGGTCGCCCACCGCTGGATCAGCCCATGGAATTCGGCCATGAACTCAGGGTTCTGCTTGTAGTGGCCGTAGGCGAGCGCGTAGCTATTCGGGGCATCGATCAGCTCGGCGTGGTAGATGGTGCGCAACGTCATCGCGCGCTGACCTTCGCCAGCTTCGACGCGGACCTTTTCCTTCGAGACCACCTCGGCCTCGCGCAGCAGGGCCTTGGCACCTGCAAGTGCGTCCTCCGCGCGGTCCATGACAGCCAGGTCGGTGGTTTCCTTCGCCTCGGTGCGAAGAGCCATAGCCTCTTGCGCGGCCGCGAATGCGGCATCTGCGGCGGCCTTCTCTCGCTGCTTCCGCTCATCGTCGAGCTTCTGGAGCCACGCAGCCGAGAGCCTGCCGGTTGCCGCAATGGCCTTGGTGAGCGAACCCGCAGGGATCGTCTTCATGCCAGCCTTGGCGGTGTAGCCGTTCTGCCACTTGGCGATCTCGTTGACCGCATCGTTCAGGGGGCGCTTTTCATCGTCGGCCTGCTTGTTGACCAGACCAGCGACTTCCTGAAGCGAGCGGTGCAGTGTGCCGACCTTGGCCGCCTGCCCTTCGTTCTCGATCGCGACACCGTCAGCCCAGTTCGCAGCCTCGGTCAGCAGATCGTCGGCGTGAGCTTCAATGGCCGCGCGGCCCTCAAGCTTCGGCGCCGGGGTTTCTTCGGGAGGGTTGTTCCCACCGATAACGGCGCGAGGGTTCGCGTCGTCGTTGCCTGCCAGCGCCTTCGCTTCGGCCTCGGCGGAAAGCTTATCGACATGCGCCTGCAGGGCGTCGATCTCCGCGATGCGGCCAGGCTCGGTGCGGATCAGCTTGTTCACCGCGTTTTTCGCATACGAGAGCGGCATATCGGCGATCAACTTTTCGCCGCTGCTCGACTTGTAGATGGTGGTGGTCATCAGGCGGCTTCCTTCTGGAACAGGGCCTTGAAGCGTTCGCCGTAGTGGCCGAAAGCTGCGCTCAGGACGGTGGCGAGCGGGAGTTCGTTGGCCTCCGGATCAAGGCCAGCCTCAGCCATGCCGTGGCGGGTTCCCTCTTCGCAGGCGCCGGTGATAAGGCGGAATTCCTCGATCATGACGGTGCCGCGAGCCTTGATCTCATCGACGAGTTCGCCCTCGTCGAAGTCGTGCTCCATCACCTTGAAGCGGAGATCGCGCATCGCCTGCTCGACGGTCGAACCGTGGGCGAAATGCTCGCCCTGGTGCGCGACGTAGCAGGCCTTGAGGTCGGCCAGTTCGCCACCGCCGAAGTATGCGGCGCTGTAGAGCGCGACCTCGCCGACCATCCGCTCGGAGCGGACCAGCATGGTGAAGCCGTCAACGCGCTTCAGACGGATACGCTGGCCGCGATACGTCTGGTATTCGTCGGTCAGGCTGCCCAGGTCGACGTTGCCGCCGTTCGAGAACGTGGTGCCCTCGGGAAGCGTGGTCAGGCTGCCCAGGTCGACGTTGCCGCCGTTCGAGAACGTGGTGCCCTCGGGAAGCGTGGTCAGGCTGCTCAGGTCGACGTTGCCGCCGTTCGAGAACGTGGTGCCCTCGGGAAGCGTGGTCAGGCTGCCCAGGTAGACGTTGCCGCCGTTCGAGAACGTGGTGCCCTCGGGAAGCGTGGTCAGGCTGCCCAGGTAGACGTTGCCGCCGTTCGAGAACGTGGTGCCCTCGGGAAGCGTGGTCAGGCTGCTCAGGTCGACGTTGCCGCCGTTCGAGAACGTGGTGCCCTCGGGAAGCGTGGTCAGGCTGCCCAGGTCGACGTAGCCGCCGTTCGAGAACGTGGTGCCCTCGGGAAGCGTGGTCAGGCTGCCCAGGTCGACGTAGCCGCCGTTCGAGAACGTGGTGCCCTCGGGAAGCGTGGTCAGGCTGCTCAGGTCGACGTAGCCGCCGTTCGAGAACGTGGTGCCCTCGGGAAGCGTGGTCAGGCTGCTCAGGTCGACGTAGCCGCCGTTCGAGAACGTGGTGCCCTCGGGAAGCGTGGTCAGGCTGCTCAGGTAGACGTTATGAAAGCTCTTCACCTCCACACCGGTTTCGGTGACTTCGTAGACGTAGCCCTTGCGATCCAGCAGGGTGCAGAATTCGTCGCGGTTCATCGCAAGTCCTCTCAGTAAGGAATTTGGTCGTCGGTGAGGTCGCCGGACTGAGCGCCGGAGCGGTTGCTCTGCTGCTTCGCGGCGTTGGCCATCCGCTGTTCGAGGTCGTCGACCGCCTCACGGAACTTGGCTTCGGGGAGCTGGTGAAGCAGCGCGCCGCTTGGGGCGCCGAACGCGCGCAGCCACTCGACCTCAGTCAGCTTGAGCGCATCGAGCATGATCTTGAGCTTGGAGAGCTGCGCGGTGTTTACCGGCCGCACCTCCTGCTGCTGGCGAGGTGCCAGATCGTGCGTCGTCGCGTCCGCGTCGTTGTCGCCCTCGGTCGGGATCATGAAGACCTGCAGCGCAGCGTACTTCATGGCCGCCGACTGAGCCTTGTTGCTGCTCTTGTCGGCGCTATCCATGGCCTCGCCGACCATGCGGACGGTGTCCTTGGAGCCGTCCAGCGCCGAGACCAGTTTGAAGTCGACAGTCAGGATCGTGTAGTTGAGGACGCCGCCCTTCGCGGACTGGCGCTCTTCCCGCTTCTGATCGACAACGAAGGGCAGCATCAGCAGCCGGTTGGACGCCAGCACGCCGCAGAGCGCGTTGTACACGTCATCGATGCCGCGGAAGTTGTAGCCCTGCTGGGTGTTGCGACGATCCTTGCCGATGCCCTCCTTGGCCATCTGCTCCATGACGTTGGAAATCGCCATGTAGACAGCGGGGACATCAGCGCCGGTCGTAGCTTCAATGGGGGTCACAGCGTTCATTGCTGGAATCCTTGCCCGAGGCAGCGACGATGCCTGGGGACTGTTGCCGCTTCCGGTGGGGGCACCGTCGGCGCAGCGGTTGGGAGGTCAGAAGCCGAGCAAGGCCCAAGCAGCGCCAAGCACGAAACCAGCGGCGAGCATGGAGGCGATGCGGCACAGATCGCCGAGGGTCAGGGTGGAGCTGGAAGTCACTTTTCGTGATCCTCCAGCTCCGGGCGACCCGACGGGCGGGGAAACAGGATGAGGGCCAGCCCACCGAACGTGACCATGGAAAGCGCCAAGCCACCAAGGATGGTGACGGCAGTTCCAAAGGCGTCCGACATTGCGAACTCGCGCGCGGCGGGATGGTGATCGATGTAGCCAGCGGACCAGCTATCGAAGCCAAAGAGCGCGGCGGCGCCGAGAACCAGGGCGATGGAGGCAACGCGGATCATGCCGCGATGCTCCGCACCTGCTCACCCGCGGTATCGGCAAGAACCAATTCAGCCTTGGCGAGCATGAAGTTGATGTAGGCCGTGCGGGTCGGGTTGGTTTCTGGCTCACGCATGGCGCCGACAAGGCATTCCAGCGTGGCGCGCACCTTGGCGTTACGTTCGATCTCGGGATCGATGCGGACGGGCATCTTGATCATGCCGCCACCTGCGCGGTGCCGATCGAGGCAAGCGTGGTACGAACACGCTCGATGCGCTCGAAGATGAAGCCCTTGGCGTCGACCGTGTAAGCATCGGTCAGCGCCTCAATGCGGGTGCCGAAAATCGGACCGTCGCTGGTAGGCGAGCCGTTGCGCAGGTTCCGCGAGATGACGCGAAAGCCGAAGCACTCACCGGCCTCAAGATAGCCACGGCGGCGCGCAGAGCGTTCGAACTCCGCATCGTCCGACGCCATGATGGAAAGCGCATTGTCGGAAAATCCCAGCGGGTTTGCGCTGGTCAGCTCCGGTGCTGCGGGAATACGGGTGAAGACGTTCATCATGCCGCCTCGCCAACGAAATCGTTGATGCTCTCAGCCTTGTCGCCACGGCAAAGGCCGTCGTCACCGAGCAGCCAGACAGTGAACTGCGTCTGCTTCGGATCGGCATGCTTGGGGTGCACGAAGAGCCCGTTGTGCAGGTTCTTGTAAGTGCTGACGCGGTGCCGGCCAGTGATCTGGCAGCGACCATGGTAGCGACCAATCTGACCGCCGCGCATCGCGACAAGGCCGTTTGGCGTAATTTCCGAGATGGTGGACACGGATTGACCTCCAACTAGCTCCCGGCGGGTCCGTCTCGGTGGAGGCGGTTGCTGGGCTTGTTGGAATTCTTAAATCACAATTTGTGATGTTCGGTCAAGCGCTGATTTTCACAGTTTGTGATTTTTCTTTTCGAGCACGCGAATCAGTCGCCCCAGCATGACAGGCGCCAGCAATGTAGGAAAACGGCAAGCGTCGTCCGCGCAGGCAACAAAAAAGCCCCGGTGGTCGCCGGGGCTGGGATGCGATTAGTGAATGTCGGACAGCGCCGATCTAGGGCTTACTGGAAGGCTTCGAATTTTCAACCAGCACATCAAGCTTGACGTCAATAGCATCCATCTTCCGCTCCACAGCGGTTAGGCGATCAGACACCTTTTCGAACTTCTCGTTGAAGTAGATGTAGAGGCCGCCGATCATCAGCGCGAGTGCGACCACAGCAGCCACGCCACGGTTAAGGAGCGCCCGCACATCACTGTGCAGCTGTCCCAACTGGCGATCTACGCTCTCTCTCCAGTCGTCACTCATACCGCCAGATATGCCATCCCCGCCGCCACCTTTCAATAGTTGGCGCGCAGCATCCAATTCCACTTGGCTCTTCTCGTATTGGATTTGCAGATGTCTCAACGAAAGCACAGAATCATCAGAGGTACTCATCCGCCGCTTTCCCCATGTTCTGCGCATAGACTTCCCAAATCTCGTTGGTTAGCGCGTCTATTTTTTCAATCTGATCCAGTACTGCGTATTTATCGCCAGCAGCCAAATGAGCCAATGCGGTATTGATTGATTTCAGCGCCAGCGCAGTTTTGATAGATACTTTTGCGACATCAAGACGCATCTCAATTAAATGCGGCGCGTTGGCGGGGTTTTCGTCGTCATCCATGATTTTCTATCTTTCAAGTATAATCAGGTAACCCGCCGCCGTGGACGAACAGTTGGGCGACTATCATCGGTGAGTGCTTAGCCCTCGGTGCCGGTGCGGGTGGTCTCACTCAAAACCCAGTTCATCCATAAGCCCAATCCACGATTGCCAACGGCATCCACACTGATCAGGATGGTCGCACTGTTTCGGCGGGAGTGGTTCAGCCGCCTTGATGGGGACGCACTTGCCGTCCATTTCGGATGAAAACGAGCAATGGCCGGCAGCCATGTGACCGAACCGGAACTTCATTGTTTCGATCCCGGCCTGCTTGGCTCGCTTGATTGCATCACGCGAAGATTTCCGCGCCGCAGGTACGTCAACCATCAGTACCAGTGCGGACGATCGCTTGCGCAAGGTTCACCAGTTGGCGGCGCTCGGTCTCGCTCGCGTTTATCCAGATTTCCACGATGTCGGTCGGAAGATCGAATGGATTATGCTCCAGGATGAAGCCGGGCTGCGTCCTTAGCGCCGGGGCTAGGCGGCGCAGCCACTTCGCAGAAAGCCCGCGTTCACCAGCCTCAAGGTAGCCAATCATATTCTGATTGGTGCCAACGGCGGCGGCCAGCTCAGCCTGCGTCATTTTGCGGAACTCCCGCCATGCCTGCAGGTAGTTCGGTCCACCATTTTTGTCAGCGTCTTCGGTCATCCTGTGATTATCGCAGAATGTGAAGTCAGACGCGCCGCACAGATTGTGATCTTTTGCTCTTGCATTAGAAATCACAATCTGTGATGTTTGCCGCATGGACAAACCATCGCCCCGAGAGCTGCGTGAAGCTACTGGCATCAGTCAGTCCTACGCCAGCATGATCGCAAGCGGCGTGCGGCCACCGTCGCGCCCACTCGCCATCCACATCTTCCGCCGCACTGGATGGAAGCCCGAGATCATTTCCGATCTGACGGATGAGCAGATCGCAATGCTCGAACAGGTCGAGCCGTGGACGCCCCGGCAGGACGCTGCAGCATGAGCTGGTTCTACCGTCATATCGCGCCCTCGTTCTGCGAGCCGATCACTTGGGGTGATCTCGTGGTGCTCGTGATCGTCATCAAGGCGATAGAGGCATTCGCATGAGCGCGCCTACTGCAACGACGCTGACTCAGCTCGCAAACGGCGGGCGATTTCGCATAAGCCCCGACCAATTTCATCGGCTTGATCCGCAGTCAGTGCGAAGTTCACTGCAAGCGGATTGCCGCCATCTGTCTCCGGCTCCGCGCCTATCCGAAGAAGGCACGACCGAAGCACAGCAGCCATCTGCCAGCCTTGAACCTGATGCGCTCGGATGTTGCCATCCTCGCTCGGTCCCCACGACTGCGCGTCGCCAGGCCGTTGTGATCTTTCCGTCATCCGCTTTCCTTTCAACCGCAGGATTCACGCTGGCGAGCGGAGAGTCCAGCCACTCCACCGGAGAAGCTGCATGAGCGCGTGGCCAATTTCCGTCATCGACGCGATCTCGCGTGAAGAGCGTGGCACTCGTGTTGTCAGCGTTCCACGCACTTCGCGCCCGCTCTGCGCAGTCTGTCATCAAGAGCACTGCAGCCACTCCGACCTCGAATATGCCGGGATCGTCCCGGTTCGGGAGCGGGTCGCATGAGCGCGCCCGTTAACCCGCGCTACGCTGCCTTCGTGTCGTCGTTCGGCCGCGATCCATCGCTTTCCGGAGTGCAGGCATGGCAGCGCGAGCAAGGCAATGTTCCGTTCATGACATGGATCGGGAAATGCCGCCGCACCGCGTCGGCGCCTGCAGTTGTCAATGGCAACGTTGCGGATCACGACGCCTTCACGGCCCATTGCTGGCAGGTCGCTCGCGATGACGCGATGGCGAGGTTCGCCGCATGATCGGCCTCACCACACAACAGAGCCGCCTGCTCTCCTACCTTAAGAGCTATCTTGCGAGCACGGGCGGAGTAGCCCCCAGCGTCCGTGAGATTGTGCAGGCCCTCGGGCTCGGGTCCAAGAGCGCCGCCCACCGCCTTCTGACCAAGTTGGAAGAGCGCGGTCATTTGCGCCGCATCCCGTACCGAGCGCGCGCGATCGAGGTCGTAGACATTGGCTCCCTGCACGGCGTGGCCACTACCGATCTCGTCGCCGAACTGGCGCGCCGGGGCATCGCCGTCCTCCAGTCCGATCAGGAAGTCTCGCAGGCTCTCCTCGTTGACGGGCGGCCATAACCCATGGTCCGCGCTGTCCTGATCCGCTGCGTCTGGCGCACCGCCGCTCTGGCCCACTGGCGCCACCACTGCGTGCGCTTCTCGGCACCGGCTAACGATTTCCATCATTTCCAACATGGGAGCGTGTAATGACGCACCGCAGCAATCATGTCCGTCCCGTCCGCGTCAACGACAAGTCGGATGTGTCCAAAGCAATTTCAGCCGGATGGGCCCGCATTCTGCGGTCTGTCGGCAAGGGGACCTTCGCCGATTCCATCGACATCGGCACGAAGACCATCGACCGCGCCCTGACTGGCGAAAGCGTTCCGGAGCTTCACACCGCGCTGAACAGCTTGTCGGTAGACATCACTGCGCTGGACGAGGTCTTCGCCCTCTACGGCCTGCGCGTGAAGCCGATGCGCAGCGAGCCCGCCAACGACCTCGCAACGATCTCGCGCCTGTCGAACCTCGCAGGCCAGTTCGCCGAGGCTCTGGCTGACGGACACCGCGACCACCGCGAAACCTGCCAGCTCGCCGACACCATCCGCCCGCTCATGGCCGCGCTGACGGCCATCTGCCTCGAAGCGGACCAGATCAAAGGCGCGGCTTGATGCTGAAACCCAGCGAGAAAACCCCCGTAGAGCGGGCTGCCGACATGCTCGAGCAAGGCCTGGGGTTCCAGACCATCAGCCTTTGTCTTGGCGTGAGCGAGACGCACGGTCGCCGACTGGTGGCCCTGGCAAAACGCGAGATCAAGTCCCGGCAGAAGAGCCGCTCCGCTTACTATCAGCGCTACCACTTGCCCCATCAGCTTGAAGCAGCGCGCGCAAAGGTCGCAGTGCTGGAGCGAAAGGCGATTCGCCTTGGCATGTCCGAGTTGGTCGAAGGGCGCCCCACATGAACGCGGGTTCGCTCGATCGCATCCGCGCCGGCATGGTTGCCGCCCCCGCCAGCCTCGACCGCTGCGAGCTTGCGGTGACCGGCGCGGAAAAGCGCCTCCGCCGTGCACGGGAGAAAGCCGACGCCGCGGAGGCTGAACTGGACGCCGCCGTTCAGTGGCTGGAGCGGATGAAGGCTGAGCGGCAGGACTTCATCGACCGGCAGGGGATGCTGCTGTGAAGCCCCGCAACAAGTTCGGCGCCCGCAAGACGCCCTGCCAACTCGGCCACAAGCACGCCAGCGCCAAGGAAGCGCGGCGCTGCAACGACCTCCACTTGCTCCAGCGCGCCGGGCAGATTGTCGGCTTGGAAGTCGAGCCTACCTTCACCTTCGCCATTGAAGGCAAACCGGTGGTCCACCTGAACGGCCGCCGCGCCGTCTACACCCCCGATTTCTCATACATCGAGAACGGCCAGAAGGTCTGTGAAGACGTGAAGGGCGGATCCGCGACCAACACGGAAGCCTCCACCCTGCGCCTCGCCTTCGCGCGCGCCATGTGGCCCTCGATCGACTGGAGGACCGTTTGAGCGTCCCCGCCCCCTTCGAGGTTGTGCCGGTTGCCGGTGGCTTCTCGTGGCGCCTGATCGCTGCCTGTGGCCGCCCTCTGGTCTACCCTCAGGAAACCTACCCCAGTGACTTCGCTGCTGCTGACGCGGCCAAGGCAGCCCGTGCTGACCTGCACGCGCGCGCCCAGCTGATCGACGGGGAGGCTGCACACCCGTGAACCTTGAGACGATGCGCCTTCTGGTCGCGAAGGGCCTTTCTGCCGAGGACATCCTTGAGATTGCCGAGACGATGTCGAGCGCCCCGGAAAAGCGTTCGTCCGGTGCTGAGCGGCAGGCCCGTTATCGCGCCCGCAAAGCTCAGGCGAATGACGCCTGTGACGTAACGAGTGACGTAACGCGTGACGGTGACAGTGACGCAACGGAAGTGACGGAACCCTCTCTTTCCCTCCTCCCCAATGAAAATAATTCTAACCCCTCCACCCATACTCACCCGGATAGGGATACCCCGCCCGCACGTGAGGACGGCGAGCCTGCTGAGCCTGCCACTGGCAAGGCTCCGAAAGGCAAGCCTGTCGTCCCCGACTGGATCCCTGCCAAGCCCTGGAACGGATACCTCGAGATGCGGAGGCGCATCGGGAAGCCTCCGACCGACCGCGCCATCGAACTGATGATCGGCAAGCTCGAGCGCTGGCGCGCCGAGGGCCACGACCCAGGCGCCATCCTCGACGACGCAACCGAACGCAACTGGACTGGCCTCTACCCGCCAAAGGAACCCCGCAATGGAACATACCGAGCCCAAGACCTTCCGAGCGGCAATGGACGCGGCTCTGACCGCCGCACAGCCTTCGACCGAGCAATCGACGAAGGATTCGCGCGCCTCGGAGGGTGAGCGCAAGCGGCACTTCCTGACGATCATGAAGCGCTGGGGCTCGGTCTTCAAGCGCGCCGACAGCGCCGACATCGAGAAGGAAATGTGGCTGATTGCCGAGTACTTCAAAGCGCTCGGCCACCTGTCTCCGGCCGGACTGGAGGCGCTGACCGAGCAACTGCTGCGCAAGTGCACGTTCTTCCCCTCGATCCGCGAGTGCCTCGAGATCGTGAACGTGCCGCAGCTTTCCGGCCAATGGGGCAACCCGTTCATCAACCGCCCGGCCGCCCTCTACCACGATCAGCGCGCAGCGCTCGCCGCACCGCGCCCGGTCGGGATGATCGGCGATTACCGGAGTGGCGCCGATGTATAACTTCCCCGGCTACTCCGACCCGCAGGCTTGGTGCGACTGGCGGAACGCCGAACTTGCCGCCCAGACCAACTATCGCGGCCAGTTCTGGAAGGTTGGGCAAGGCGGCGTCCCGTTCCTCACCGAGGACGAAGGCTGGTCGCATCGGCAGCGCGAGAAGGAAGCCGCCGCTCGTGAGGAGGAACGCAAGCGCTTCAACTGGCGCCAGCAGCACCCCGTCACCGAGGAGCGCGCGGCATGATCCGGGTCACCTTTCACGCGATCAGCCGCGCCATGGAGCGGATCCCCGGCTGCCTCACTGAGGACCAAGCCCGTGCGCTGCTCTCCACGAGGGCAATCGCTGCTGCCGCCAAGTTCGGCGCGAAGTACGTCCGCCTCGGCACCGGGCACCGTGTCGTGATCGAGGTAGGCAGCGTCATCACGGTTCTGCCTGCTGACACCCAGGTTTGGAAGATGGGCCAGACCGGCGACCGCATCCGCCAGCACGCCCGAGGCTGGGCAATCTTCGAACAGCAGGGGGTACACTGAGCATGAACGCGATCGCCACGATCATTCCGACGGGCGCCCCGGCCACCTCTCAGGACGAGTGGATCGCGCGCGGGCGCACCCTCGCCGACCAGCGCCGCGAAGTGGACTGGCAGCTCGCTGACTGGATGGTTGAAGGCCGTGATGCCGGATACCTGAGCCAGTCTGGTTTCGAGTTCCTGAGCGAGAACCTCGGCCTGGCCCCGAAGCGCCTGAAGGACGCGCTCAAGGCCGCGACCACCTTCCCGCCCGCGCTTCGCGACCGCACCCTATCGGTGGACCACTACGCCGCGGTCGCCTCGCTGCCGCAGGATGAGGCCCTGCCCCTGCTCAAGCGCGCAAGCACCGACCACCTGCCGGTCAACGCCCTTCGCGAGCACGTGACCCAGCGCCGGTACGAGACCGGCCAGAACTTCGCGGACGAGGACACGGACAGCACCCTCTGCACGCTGATCGTCCGCGCCTGGAACCGCGCCACCCCTGAGGCCCGCGAAGGCGCATTCGAGCACTTCAAACTCGCCGCCACTCAGGGGTTCGCAATCGTAGATGAAGACGAGGCCACCGATGTCGAAGAGTAAGCTCCTGCCCACCTCCGCACCGAAGCCCATCCCCCCCGAGTTCATGGAGAAGTTCAAGAAGCACGGATGGCGCCGGGTCGAACAGATCTGGGGCAAGTCCACTGTGCTCGCCTGGCGCAAGGCGCTGGGTGCCAAGCACATGGCAGCCGAGCGACGGCGGTACCTGAAGGAGGAGGCAAGCCGATGAGCCGTCCCTACCCGCCCCACGACCTCGCCACCCTCTCTGATCTGGAGATGCTGGACCGGTTCGTCCCCGCGCCGGACCTGCTGGAGTGGATCCGCGCCACGTTCCTGGAAGAGGCGAGCCCGCTCTTCAACATCGAGCACGCCCACCTCCGCGATGCCGCCCTCGGCGTGCTCTGGACCAACTGCGACAACAGCAAGCAGATGCGCGCCGTGATCGGCCAGGCCGAGCTGATGCCACCGATGGCGATGGGCAAGTGGCAGCGCGCCCGTGCGATCCAGCAAATCGAAGAGTGGTTCGATGGGATGCCCGACTTCCTGCTGACGTTCAGCGCGCCGGCTGCTGCCGGGATGGACGATCCCTCGTTCTGCGCCCTGGTAGAACACGAACTCTACCACTGCGCCCAGAAGCTCGACGAGTTCGGGATGCCCAAGTTCAAGCAGGACGGGACGCCATCGTTCGCTCTCAGAGGCCACGACGTCGAAGAGTTCGTTGGTGTCGTCGCTCGGTACGGCGCGGAGGCCGCTGGCGTCTCCGCCATGGTCGATGCGGCGAAGGCTGGCCCAACAATCGGACGTGCATCGATCGCCGGCATCTGTGGCACCTGCTCATTGAAGGTTGCTTGAAAATGGCCGCCCGAAACAAACAGATGACCGACGAAGTGAAGGCCTACGTAATTCAGGCGCTGGCGTCGTTCGACACGCCGTCCCAGGTAGCTACCGCGCTCAAGGACGAATTCGGCATCGAGCTGACCCCGCAGGCGATCCAGACCTACGACCCTACCAAGCACGCCGGACGCAACCTGTCCCAGAAATGGCGGGTGATGTTCGATGCGGCTCGCAAGGCGTTCACCGAGGACTCTTCGCACATCCCGATCGCGCATCGGTCCACCCGGTTGCGGGCGCTTCAGCGCATGGCCACCGCCGCCGAGCGTAAGGGCAACTTCCCCCTGGCCGCCCAGCTCCACAAGCAGGCCGCCGAAGAGATGGGCAACGCCTACACCAACAAGCGCGAGATCACCGGCAAGGACGGCAAGGACCTGCCCGCTGCGGCGCCGGCCGTCGCGATCTTCGCTCTCCCCGATAATGGAAGGGACAACCCAGCATGAACGAGATTGTCCTCACGCAAGAAGAGTTCTGCCGCCGCTTCAAGGCCCACATGCTTGATCGCGCTGGCCCGGTATTCGACGATGGCGAAAGCATCGCTGATTACGCGGACGAGACGGCCCCCTTGTATTTCGAGTGCGATTGGCAGCGCGCCGACGGTCCTGAGGCCTGCGCTGATGCCGACATGAGCTATTGGGGCGAAGACTGATGCAGATCGTCCCACACGAAGGCCCCAGGATCGAAACGGGCGTCGTCCAGATCGGTGACGACTGGCCGGGAGTCTTCATCCGCGGCGATAACGCGTTCGCCTATGCCATGGCACTTCAGTCCGTTCTCGACGGGCGGAAGGATGTCTTTGCCGAGGCGTCGGTGCGTGGCCTGCTGAACTTGCTCCAATCAAGCGATGCTCGCTCCCTCTCTCGCAGCGGGGGTGAGTGATGGCCGACCTGCTCGCGTTCGCCGCGCCGGAAGATGAAGAATGGCGCGGCACCAAGCGACAGCGGGATGCCCTGCGCGCCAAGTTCGACGGTAAGTGTGCCTATTGCGGTTGTGACCTGGGCAAGACGATGCATGCGGACCACATAGAGCCGGTGATCCGGATCACAACCGACGCTTGGGGCAAGCCACTACCCGCCGATGAGAAGCGGATGATCAAGCCGGAGCGCAACCGGGTGGGCAACATGATGCCCGCCTGCGCGCCCTGCAACATCCACAAGGGCGGGTACCCGTTGGAGGCATGGCGCGCCTACATCCAGCGCTCGGCCGAGATCGTGCGCAAGCAGACTTCAACCTTTCGGACTGGCGAGCGGTTCGGGATCATTACCGTTAGCGCTGAGCCGGTGATATTCTACTTCGAGCGTGTTGCAGCGAGGTTGACCGCCGCCGCATGAGCCCCGCAGTCGGAATCCTCTCAGAGCCTAACGATCATCCGGTAGCGGGCATCGGCCACAACGGCGGGCCGCAAATCACCGCCGAGACGATCAAGCCACAACCCGGCCCGCAGACCGCGTTCCTTTCTAGCGCGGCCGACATCGCCATTTACGGCGGCGGCGCCGGCGGCGGCAAGACGTGGGGCCTACTCATGGAGCCGCTGCGGCACATCGCCAATCCCGGCTTTGGCGCGGTGTTCTTCCGCCGCTCCACCGTCCAGATCCGCAACGAAGGCGGCCTGTGGGACGAAAGCGCCGTCCTTTACCCGCAAGTCGGCGGCGATCCGAAGGAACACACGCTTTCCTGGTCGTTCCCCACCGGCGCCAGCGTCAGCTTCGCCCACCTCGAACACGACAAGACCCGCTTCAACTGGCAGGGCTCGCAGATCCCGCTGATCTGCTTCGACGAGCTGACGCACTTCACCGCGGTCCAGTTCTGGTACATGGTCAGCCGCAACCGCTCGATGTGCGGCGTCCGGCCCTACATCCGCGCCACGTGCAATCCTGACGCGGATAGCTGGGTTGCCGACCTCATCGCATGGTGGATCGACCGGGACACCGGCCTTCCTATCCCCGAGCGCGCAGGCAAGCTGCGGTGGTTCGTCCGTGTAGGCGAAGACCTGAAGTGGGCAGACAGTCCCGAAGACCTCGCCTGCTACACCATGATCAACGACGCGGGCGAGCAGGTCCCGATCCCCGCGAAGTCGCTAACGTTCATTCCGGCCAAGCTGACCGACAACAAGGCGCTGATGGCCGCCGATCCGGGTTACATGGCGTCACTGCTGGCGCTGCCGCTGGTCGAGCGCGAGCGCTTGCTGGGCGGCAACTGGAAAATCCGGCCCGCCGCCGGCCTTTACTTCCAGCGCGCCTGGTGCCGGGTTGTCGATGCGATCCCGGCCGGGACCGTCTTCGCTCGCGGCTATGACCTCGCTGCCACGCCGCGCACAGCCGAGAACCCCGACCCGGACGCGACGGCGTCGACCAAGATCGGCCGCACGCCCGATGGCCGGTTCATCGTGGTCGACAGCGGAGCCGACTGCCTCAGCCCGAACGGCGTCGAGAACCTGATCATCAACACAGCTTCGCAGGACGGCAAGGCGTGCCTGATCTACCTGCCGCAGGACCCCGGCCAAGCCGGCAAGGCCCAGGTGCAGAACCTCAAGCTCAAGCTGGCGGGATACAACGTGCGATCGTCACCGGAATCGGGCGACAAGGTCACGCGCTTCGGGCCGTTCTCGGCACAGGCGGAAGCGGGCAATGTCGATGTGCTGCGCGGCCCTTGGAACGAGGCATGGTTCTCGGCCAACGAGAACTTCCCCAGCGCCAAGCACGATGACACACCAGACAGCACCTCTCGGGCGTTCGGGGCCATCGCGCTTGGCGCGCGCTACAACATCAGGAACGCCTAAGGCTTTTGCTTATCCCTTGCAGCAATCCCAGCGAGTTTTCCGGCAGGCAGGGACTGATAGATGGCATCAATTTCCTTTGGCTCGGTGATGGCCTTTTGCACAATGAAATTAATCAACATGAAAAGCGAGTGAACAGTTATAGAATCATCTTTCAAATCAAGTTCGCCAGGATGAACTGCTTCGTTTCCAATAACCCGGACTGAATCCAACGCTTGCTGCAAAGCGCCTGTAATAACACCTTTTTCTACAAGCTCGCCAATTGCCCCGTTAATATCCTTCTTTTCGGAACCGAGAATTGGGCAGAGCTTTTGGACAACCAAACGCAACAACGCTGCCGCCCCGCGTGGGGATTGCATATGAATTTTCCGAGCTTCTTCGAAATCTGCCATAAGATCTTGGGGCAGATCCGACGAAGGTGCAGGGGCAGTAATATCAGCCGGCAAAGCCAGCTTCCCGTTAGCAAAAACTGTTTCCTGGCTACACGCAGAGCATGCAGCTAAATGCATCATCGGCTCGCTGACAGGACGAAATTTCTGCCCCCACATCACGACGCCTTGGACGATCCCCCAAGTATGTAGCGCATATGTTCCGCAATGCGCACAAATGTGCGACGTATCTGAAGGATACGGAATACCCTCACCTACATTGAGAGTAGCAAAGGCCTCCGCCGCATTCATGTGGTGCTTCATTAACGCCCTCGAATCGCACAGCAATCTCAAGCCGCTTTAATAGCGGTAACCTTGAGCAATTTCAGAACATATTTCGGTCAATATGTCAGGTGGCCGCATCCGATCCATTCGCTTCAAGGACGGATTCACCGTCGATAGCCTGACCAACGCGGTCTCGGGCTTTGGCACTCA